>MEUC01000038.1 GCA_001771545.1 candidate division WOR-1 bacterium RIFOXYB2_FULL_42_35 | reverse complement strand
TAAACCAAAAGTAAAAAAATGATGTAATGAACCAACCAAAACAAGCAAAACCAAAGCTATTTTGACTTCTCTAGTTTTAACAAAAGAAAAAATCAGGCTGGAGATAAGAATAAAGATAAACGGCAAAACAGGAATTAAAAAACGAAATTCCATGTAATCACCGCCAACTTTAATTACATAGAAAATCCACAAAATAGCCGTAGCAGAAAGAGTCACAAGACCTGCTGACTTAATAATTTTTTTTGAGAAAACCAGAAAAAGCAAGACAAAAGGGATCAAGCAGTAAGAGAGAAAGAATAAATATACATAATACAAACCCCTGATAGCAGAGGCTTCGGAAATCGCTTTCGCATAATATGTATTGGGGATAATATCCCCATAAAACCATAACTTCCAAGCAAGCCAGACCAGCAAAATTCCTACTACTGGAAAACACAAGAAAACAACCCTCTTAGCCTTAGTTGAAAAATCTATCTGCTCTTTTAACAGATAAAAGAAAGCCACTAAATAAGGAACCGTTAAAATCACGACCGAATCCAACCTGGTCAACATTGCCAAGGCAGACAAAAAAGAAATCCCGACAAGAAGCCAAGGATTCCAAAGGTTGTTTAATATAACCCTCAAAAACAGAAAGGCAACAACTAAGGACAAACAAGTTTGTAGCTGTGTTTCCAAACCGCTGGTAGCATAAGCGCTAAAGGAATAGCTCGTTCCTAAAAACAACATTGCAAAGAAAGCAACTTTTTCTGAACCAGAAATCAGTAAAGCAGTTTTATAAGTAAACCATAAAGATAAAAAAAACAAGCCAACTCCTGCAACGTAAGAAAAGAAAACCGGATCCCAATTAAAAAACATGGGGATAGTCATTATCATGGTCCAAAGAAAATTAGTATATCCCTCCACCCTCTCCCCAATATTCCAAACCAAGCCATGCCCATGAGCAAAATTATAAGCGTAACGAAAAGAGATAAACGCATCATCTAAAATAAAACGGTTTAACCAGGCCAACAAGACTAAAGCTAAAATAGTAATAGTCAGGATAACTACTTTGTTTTTATTAAATAGATTCATTCTTCTTTCTCCCCATTATTGGCTCAAATATACCTCTTATACAGCTCATCATGCACCTCAATAATATTATCAGGACAAGTATCATGCCAACACCACTGGTTGGCAAAAGGCAAGTCTCCGGTACATTTCAATTTTTCATCTAAGGGCGAAATTAATTTACAATGAAACAACAAAGAAATAAAGTGAGCCCGATTTACTCTGTCTTTCATAATACATTCATTAACTGCTATTGGAGGATAATTAAACTCTACTTTCGTCCCAAGTTCATTCTTTGCCACAGCCTCTATTCTAGCTGCCAAAGTTTCTTTATACCTGATAATTCCACCAGGCACATGCCAGCCGGGCGAACCGAAACTGTCATCTCGCCAGGTTAGCAAAGTTTGATTCTGTTCGTTTTTGATTAAGAGATCAACATTGACCAAGGGAGTTGTCCTGCTAATAAAATAAAAGATTTCATCGGGCAATCCTTGAGTGGGATTTAAGATTTGCTGCTCTAATAACTTAATCGCTTCCGCCATATCCATTATTTTGACAACTCTTTTCTATCTAAAGTACTCTTTACGGATTCATACCAGTTGTATAAATCTTTAATCGACTCGTCCAAAGATCTCATTTTAACTCTCCCCACCTCACTCAAAAGTAAACTATTCTCTCCACTATACTCAGGATTTAAACCCTCTGCTTCAACAACAATATCAAGTTTTTTCCCGGAAATCTCAACAACTTGCTCGGCTATTGTTTTATAATCGACAGACTGACCGGAACAGACATTGTAGACTTGTTTTTTGGGATTATTATCGACAAACCACTTAACTATCCTGACAAAATCATCAACATATAAATAATCAAAATAAACATTTTTTCTTATAACTATCGGCAAATCAAAGATGGCACAACAGCAGGCCTTAGAAATAAAGCGGTAGCGCCAATCCTCATACTTGCCAAAAACAGAAAAAACTCGTAAATTAATAATCTTTTTACTCATCTGAGTATATTTGGTCATGATATATTTTGACAGACCATATTGATCAACCGGAACATGCCGATCAAAATAATCTTCTTTCATCTTTGGTTGCCAATTGGTACGATCAAACTCTGCCCCAGAACCAAAATAAAGCATTTTGTCGTAGTAATCTTGACAGCGAACAAGATTAAAGAACATTTTTAAATTGTTTTCTAAAACCTTAGCTGGGTCCTTGGTGGAATATTTGGGAGCTGGATCGTAAGTCGCCGCATGAATAACAATGTTAAAGCTGTTAGATTTCAAATATTGAAACACTTGATTAGTGTCTAATAGATTAAGCTCACTACTATTACAAGTTGTCACTAAACATTCATCACCCAACTGCTCAGCTAAGTTTCTAGCAATAAACCCATTACCACCAGTTATTAAAATCTTTGCTCCTTTAGTCATTTAAGATACTTCCCCACCAAATTCATATCACATTCTCCAGAACACTTAATTCCCTTTGACAGGCTAAAATGATCTCGACGAAATTGTTGATATTTTTCTCCATTCCAAATATCAGCAAGACTCTCTTTTTTAGCATTCCCCAAAATAAGCTCATTATTGTAATCTTCCATACACATCACGACTTCAGCATTGGATTTAATTGTCATGGACATCCAGGGATGTTTGCAAATTTCCGACCAATGCACAGACTTGGTACCATGAAAATCCTGACGATACCACTGTTGGTCTTCACTTTTAAGATAAACATAAACATCTAAACCAGCAAAAGCCTCTCTAAGTTTTTGAAATTCCTCTTGCTGCCAGGTATTATTGAGATCAAGCATAGTAATAATGATTACCGTCTGATACTTTTTCTCTTTCTTAAGCTTAATCAACTCCAAAATCTTATTGTAGCTGGCAGTAAAATTAGAGGCTTCTCCCCGAATTTCTTTATGTTTTTCATCATCAACACTCTCAATGGAATATTTAATGTAGTTTAGGCCATTTTCAAACATTTTAACTGTTCTCTCAATGTTAATATTGGCTGGATTACAACTAAAGTAGGAGAAAAAACCTTTAGCTCTTAACAATTTTACATATTCAGCCATGTTTTTATCTAATAAGGGATCTCCATAGCCATGGAGCTGTATTACCTTAGGGATAATGTACAAAAAGAAATTGTTTTCACTTTGTTCTTCCTTAGTAATTTTATAATTATCCAGCACAAACTTTTCCCAAGTTGCCCATTCAACCTCTGTCCAAGGACGTAGTTGACCTAAAATATGTTCAAAGACATCTTTAGTGATTGTTTCAATCGGCCGAGTCATTCTTGTTGTCCGAGGACACATTTTACACAGCATATTGCAGGCATTGGTAGTTTCAATATTGTAGACAACGGGCTCTTTGCTGCGGAATTGTTCAAACTGAGCAACAATATCTGCTCGCTCAAATTCTTCACCCTTTAACATCCGTTGAGATAAGTCATGTGCCTGCATATAAAAATTAATATCAAACATTATCTCCTCCCTCTCACTTGCCCAGCAATCTCTTGGGCAGTAATGCCATCCTCTAAAGTACAAACTGGTTTGGTTTCTCCGCGGACCACAGCTAAGAAATGCTTCATTTCTTCTAGAAAAAGAGAATTTCTTTCAAAATCAGCAGGAACAGGATGATTTTTCCAAGCATTGTTCTCAGACCTAAAAACAGCCAATTGCCCAGTAGAATTATTCCAAATCATGGTTCCTTTTGTGCCAATAATCTCCAAATGATGACTGGCTGGCTGCTGAAGATAATCAAGATGCACTGTCCCCAACGCCCCACCAGGAAAACGCAAACAGACATCAGCAATATCCTCAACATCAACCCCAAGATCCCCAATAGTATCAGTTTTTGCCCAGAGCAACTCTGGCTTCCCCAGCAACCAGTTTAAATAATCAAAAGGATGACAGAGGGTTAAAACCACTCCTCCCCCGAGATCCTTACGAGCCGCATAACTTTTCTTAAAATCTTCCCAAGGGTGCCAATTAGCCAAACATTCTCCCCAATGAGCCCGAACAGAAACAGGTCTACCAATCACCTTTTGAGAAATAAGTTGAGCAGCAATTTGCAGGGTAGGATGAAATCTAAACTGAAAACCAACTAAAAGCTGCCCCCCACCTTTTTTCAAAGCGGATCTTAATTCTTCGATCCTCTCCATTGAATGCGAAAGGGGTTTTTCTAATAGAATATGACACCCAGCTTCTGCCGCGGGAATAGCAACATCAAGGTGCAAAGCGGTAGGATTTGAGATTATAACGGCATCCGGTTTAAGTTTTAAAGCCTCATGAATGCTTGTCACAACAGGAAAGTCTTTCAATTCCTCATCAGGCAAGGTGCTCAACTTGCTCCGACAGAGAATAATATCTTTTTCGCCCAAGGCAATTAAATTTTTTAAATGTCTTCTGCCAATCGAACCTAAACCAACAATCACAAACTTCATTTACCACTCCTAAAGCAAGCCTTATTCTTCTAAAGGGGGAATAAGCATATTAGCTAAAAATTCTTCTCTTTCTAAAAACGGCCATAAATCTTCTAATGGTTTAGAAACCATGGTTCCATCCGGTTTTTGTAAGCTCATCATACTAGGAGCCCTGGGTTCATCAGGGGGACAAAGAACCTCACAAACAACTGTTCCTGGTGTTTCTAAAACCTTATTGATTTGACCAGCTAAATCATGCTGACTAGTTATGCTCATAACTTTCAACCCGTAAGAAGTAGCAATTTTCTTAATATCAGGCAAAGTCATTCCGCTCGTAGAATCAGCCCCAGACAAACGTTTAAAATAACGAGATTGTGAAGTTCTGATCGAAGAATAGCCCTGATTGTTCAAGATAAATATCTTGATTGGCAGATTAAGTTGAGACAAAGTTTGAAACTCTTGAATATTCAGTTGAACTCCCCCATCACCATCAACACAAATTGTTCTCTTCCCTCCACTGGCTAAACACCCGCCCAAACAAGCAGGCAAACCATTGCCCATGGCCCCAAGGGCTGTAGTATTTACCACTCTTTGTCCCTGCTTAGCTCTAAAAGCCAACAAAAATATCTCTATCCCAGCCCCAGAACTACAAGGGATAATGACATCATCACTAGTCAAAGCATTTGAAAGCTCGTCAGCAAAAACATAGGTGCTAACTAATTTTTCTTGACGATATTCCGGCAAAACAACCGGATATTTTTTCTTCCACTCACTACATTTGGCCAACCAATCGCCCCGCTCCAGCGGCAAAATACTCCGGCTTTGTTTTTGTAGTTCACAAATAAAATCTTTAGCGTCCGCACAGATTGGTACGTCTATTTTAGTCCTCATTTTTTTTAGTTCGGCCAGATCAATATCTACCATAACTTTTTTGGCGGCTCGGGCAAACTTATCATGAGCATAACCAGTTACAACATTATCTAAGCGTGCTCCAATGGTTAGTAAAAAATCTGAATTTTGTAAGGCAAAATTTGCCCCGCGAGGAGCAACTGGTCCTGGCCTACCTATTAATAACTCATCAGAGCCAGAAAGAAGATCCATTGCTAACCAGGTAGACAAAACAGGAATATTTAATTTTCTGACCAGACTAACAATATCCTTAGCTGCCCCAGACAAACGAATTCCATTGCCCAGAAAAAGAACTGGTCTTTTAGCCTGATTCAATAATTCAATGGTCTTTTTTACCTGCTCAGCTAAATTATTATCTACAGGTCCAACTTCAGCAATTTTAAAACCGTCTAAACAATCTGTCTCAATTTGAGCGGCCTGAACATCTAAGGGAATATCAAGCCAAACCGGACCAGGCCTGCCAGACTTAGCTAAGTAAACGGCTCGCTCGAGATGATAACGAATTTTATTTGGATCCATTACCGTAACTGCATATTTGGTAATGGATTTAACCAGGCTAACAATATCAACTTCTTGGACCCCGTTTTGCCTAACCCCTAGATCGCCAATTAGATCAGCTCTTTTAACCTGTCCAGAAATAAACAAACAAGGCGTAGAATCGAGCCAGGCTCCTGCAGCCCCGGTAATAGCATTAGTAGCACCGGGCCCGGTTGTAACCAGAGCTACTCCTAGATTTTCGGTGATTCTGGCATAGGTCTCTGCTGCCATAGCACTAGCTTGTTCATGATGATTGCAGATAAATGTAATATTTTTGTTATGGCCAACAGAATCATTGAGATGCATAGCGCCACCACCCGGTACCATAAAAATATGCTTCACTCCATGATCGGCAATAAATTGCACCACATAATCAGATAATTTAATTTTCATTTATTTTTGTCCCAACCAGTAATTTATTTCTTTTCCAGAATCAGATCTAATAACTCACGTACAGCACCATGACCACCCGTACGTTTGGTGACAAGATCAACAGTTTTTAAAACAGCTGGGTTGGCATCGGCCGGTGCGGCAGAAAACCCGGCCAGTTTGATTGCCGGGATATCATTGATATCATCACCCATGAAACATGTTTCTGCTAGTTTCAATTGCTGTTTTTGCGCAAATTCCTTTATCGCCTTGCCTTTGTCTCGACAGCCTTTATAGACTGCCGTAATATTAAGTTTTTGGGCATATCGATCAACAATAGCCATCCCAGCCTCACTGCTCTCCCCTGACATAAGCGCAATTATCAGGCCGGCCTTTTGCGCCAGAGGAATCCCTGTTCTATCAGCAAAGCAAAAACGTTTCAGCTCAAGAGTCCCTGAATCCCAAAAAAATGTTCCGTCAGTTAAAACACCGTCGACATCCATCACAACGGCTTTTATTCGCTTGATTTTATTTTGGTTTATCATATATTCCTCAATCTCTTGATCAGCGGCTCCTCGCTAGGCAAGATTCTCTTTATTTTAGTTCCAATTGATCTCTCGACTAATTTAATATCCCTCATTAAACGATTGAGCCCATTTGGTTCTAAAGAAGCTGCATGATCAGAACCCCACATAGCCCGATCAAGGGTAATATGGCGCTCAACAACACAGGCTCCCAGTGTAACCGCGGCAACTGAAGTTGGCAAACCAGTTTCATGTCCAGAATATCCGACCGGCACACCATAGCGTTCTTTTAAATAAGTAATCAGACAGAGATTTAAATCCTCGTATTGGGCCGGATAAGCACTGCAACAGTGTAGTAAGATCAAATCCTTCTTTTGCAAAACCTCAACAGCATGATCAACTTGTTCTAAAGATGACATCCCTGTTGATAAGATTATAGGTCGGCCCTTCTGTCTGAGATGTTTTAAGAGCGTATCATCTGTTAATTTGGCAGCAGGAATTTTGTAGCAAGGTAAGTTATATTGTTCCAAAAAATCAACCGAATCAACATCCCAAGGAGAAGCAAACCAGGTTATGCCTACTTCCTTACAAAAACGATCAATTTCCCCGTATTCTTTAGCGCCAAACTCCACTTTATGACGATAATCAAAATAGGTCATATTCCCCCAAGGAGTCTCTCGCATTAGGTTGCGTTGAGCCTCCGGCACACATAACTCTGGGGTACGTTTTTGAAACTTAACAGCATTACAACCAGCCGCCGCTGCAACTGTAATTAGCTTTTTAGCAATATCTACGCTTCCATTGTGATTAATCCCAATTTCTGCAATAAAATAAGCCGGGTGACCCTCCCCTACAGTATCCTTACCAATTTTAACGGTTTTATTCATTACCTCTCCTTCATATTTTGATAATCTGGCCATCTTTTGTGGTAACCGTATTTTTAAAAATCCGGCGCGCTTGTTGTTGGGCAACTAGACGATCATTAAATTCAGGGTAAATCTCCGCATCAAAATGCACTAGAACCAATTTCTTTGCTTTTGCTTTCTTAGCTATTTCAGCCCCTGTTTCAGGGTTTAAATGGCTCCAACAAGTTGCATGCTGGCCAGCCTTAAAAGCACATTCAGCAATCAAGAGATCAGCGTCTTGTGCTAACATAACGGCATTCTGACAAAATCCCGTATCAGGCACATAAGTAATAACTTTGCCCTGAAAATTAAAGCGATAACCCAAACATGGCACTGGATGATCCATCAATAATGCCTGCTCTAAAAACTTAATCGCCTTATTAGATTTACCAATCTCAACTATCTTCACAGGAAAATCCAAGCGAGCCAAGGGCAAGGTGAAAGGCTGACTGGTGAGAGTTTTTAAAAGTTTTTTTGTCCCCTTTGGAATACAAATCGTCATGCCCTGTTTAAATTTAAACTTGCCTAAAACATGCAAACCAATCACATGATCAAGATGAAAGTGACTTAAAAACAAATAGATCGGCTTAGATGAAGATTTTATGTCTTGGTCTAGTTTATGAATACCATTGCCAGCGTCAAGCACCACATACTCGTTTGGCGTCTCAATCAACACACAAATTGTGTTGCCTGTATCAGTGTCATACCAGCCGTTAGTACCCAGGAAACTGACCGTGATTCGTGGATCGTGATTCGTGGTTCGTTTATTCATGTTAAACATCCCAATGCCCCCCCTTATCAGGACCAATACGTTTTATTAATTTCTGTTTTTTCAAATTAGACAAATGTTTCTTTATTGCCCGTTCACTGATATTAAGTTCCAAGGCCAATTTATTAATTGTAATTCCAGGCTGTTCTTTTATTAGCTGAATAATTTTCTGGGAACTTTTCTGGGAACTTTTCTGGGAACTTTTCTGGGAACCATTCTGAACAGGATAAGCAAGGTCAACCTTAAAATAATTGCCGATCTCTTCTAAACGTAGTGTCAAACCGGGAAAATCTTTTAATATTCTCCTAATCCTGACCAAACCTGTACCATATTTTTCAATATCACCTAAAAGATAAAACATTTCCGCCAACAATTTATTGCGCAAAGAAGAAACATAGTCGTCGCGCTTGAGGTCTTTAACCGTTAAACCACCGTATAATTTACCGGGGTTAGAAAAAGCTATTTTATGGTCAAATATTTTAATGACAATATCTGATGAGCTGCGATAATCGCGGAAAACACCCTTAACCACCCCTTTATCAGACACACCAACCAAAACTTTTCCGCCAGTGGCATTGGCAAAAGCTACCAGTGTTTCAATGACAGCTTCATCAAATTTTTCTTTGAATTCAGTTTGCTGGGTTTCCCCCAGCCTAATTAATTTTTCTAAATCACTTTTTTGCATTTTTCATCTTATCTGATTATCTGACTCATAGCCCTTGATTTGATCCCAACATATTTGCCTTAAATCATCTTTATCGTTATAAGCTTGTGTCCACTCAACTATCTTGTCCAGAGTCTTGTCTAAATCCCATTTTGGCTGCCAGTCTAATTCAGTTTTAGCTTTAGCCCAATTAAGCTGCAAGAAATGGGCTTCGTGCGGGTGCTTTTTCTTATCTATTTTATAGGCAGCTCCCTTGCCCCATTTGCTACATAATTTCTCAACTAACCAGCCTACTGGTTTGGCATCGCTATCTTTGGGCCCAAAATTATAGGCCCGGGCAAATTTTTTATTCTTATAAAGTTTTTCTGCCAACAGAAGATAGCCAGCCAAAGGTTCAAGCACATGCTGCCAGGGACGTGTCGCTTTGGGATTGCGGATAAAGAGTTCTTTGCCCTTTAAGATTGAACGGATAAAATCCGGCACCAAGCGGTCATCAGCCCAATCACCACCACCTATCACATTGCCAGCTCGGGCTGTCGCAATGGGTAAATCATAAGAATTACGATAAGCCGCACTAACCAATTCTGAACAAGCTTTACTGCTAGAGTACGGATCATAGCCACCTAAAGGATTGTCTTCTTTGAACCCTATAACCCTTGACCCTTGACCCTTGACCCTATTTTCATATACTTTATCAGTAGTCACATTAACAACAGCTTTAACACTAGGACATGATCTTACCGCTTCTAGCAGATTAACCGTACCTATAACATTGATAGCATAGGTATCAACCGGCACTTTGTATGATTCTCTCACAATTGGCTGGGCTGCCATATGAATAACAATTTCCGGTTTGGCCTTAAGAATGGCTTGTGTCAGTTTTTTAGCGTCTCTTACATCGGCAATAATAGATTTGTCTATAAGATCATCAATCTGACAAAGCTTGAATAAACTTGGTTTCGTCGGCGGCTTAAGCGCATACCCTGTTACTTTTGCCCCCAGAGAACTTAACCACAAACTCAACCAAGCCCCCTTGAAACCGGTCTGGCCTGTTAGAAAAACTTTTTTATTACGCCAAAACTTCTTGTTCAACAATTTTATTTCCAAACTTTCCAGGGGGCCTTGCCCTTGTTCCAAAGATCATTTAAATGAAGAAAATCACGGTATGTATCCATGCAGTGCCAATAATCGACTGCCGAATACATCATCAGTTGTCCCCTTTTTACTAAAGCCTCCAAGGGCTCTCTTTCCAACATTATGCCTTTATCCGCACCAATGGAATCAAAGATAGATTGTTTAAAAACCATAAACCCGCCATTTATATATCCTTGGGCTACAGCTGGCTTTTCATTGAATTTAACCACTTTATGGCCTCGAATGCCAATTTCCCCAAATCTTGATGGTGGACGTACCCCGGTAATAGTCGCAACCTTGCCATGCTTTTGGTGGAATTTTACTGATTTACCAATGTCAATTTTAGCCACGCCATCACCGTAAGTCAGCAGAAATTCTTTTTCATCTCCAACAAACTCCTTAACTTGAGCTAAACGGCCAGCCGTACCAGCTTCTTGGCCTGTATTAATAAAAGTAATGTTCCAATCTTCCAGATTCCCTTTATTATGATGGATGATTCTTTCATTTTTGGAACGCAGGTTAAGAGTAAAATCATTGGCCAATTCTTCAAAACGCAGAAAATAATCCTTGATCATATCACCTTTATAACCGAGACAAAGAATAAAATCTTTGTGCCCATAATGTGAGTAGGTTTTCATGATATGCCAGAGGATTGGCATGCCGCCAACCGGCACCAGTGGTTTGGGTCGATATTCTGTTTCTTCCTTTAATCGTGTGCCTTGACCACCACAAAGAATAACTACTTTCATCTTATTTCTCCCCCTTAAAATCGTTAATTTTCATGACAACAACTTTCCCGATATAAATCGACCAGGCGAAAAATTAAATAGGCAGGCAAAGACAAAAGACTATATTTTATGGCTTGCCCTGTAGAGAGATTAACAGCAAACTCCCTAAATTCCGGCTCGCCGTTATAGACACGAATTCCTACCTTTTTTTTGCTCTTAGCTAAAAACTGATGCAAGGATTTTAATGATCCCTGGCTGCCTGCTTTTATTTCCACAGGTAAAAGTTCACTGCCCGGTTGCAGCACAAAATCAAGTTCAGCTACAGAGCCTTTTTCTTCCCGCAGCCAAAAGTAAAGCTGACTGCGATCATAAGGATTGCCAGCTAACAATTCCTGACCGACAAAAGCTTCTAACAATCCCCCAACATAAGTGGGATTAATGACCTTTTCCTTAACCTGATCCCTGGTTAAATTGAGCGCATGGGTACATAAGCCAATATCCAGAAAAACAGCTTTGGGCGCAGATTTGTTTTTCTTAACCAGTGGGAGTGTTATAGCAGTGGTAGGAAAGATCCTCTCCACCAACATGGCTTCATGCATAATATCAAAAGCATTAGCAATATTCCTGGACTTGGCATTACCCCCTGCCAGCCTGGAGTAATTAAGCCTGGCGCCTATTTCAAAAGGAATTTTATCCCAGAGCAGTTTTAAATACTCTACTTCTGAAGGCGAAGAATATTTAACAAAATCTTCCCTAAAGGACTGAACCAAGGCTTCCTGTTTTTTGCGCACAGCCACAAAACTACGGCTGTCCAGATATTCTTTGACAGCCTCCGGCATCCCGCCAACAATCATATAGTCAGCTAAAAGATTGACCAACTTATCATTAATTGCAGCCGGGACAGCGGTTGGCAGCTTATAAGCCAGCAAATACTCAATAACGATCTTTTCTTTGAGTGCCAGGAGAAATTCTTCAAAATTAACCGGATATAAATAAAGGAATTCTACCCTGCCAACAGGAAAAGACCAGCCTTCTTTTTTCATCCTGACTTCCAGAAGAGAACCGGCGCCAACAACGTGTAAAGCAGGCAATTCCTCGTGAAAGTACCTTAATAACTTTATTGCGTTAGGTGAGTTCTGGATTTCGTCCAAAAAAAGCAGGGTTTCTCCGGGTATTATTTTTTGGTTTACAACAGCTTCAATACTCTGGATGAGAAGAGAGATATCTTTAATCTCTTGAAAAAGCCTTTTTATTGAATCCTTTTCTAAATTTAACTCAATAAAAACCTTAAAGCTGGAGCTAAACTTCCTGATGATGGTAGTTTTCCCTGTCTGGCGCGCACCACGTAAAATTAAAGGCTTCCGGCTATGCCTGTCTTTCCATTCTTGCAGCTGTTTTTCGATTTTTCTATCAAACACGAGATGATTATACCTAAAAATGGGGGTCTTTGCAACATAAACATGCCAAAAGAAGGGGTTGTTTGAATATGTCAAATTCTAGCTTGATCTGGTATAATGTCCTTGATGCTAAAAAAGTTATTTGTGCTTGTTTTAATAGGCTTGGCACTGCAAACCATTTCTTGGGCCGCAGAAAAAGAATTGATTTTTACCCCTGTCCCAGACCTCCCCTATTTTGAAACCAGCTCTTTGATGATTGATGCCAACGATTTTGATACTGTTGTGCTTAAGCTTAAATCTCAAGATAGCGGCACTGCCCGCTTTTTCTGGGCCACTTCCTACAACCAACAATTTAACGCACCAAAAAGTATTTGGTTTAATCTGAAATCAGGACAACACACCTACTACTTTAATGTCCCTTCACAAAACCCCAATTGGCTTGGCTGGATTACAAAATTGCTGCTTTATCCTGAAACAAACGAAAGAACAATAACTATCGAAGAAGCCAACCTTACTAGAGGAAATCTTCTTACAAATATTAAGTCAGGTTGGCAGGAATTCTGGGGACCAAGGGGAAGGAAAGTTATTGGTAGTACAATCAATGTTATTTTCAGCAGTAATATTTTTGGCCACTCTATAAACGTTTATATTTATTGGCTTCTATTTCTATATTTCCTCTATCTTGTCGCGGGTCAGCTCAGAAAAGGCTCTTTTTCATGGGATGGCACTGGCAAAAAACTTGTTTTGGCAACATTATTTTTCTGGATATTACTGGAAATAAGCTCCTCTTACAACCAGTGGAATATCTTCCGTGCTGATTGGAACATTTATGCGGGAAAATCAGTTCAAGAAAAAGCTGCCGCGTCAATAGGAGTAGACCTCTACAATTTTCTAAGCTTTTGCCAACAAACAGTCCCTCCCAACACAATGACAGGAGTCTTGCTTTTACCGGCTACTCAGGCGCATATTTGGATGAAGGCCAAATATTACTTGTTTCCAGTACAAATAAAAGACTTAAGCAACACAAACATTGAGCCTGATTTTGTCCTTGTTTACCAAAACGAGCCCAACCAATACAGCAATAATAAAAGATATAAACCCTGGGCAAACTTTAAGGATAACGAATATATTTTAAAGAAGCAATGATGATGATAATACTACAACTTTTAATTTGCATAGCCGCTCCAATTGTTTTGGGGTTGGCTATTTTAACGCTAATTTTTGATCGGGACAATCCTTCTTTCTTGGAAAAATTGGGGTTATCTTTTGGGCTTGGCCTTGGATTGATCACCCTAATTATGGCCTCGACCAATCTTGCTAATATTCAAACTAACTTCATCATTATATTAAGCATTTTAGCAATTATTGTCATCCCTATCTTTGTCTGGCAAAAAGCGAAGCTTAAACCAAGCCTGGCCGAAAAACCTACCAAAACAAAAAACAGGCTGGTGCTTTCAGAGCTAATCTTAGTCAGCTTAATTACGATCAAGGTAGGTTATGTTTTTTTTGAAGCCCTGATCAAACCCGTTGTCAGTTTTGATGCCTTTTGGCGCCATTCTTTGGTTGCTAAAGCCGTTTTCTTTGATAAAACTTTTAATACCCCTTTTACAACAAACCTGATAGCAGAGAACCCTCCCTTTGTCTCCTTTAGCCAAGCTTATATATATTTTGGGCTTAATTCCTGGAATGAAATGTTGGGAAAAATAGTTTTCCCCTTGCTCTTTTTATCATTGCTTATAGTCTTTTATTGTAATCTACGCAAATATATTTCTAGGCTTTCGGCCCTGCTTTTTACCTTTCTGCTTTCTTCCTTGCCCTTTCTGGTGTATCACGCCAGCACAGCTTATGCAGATTTTTCTCAAACCTATTTTTATTCTATAGGAACAATGTACCTGTTTGCTTTTATTACCAGCAAAGGCAAGGCTTTATCAAGTCTAATTATTTCTGCAATCTTTCTTGGTCTAGGGGTTTTTGCAAAAAAACATGGCATTTATTTGGCAGGCATTGATGGTCTAATTTTGGTAATATTTCTAGGCCTCAGAAAAGAGCAAGATTGGCCAACAAGGCTCAACAGCTTGCTTCTCTACATTGTTATTATCATGACACTGACAGGTCCATGGATCTTTTTAAATAGTTCATTCTTGAGCTCGATTGGCTCAACAGTTTCCTTGCCCTTTTCTCAAGCAGAGGTGATAACCCAAGCAAACTTGCCAACAATTTCAGAAAGGATAACACAGGGAACTCCATTGTTTTTAGAAAGAATGTTTTTCTTTGGCAATTGGCATTTGGTCTGGGTTCTTTTTCTGCTCAGCTCAATATTTTTCTGGAAAAAAATATTTTCTTCATCCCTAGCCTATCTTTTTGCCCTGACAATTCTAAACCTGCTCTACGTTTTCCTTGCTGTAACACTTATAGGGGCATACGAATTTTTGCTTAATGGAACCTTATTAAACCGGCTGATGATGTTTCAGTCACCGATAATTATTTTTTTCTGCGGGCTTATCATCAAAGACAAGTGAGTATTTTCCTCTATCCGATACAACTTTGTTTTTCCATCAACCAAACTGATAACTGACAACAACTTGTCATCAATTTTTGAATATCTGGCCAGTCGATCATCAGGCAAAACCACATAATCCACATTATCAACAAGGTAACTAGCGATTTCCCTTTTAATAATTGCTTTGGCAGCATTGTTGTTTGCAACCCCATCCAAATTTATGATCTTCCTGTCATGGCAATAATACCCCAACTTGCCAGAATCAAAACTTCCAATGCGCGAACCAGCGAAGGTTTTTGTGTACAGTTGGTTACAATATTCCCTAATCGAAAAAGAAGTAACCCCAAAACAATAATAACCATTGATTAATAAAAGCATAAAAAAAATAACCACTAACAACCGCTCAGAAAACACCTTTCTTGCGACAATCAGCGCTATAAAAGAGAACAAAACAAGAAATGGATAGATATACCAGATCGAAAAGTGACGCAAAAAGATTGAGTAGATTAGCGTCTGACCAACAAAGATCAATCCCGCATATCCAATTAAATCCCACTCTTTATCTCCTAGGGTAATTTTCGTTTTAATAAATATCGCCGCAAGAAAAAAAACTACAGAAAGAATAATATTGATTATCAATAATTGTTTATAAGCCAGGAAAGGCAATAGGATCATTGTGAAGCTATAAAATACTGGATTAATAAAAAAAAGCAAATAAAAAGCGAAGCTCAAAAACACTAGACTCGTCAGAGCCTTGCCTTTAACCTCTCCAAATCGTGCCTTCGTCAAAAACAACCAACCCAAAAACAAAGCCCCTAGAAAAGGCGAAAAAAACGAACAAAGAAATTTACTTAGCCACATAATCAAACTTTTCAACACGCCGCTAAAACTAATTAACTCTCTAGCAGATATTGCAACGCCACTAAACTGAAGATAGCTCTCATAAAATATCTTGTTATAAGCAAACAAAGGGATCGTTGAAAACAAAAACAAGATAAAAACCAGCAAAAGCTTCCCAAATAGCGCTTGTTTTTTCCATAGCACAAAAAGAAGGCTAAAAGCAAAAATTATCGCAAAATCTGTGCGTGCATAAAAAGCCAACAGACCAAACACATAAATTGGAATTAAATAATTATCGCCCCTTCGTTCAAAATAAAGAAACAGGAAAAACACGAACAAGGAAACTAGCAGTCCATACAAGGCCGCTTCCGTTCCACAAAGAGCAGCAAACCAAACAATCGGATTGGCTAACCAAAAATATACGGCTAATTTATGGGATTGTGACTTGAATATTTTGCTATCAAACCAAAAAATCACAACGGCATTGAGCAAATAAAACAGCGCAATCAAAAAGACTGCTAGGGCTACGAGCCCATTAACGGATGGAACAAAAAGCTTTTGAGTTCCAAAAAGAACAATCAACCACAAAGGATGAAATCCATTAGAAGGATTTGTCCCATCAGCCGTAACAAAAGACAAGTGCGTCGTGTTTTTAGCCATTGAAGTGTAATAATAAAAGTCATCAGAAAAATAGGGATTATCTTCAGCAAACATCCCCAGACTAACAAATCTCAACAGAAAAATTAATAACAAAATATAAACAAAATATTTCATATAGCGCAAGCTGTTTCCCATTATTTTTTCCTCCTGGCTACAACAATAATATTCGTACTCAAATGCTTAAGAAATGGTAAATCAACAAAAAGCCCATCAAGGAAACCAATAAATTTATCTAACTTGTGATAAAGCTGCCTGGCCTTCCTGGGAAAACCCTTTAAATTATAAGGAAAAAAGTTTTGGTAGCCGGTTGATAAAACCTCAAAGCCCTGCCGATTAAGAAAAGTTTTAATTTCAGGAAGTGAATACTTAACCGGGTGATCTCCTCTCCCTATTCGATCGGAAATAAACTCAATATAAGACTTATTAGGCAGCATATAAATAGAGAAATGGCCTTGTTTTTTTAAAACCCGAAAAAACTTCCTTAAGAGAAGCGTCTGCATCTGCAACATGCTCCAGGACACCTGATGATAACACCGCATCAAAAGAAGCGTCTGGAAATGGCAAGTTAACGGGATCAGAGCCAATAGTTATTGTTTGATTAATTAACTTAAGAAGGGGCCTCTCTTCAGAATTAATATCATAGCTAACAACCTCAAAACCACGATTCTTCAAAAGATAACTCATCTGGCCACAACCGGCACCCCAATCAAGAATTTTTCCAGGCGGCAAATTTCTAGCCAGCTGATCAGCCATTCTAATATAACGTTTGAGTCCTAGTTCGGAAGCAAGATGTGGCCACTGATCCTGATTTTTAAAAATAGACAGCATCTCAGCTATTTCTCTATTTTGATCTGGAGGAAAAGATTTTCTTCGTTCTAATTTCAAGATAATATTACCTTGTCCTAGTTTTTAAGTACATCAGACCAGTTGATATTTTCCCTCTTCACAAACCGTCAATAGGTCCATCTCATTATCTTAAGCAAAGTCACAGGCAGAAACAATAAAGGCACAATCTTAAGCCAAAATAGAGGATAAGACCAAAAACGTCCCCATAAGAAAGGAAAAACATCGGTATAGAACTTTAATCCGGCAACATTTCTAGACCTAACAGCCCAAGAAAAACCATCATTTTTAAGTACCAAGCTATTAATCCGTCTCACATAAAATTGATTATTATCAAAAATATTTCTAGCCAATGAATCATAAAAAACAACGTCCTCTTTAAGCCGTTCCACAATTGCTGTCACTCTATCGCTACCCCAACGCCGCCCAACAATTTTATCTGGAATATATTTTAAAACTCCCCGTCGATCATTCCATAAAAGAGCCATAATCATATAAACATGAATATACTTTGAACCAATAAATTCCTCCCTATCGGACTAAACCTTCTCTATGTTTTTGTGGCCCTAATATTTACAGATGCCTTTCGGTTTCTACTTGAAGGCACACTCTTAAACAGAATAATGATGTATCAGTTGCCGATTGTTATGTTTTTCTGCACCCTAACTTGTTCAGAAAAAATATCCCATTAATTCTCTTTAGATTTTTTTTTGCAACATATCTTAACAAATAACGCCTTGGCCAAATTGTTTTAAAAAAGCCATAGGAAATATGAGGGATAACTTTATAACAGAGGCGCAACATCCTTGTTGCTATTTTACACAAGCCCGAGGCAATAAAGAACCGACGCCGGCAAGAGCGACAATACATCATCAAAAAATAATAATATTTCGAAGGGATTAAATAATTTTTATACTCGATCATCTGCCGGCAATGGGGACATTGAATTAGGAGCTCAACCGTACCATCTTCCCTTGATTGCAAATCCTTACAAACACCATAAACTCTATATTTTGATCTGGCCTCAGAAACTGTCGCCCACAACCCCGCAAACTTCCTGGTTGACATTTTCTCTGTTATATTAATAACATCGAAAATTTGATTAGCAATAAAGTTGGTTTTATCCTTGATAATGGCGCGCTCAAGACACTGGCGATAAATTTCAGTTCCCGGATATGGATTCACAAAAGTCAGCATAATGCCCGCCTCAAGGTTTTTCTTCCAGTAATCAAGGGTTTCCTTAGCCGTTTGCCATGTTTCGGCAGGATCACCAAAAAGAAAATTACCTTGAACACTAAGACCATTTTTTAAAGTGAGTTTAATCGCTCGATCAATTTGCTCCGGAGTAATATGTTTTTTCATGCTTTTTAAAACTATAGAACTATAGCTTTCCAGGCCATAGCTAACCATATAACAGCCAGAATTTTTCATCATTTTTAGCATCTCGTCATTAATTTTATCAACCCGCATCTGGCAACCCCATTTGCATTCCCAAGGAAGCTTAGCTAAAAATTCTTTCATGCGAGCACAAAATTCACGAAGCCATTCAATATTATTAGAAAATAATTCATCATAGATTGAGATAAGATTAATATGGTATTTTGGAATCATCACGGCAAGCTCTTTCATTACAGAATCAACCGACCTTTGCCGGTATCTATTGCCTATCGGATGAAAACAAAATGTACATAGATATGGACAAGAACGGCTACAAACAAGCGGATAAGCCCGGGGAAAATCGAATAAATCCTGAAAAAAATAGTCGCTAGGATGCATATTATCGAGATACTTTTCAAACTCGAAACCTTCGAGATCAGGATAAGGCAGTAAATCAATCTTAAGGATAGGCTCTCGGGGCCTATTAAAGACAAGTTTTCCCTCTGTATTACAGTAGCCAAGCCCGGCGACCTGTTTAATATCTCCACCTTTGAGCAAAGTCTCTAAAAGCTCACAAATTGTGGTTTCTCCTTCTCCTATTACTAGGTAATCCGGTTTAAAGAGAGCAAACATCATTTCTGGTTCGCTGGAAATTATGCCTCCCCCCATAATAAGCTTTTGCTTAAAGGGGATATTGTGGACAGCATCCACAATCATGTTAATTTGCTGATAGATCGTGGAAATTCCACCAATACAAACAAAATCGTATTTGTTTTCAGCGTCGATCTTATCCCTTAAAAGACTTTCCACACTTCCTGCATAGTGGTTCAAATTAAAACCCTCTACGCTATGACCAGCTTGCTTTAAAACAGAGGAGAGATAAGCCAAACCCAAAGGAAACATGTAGGCATAATTGATATCATCACTAAGTAAGGTTCTGGGAACAACAATTAAGATTTTCATCTGCCCTGCCCCTAGATTTTTTTAGCTACAACAATAATATTCGTACTCAAATGCTTCAGAAAGGGAAAATTAACGAAAAGTCTATCCAAAGGACCAATAAATTTATCCAACAAGTGATAAAGCTGCCTAATAATCCTAGGAAAACCTTTTAAATTATAGGGGAAAAAGTTTTGGTAGCCAGTTGATAAAACCTCAAAGCCTTGCCGATTAAGAAAAGTTTTAATTTCAGGAAGTGAATACTTAACCGGGTGATCTCCTCTCCCTATTCGATCGGAAATAAACTCAATATAAGAATACTTATTAGGCAGCATATAAATAGAGAAATAGCCTTGTTTTTTTAAAACCCGAAAAACTTCCTTAAGAGAAGCGTCTGCATCTGCAACATGCTCCAGGACACCTGATGATAACACCGCATCAAAAGAAGCGTCTGGAAATGGCAAGTTAACGGGATCAGAGCCAATAGTTATTGTTTGATTAATTAACTTAAGAAGGGGCCTCTCTTCAGGATCAATATCATAGCTAACAACCTCAAAACCACGATTCTTCAAAAGATAACTCATCTGGCCACAACCGGCACCCCAATCAAGAATTTTTCCAGGCGGCAAATTTCTAGCCAGCTGATCAGCCATTTTAATATAACGTTTAAGTCCCAATTCGGAAGCAAGATGTGGCCATTGATCCTGATTTTTAAAAACCGCCAACATCTCAGTTATTTCTTTCTTTGGATCAGGAAACTTTTTTTGTTCTATTTTTGTCATAATATTTTACCCTATTTTAATTTTGGAGAATGTCCGACCAGTTCACATTTTCTCCCTTCACAACTCGTCGATACATCCACCTAATCACCTTTAACAAAGTTACAGGAAGAAACAACAAAGGTACAATTTTAAACCAAAACAAAGGATAACTCCAAAAACGTTTTAACAAGAAGGGAAAAACATCGGCATAAAACCCAAACCCAGCTACATTCCTAGCCCTAACAGCCCAAGAAAAGCCATCATTTTTAAGCACCAAACTATTAAGCCTTCTAATATATCTCTGATTATTTTTAAAAATATTCCTGGCCAGCGAATCATAAAAACCAACATCTTCTTTTAAGCGCTCCACAATTGCCGTTACTCTGTCACTCCCCCACCGCCGCCCAACAATTTTATCTGGTATATTTTTTAAAATCCCCCTACGATCCTTCCATAACAGAGCCATAATCATATAAACATGAATATACTTTGAACCAATAAACTTCTCCCTACCTTGAACAGACTGCCAACTAGCTCTCTTAAAAATCAGAATTGAAATAAAATTAAAGAAACAAATCAACTTCTTGCTAATTTTGAAGTATTCATCCACCTTAACATGGTTAAAATCAAAAAGCCTATCACCTGAAATATTAAATAGTGGTCGAAATTTCATCGGTTTGGAGAAACTAACATCAAAATCTTCTTTATTACCCATAAAAACATCAACCTGAGGATTTCCCTTAATTTGTGCCAAGACATGATTGATAGCACCAGGAAGAATCTGGTCATCATCACCCAACAACCAACAATACTGCCCTCGAGCCAATTCAACCACTTTCAAACAGTTAAGATCATAGCCAAGATTTTTACTATTACGGCCGGCAATAATTGGAATTGGCGCTTTTGCTTTTAAAGACAGGATCACTGTCGCGGTTTCATCGGTAGAACCATTATCGTTAATGACAAGTTCTAAACATTCTCGATTCACTTCATCAACTTGCTTAAACACAGTATCAATAGCTTCCTTGAGATATGCACTATGGTCATAAGTAGGAATACAGATAGAAAGCAAAATCTTTTGGTTATGTTGTTGCTGCATTGATTTCGTCCTTATTGCTTAAGATTTCCTCAATAAAATCGAGGATAAAGTCTTTTTCAGTTAGCCACAAAAGAAGCAAATAAACAATCGCAAAAGATACCGAAGAGAGAACAATACGGAAACTATTACTTAATGGCTTTAACAATGAAGCAGACAAATAGAAAGTAATACCAGCCAGCAGGGAAAACAGAATCACCTTTGCTAGAGGCCATACAAAGTTTATATTTAGTACCTGTTTGGAATAATGAAGGGCAATCAAGCCAGCGACTGACTCAGCCATTATCGTAGCAATTGCTGCCCCAACAAAACCATAGTAAGGAATCAGTAAAAAATTTAAAAATATATTTACTACTGCACCAAAAGCTACTGCCGAAAAAAAACAATTAAAAAGTCCTGCTGGGATCAGGACTAGCCCCCCAAAAGTTGTTCCCAAAGTAAGTGGAATTAAAACCCAAATTAAGATTTGTAGTGCTAGGCCAGCTGGAGCATAAGCAGGACCATAGATCAAAGTAATAATAATTGGTGCAGTCAGAACAACAAAAACAACAACAGGAACCACAACAACAATAGTTAGTTTGATATATTTTTCCAGAAAAACTATTGTCCTGCCTTTATCAATGTTTATCCGTTTAGCGACAACAGGCAGAACAGCTATTTGCCATAAACCAAAGGATCCGGCAAAAACAAAAAAGATCTGATAAGCTGCATTATAATATCCAACCATTGCTGGACTCGAAATAAAGCCCAACATCAATGTATCTAAGTTGCCATAAATCTGCATCATAATAACGGAAGCGCCCAAAGGTAAAGCTAGCAAAAAAGAACTTCCCCAGGTTCGAGGAGTAAAATAATCCCAACGAAAACTAACCAACCCTCGAAGCAAGAAAAAGATAAAAATAAGGGCAACTAATAATCCAATAACAAATTGAATCAAAGGCACTACCAATAAATCGCTAGGATCTCTAACAAACAAAATGACTAAAATGAAAACCAAACTTGAAAAGGCAACTTTGGCCCAAGCTATATATTGCATCTTTTCTAAGCCTTGGAAAACCCAATCAGCATTCAAGGCACGGTAAAAGATAAAAAGGAAGGTCAAAACAAATAAGAGCCGTAGTTGATTGGAAATAGGTAAAAAGTTAAGTGCCAACAAAGATAGGACAATTAAGCCAACCGCCAGAATAAGTCTAAGGGCAAAAATGTTAGCGGCAATTCGGCCAGACTGATCTTTATGTTGAGCAATCTCGCGCGTGCCATAAATAGACAAACCAGAATCAACAAAAAGAACCAGATAGGCCAAAAATGCCTTGGCAAAATAAAACAAGCCAAAAGCAGCCGCTTGTAAAACCCTGGCGAGATAAACCGTGACTAAAAAATTTAAAACCCCGGCAATAACACTGCCCAATAAAAGCCAGGAGAAATTTTTGGCGATTCTTTTGGTTACACTCATTCTATTTTGTCTTCAGCTTCTCCCACCACTGTCGGTTAGCCTGATACCAACGCACTGTCTCAATTAACCCTTGCTCAAAAACTGTTTTTGGCTGCCAACCTAGTTTTTTAACTTTGGAACAATCGATAGAATAGCGGCGGTCATGACCGAGACGATCGTCAACATACTTGATAAGTTCCTCAGACAAACCTAGTTCTTTTAAGATTATTTTAGTCACCTCAATATTTTGACGCTCACTTTCCCCGCCAATATTATAAACCTCGCCCAGTTTGCCCTGCCGCAAAACCAGATCAACCGCCTCACAATTATCTACCACATAAAGCCAATCACGAACATTTTTACCGTCACCATAAAGTGGCAGCTGCTGCTTTTGCAAAGCATTAGTAATAAAAAGTGGAATAATCTTTTCCGGATATTGATAAGGTCCATAATTGTTTGAGGAGCGAGTAATTAAAACCGGCAGACCATGGGTTTTAAAATAAGAACGAACCAGTAAATCTCCCCCGGCTTTCGAAGCCGAATAAGGCGAATTTGGTTTAAGGGTGGATTCTTCAGTAAACGAACCCTGATCAATACTGCCATAAACCTCATCAGTTGAGATATGCAAATAACGTTTTATTTTGAATTTTTTAACGGCCTCCAGCAAAACATAAGTACCAAAAACATCGGTACGCACAAAATCACCAGCAGCTAAGATTGAACGATCCACATGACTCTCGGCCGCAAAATTAACAATTGCATCTACCTGGTCAACTAAGCCAAGAGCCTTTTCTACTGCTTGAGGGTCACAAATATCACCTTTAAAAAATTTATACCGTAGATCCCCTTCAATATCTTTAAGATTCTCAAGATTGCCGGCATAGGTCAGTTTATCAAAGTTAATTATTTCATCTTGAGGATATTTGGAGAGAATAAAGCGAATAAAGTTACTGCCAATAAAACCAGCACCACCGGTAACTAATAGCTTCATAACTGAATCTTCCCTTCTTTTAGTAAAGAGGCTCGTTCCAAAGATTCAAAAGTCCCGGCATCAGTCCACCAGCCGCTTAAAAGATCATAAAAGAGCTCTTTTTTCTTTAAATAAGCCCGATTGACATCGGATATCTCAAACTCTCCGCGAGCAGAGGGCTTAAGCCCCTGAATAATTTTAAAAACCTGGTGATCATAAAAATAGATTCCGGTAACAGCAAAAGCACTTTTGGGTTTTTTAGGTTTTTCCTCAATGGAAATAATTTTCCGGCCCTTTAATTCAACTACGCCAAAACGCTGCGGATCAGAAACTTCTTTAAGTAAAACCCTGGCCCCTTTGGCTTGGTTAGCAAAAGCTTCGGCAAAGGGCTTTAAATTATCTTCAAAAATATTATCGCCTAGGATAACTGCCATTAAATCGTGTCCAATAAAGTTTTCCGCCAAAGCCAACGCTTGCGCAATTCCTCCAGCCTCATCTTGAACTTTATAGGTAAAATGGCAGCCAAAATCTTTTCCGCTCCCTAACAAACTAACAATATCCCCCAGATGATCCACACCGGTAACAATTAAAATATCTTTAACCCCAATTTCAACCAGCTTTTCAATCGGATGAAAAATCATCGGTTTTCTGGCAACAGGAAGCAGATGCTTGTTAGTAACTTTAGTCAGAGGAAAAAGACGAGAACCTGTACCACCAGCCAAAATAATTCCTTTTAATTTTTTTTCTTTATTCATTTTTTAAAAAGCCCTCTTTGTTTCTTGATTAATTGAGCGATACCATCTTTGGACAGATCAAGCATTTGATCCAATAACTCCTTGGAAAAGGGCTCGTGCTCAGCCGTGCCTTGAACTTCTATAAACTTTCCCGACTCAGTCATCACCACATTCATATCAACATCGGCATCCACATCTTCACAATAAGCCAAATCCAGTAAAGGAATTCCTTTCACAACCCCAACGCTAATTGCCGCCACATATTCGGAAATAGGGTCAACATTGAGCTTTCGTTCTTTGCGCAGAAAAGCAATAGCATCCTTAAGGGCAACAAACGCACCGGTAATTGAGGCTGTTCTGGTCCCTCCATCTGCCTGGATAACATCACAATCAATGTGAATTGTCCGCTCACCTAATTTATTTAGATCCGTCACCGCTCGCAGGGATCGCCCGATCAAACGTTGTATCTCATGGGTTCTCCCCTTAGCGTGACCATAAGCATTATCACGATTAGAACGCTGATTAGTAGCCCTGGGCAACATGGCATATTCGGCTGTTACCCAGCCGGAACCACTATTTTTTTTAAAGGGCGGAACTTTGTCAACCACAGAAGCAGTACAAATAACTTTTGTATTGCCCATCTCAATCAAGACAGACCCTTCGGGATATTTTAAAAAGTTTCTGGTGATGATTACCGGACGTAAACTTTTAACTGAACGACCATCTGCTCTTTTCATTATTTTTTAACCAATCTTTCCCGGCCAGCCTTAACAGTGCGCAAAACCCTGGTTGAAGTAGCTTCTAAATTAGCCAAAACCTCATCAGCATATTTATCTGCCCCTTCCCTTATCTCCTTGGCCATCTGATATGCCTGCTGTAAGATTTCCACCGACTTGGCCTCCTCTCGAGAAGAAACACCTTCTAGATCAGTTGTAACATCAGCCTGTTTGGCTCTTTCTTGTTCAAAAGCAGCTCCTCTTTGCGGATTAACTGTAACTCCGGTCTTTGAAGCAATTGCTCCCTTGGCCAAGCCTTCTCCGCCTTGGATCACTAATCTCAATTTGTCAATCAGAGCCAAAATCTGCTCCTCATTAATTAAGATTCTCTTAGTCAAAGGGATTTTAGTTCCATCCAAAATCATCGATTCTAATGTATCTAATAAACCTAATGCTTCCATAGCTAACCTCCTTATACAACTAAATTAAACCAAAAGTAATTGGTAATGCGTAATGGGTAATGTGAATAAAAATAAATTCGCATATCGCATTACTCTATTCTCATTTAGCATTTGTCACTATTTAAGAGCCAAAGCTACTGCCTTTGGCACCAACTCCCCCACATCCCCACCAAGTCCGGCAATTTGTTTGACAAAACTTGAAGAAAGATAAGAATATTTATAATCGGTCATCAGAAAAACAGTTTCAATATCTTTGGCCATTTTACGATTAGTTAAAGCCATCTGAAATTCATAATCAAAGTCAGAGACTGCCCGCAAACCACGCACAATGGTTTTAGCCTTTTTCTTTTTGGCGTAATCAACTAAAAGACCATCAAAGCTATCAACCTGAACATTTTTTACCCCTTGAAGAGAGGCTTTAAGCATCTGGACACGCTCAAGCAAAGTAAATTGAGGATTTTTCCCCGGATTACCAATCACTGCCACAATAACCCGGCCAAAAAGTTTGGCAGCGCGTTTGATTATATCTACATGACCATTAGTTACAGGGTCAAAACTACCCGGGTATATTGCTACTTTCATAAAATGTTAATACCGTATCCCCATATCGAACAGTCCGTTTAACAGTCAACTTACCAAAATCGGGGGCTAAGTCATGCTTAAAGCGACATTCGGCAATTACTAAGCCATTTTCTTTTAATAAAACACCATCGGCCAACTCTTCGAGAGCCTTTTCTAGGCTCGGATTACCGTATGGCGCCCCTAGGAATATTATATCAAACTTTGCCTCTTTTCTCTTGAGTATTTTAATGGCTGCTAAAACATCCAAAGCATAGATTTCCGCCCGATCCTCACAAATACAGTGTGCCAAATTCTCCCTGATAACCTGCACATGTTTTCTATCCAATTCAACAAGGATGGAAAGGGTCGCTCCCCTGGATAAGGCCTCAATAGCAACTGAACCGGTTCCTGAAAATAAATCCAGGAAGTATGAATCAGCAATTCTGGGCTGGAGAATATTAAAAAGCCCCTCTTTGGCTTGATCGGAAAGCGGGCGGATATTGCTTTTAGGAACTTTTAATTTTTTACCTTTGGCAGAACCAGCAATTACACGCATTTTTGAATTATAGCATTCATCAAGAAAAAGTTTAAATTATTTTCCCGAAAACTGAAATTCAAAAGGAAATAAAGCGATATATCCTTAGATGACTAAGGGTTACACAAGCAGTTTAAAACTAAAAAAAGGAATTAATAAATGTTAATTGTTACCGATGCAGCAATTTTACCAATACGTCCTCAAGTAAGGCAATATTTAGAACAAAAAGGTTTTCCTAACACAAGAAGAAACCGAGCAATAGTTGCTCGACGATTTAAAGGGAATGCATTAATAGCAACCCCCAAAATGCTACGTTTGCTCGCTGGAGAAACCTATGCTCGTTTAGCCTTACAAAGACTAGGTTTGCTTGCCCCCGCTGGGACAATTATCATGGCAGATGAAAAAATAGCGGAATCAGCTAGCAAAACTAGCGCAGTTAGTACCGCTATCATGGGAAGAAAAGAACAACAAGATGCTACTATAGTATTTCCCAACGATAAAGGCGGGGCAGTAATTGATGGTATGGGAGGACATAGCGGTGGAGCCATTGCTGCTAGATTAGCGGCTCAAGAATTAGCTAAAATTGATACCAGTATAAACAGAGAAACAAGATTAAGAAAAAACATTGAAAAAGCCATCAAAGCAGCTAATCAGGCAATTATAGATTACATTATTGAACATGCTATTGAAGTTCTTTATAGAGAACAAGGAACCATCATAACAAAAAAAGATGCCTGTAAATTTCTAGTTGCTTATAATAAATTCAGAGAGGCTGTTGCACTAGATCCAGATTTAGAGCCAAACGAGGAAGCCGGCATGATGTTATTTTTAAAACAAAAGGGTGTTCCCGTAGACATGGGGTGTTGTTTTGCTTTGGGCATCAGACTTGACAACAAATTGATTACTTATTGGAATGGGGATGTACGCGGTTACCTAAAAGGATCTACTTCTACAATTCAATTGATCACATTGGACCACAACTTTGTAGTTAACTCTGTTTGGCGCGGTCAAAACTCAGCTAGAACTGCTACCTCATGGGGAATAGACGAAGGTGAATGGGAGCAAAGACAAACAACCCCACCTTTTGAAGCCGATTTATTTATTCAATTTGCACACACAAGTGGATTTACTAGAATGAAAACAATAGGCGATTCTATCAGCACACTTCTTGGCCCTTACAATTTAAGATCGGAAGAACCCAGATTTTTCGAATCGGCTGAAACAGAAATTGAAAATGGCGACACCTTTATTTTAGCTTCAGATGGTTATGATAAGGCAGATATCCTTAATCGGTTAATGCTTCTAAGCGGATCTGCAAAAGATCAGGTTGAAGCTTTAAGACAAGAATTGCCGACTCAAGTACAAGGACATGACAACAGCACAGTCTACCTACAGCAATTTTAATACCCCAAAAACTTGCCATACATCGACTTAATTGATTCTTTTAGTAATTGGTGTTCTTCAGCTTTCAAAGTTGGATCAGCTTTTAACAATTCTTTAGCCGCTTGGCGAGCTTCTCTTAAAATCTCTTCGTCTTTGATAATATCAGCCACACGAAAGCTGGGCAGACCGGATTGACGCACACCAAGAAAGTCTCCCGGCCCACGAAGGCGGAGATCAACTTCAGCAATATGAAAACCATCAGTTGATTCAACCATGGCTTTAACTCTCTCTTTGGCCTCTTCGGTCTTAGGATCACCAAAAAGAAAACAATAGGACTGATCCACCCCTCGACCAATTCGCCCTCTTAACTGGTGGAGTTGAGACAACCCAAAACGCTCGGCATGCTCTACAACCATCACACTAGCGTTAGGAATATCAATACCAACTTCAATCACAGTAGTGGAAACCAGGATATGAAGTTTCCCTGCCTTAAATTCATTCATAATCCGCTCTTTTTCTTCCCCCTTCAAACGACCATGCAATAAACCAACTTTATAGTCAGGAAAAATATCTTCTTGTAATCGTACGGCTTCTTCCATAGCAGCTTTTAGGTCTAATTTCTCCGACTCTTCCACCAACGGACAAACAATAAATATCTGCCTCCCCTGCTCTATTTCCTTGCGCATAAAACCATAAGAACTCTTGCGCTTACTTTTAGGTACATAGTTGGTTTTAATTGGTGTCCGGCCAGGCGGCATTTCATCAATAATGGAACGGTCCAAATCCCCATAAAGAGTAAACGCTAGTGAACGAGGGATTGGAGTTGCGGTCATAAAGATAATATCCGGATTAAAATCCCTGCCTGCCGGCCCGCTTCGCCGCGAGGCGAGCAGACAGGCTTTTTGTTTAAGCTTGGCTCTCTGCAAAACCCCAAACCGATGCTGCTCATCAATAATCACTAAACCTAATTTTTCAAATTGAACTTTTTCTTCTATTAAAGCATGTGTGCCAATTAGTAAATTCCACTCGGCGGTTTCGCTAACCTGTTCTTTTCTTTGCGTTGTTCCAGTCAATAGCTTCACCCTGACATTTTGTCCGCTAAGAAAATCGGCAACCTTGGTATAGTGTTGCTGAGCTAAGATCTCCGTTGGCGCCATAATTGCCACTTGATAACCATTTTGAATGGCAGCTAAGGCAGCAATCGTTGCTACAATCGTCTTTCCTGAGCCTACATCCCCTTGAATCAAACGGCTCATAGGGTGCTTGCCCTTCATATCAGCTAAAATCTCCGACAAGACTCTTTGTTGGGCTTTTGTTAGTTCAAAGGGAAGTTGGTTAGTAAACAGATCTAAATTAGTTTGGTCAATTTCAAAAGCTATTCCTGGTGTTTTTTTTGTTTTCTTGCGCCGTAGCAGCAAACCAAGCTGAAAAACAAAAAAATCATCAAAGGCCAATCTTTTATGGGCCGGTTCTACCTCGGCAAGATTATCAGGAAAGTGCAGCTTCTTAATGGCTTTTTCAATATCGAGCAAAGCATATTTCGTTTTAATTTCTTCGGGGAGTAAGTCGGGAATCTCTTTGAGATAATCATTAACTGCCGTCTTAACAATTTCCCTAATTTTCTTAGGGTAAAGTCCCTTTGTTAAGGGATAACGTGGAACAAACTTTAAATCCTCGCCGAGATCAATCTCAAACTCACGTACGACCAACTGCATAGTGCCGCTATATTCAGACATTTCCACTCGACCGGAAACAATCAACTTCATCCCGTGACTGAATAATCCAGACAGATATGGCTGGTTAAACCAGACCGCTTCAATATAGCCACTACGATCTTCAAGCCGAACTTTTAGGACAGAGAAACGACCACGAGTATTCTGATTATTAACAGAAGCAACCAGCCCCTTAACTATAACGAAATCTGCAGGTTGAACCTTACCTAGGGGAACAATCTGGGTGCGGTCTTCGTATTCTCTGGGTACAAAGTAAAGGATATCTTCAACAGTTTCCAAACCGACTTTTTTTAAAACCTTCGCCAGCTTTGGCCCTACACCTTTGAGATATTGGATTGGGGTGTCTAGTCGTTTATCATTCATAGTTAAATTGTAATGGTTACATTGTTGTTGTTCAGCAACAATTTAGCAATTTGACAATGTAACCCTCCCCCTAAACATTGCCATTTTAGCATAATTTGTGTTATAATTTTCAGGTTATGAGTAAACGATGTTTTATCTGCGGAAAGAATTCTAAGAGCGGCAATAATGTCTCTCACAGCAAACGTCACACCAAACGGATGTGGCTGCCTAACCTACAGAATATCAATATCCTCGTTGAAGGGAAAAAGAGAAAGAAGGCTGTTTGCACCAAGTGTATTAAAGGCGGTAAAGTTATTAAGGCTGTTAAAGCTGTTAAGGCCGCTAAGTAGTCTACTTCTCTTCTCTTTCCTTATCAATTCTCTTAACCCTTATAAACCGTTGGGTAGCGATTTCGTCGAGGAATTTGGTTTCAAGATCAAGCATCAATTTATCATACTCCACCAGTTTCTTTTCTTTATGCTTTTCCATAACTTTGCGGTCTTTCATGGAAATAATTAACTTAGCCCTCTGTTCCTCAAGAAGTTTACCGGCCTCAATCACCTTCTCCACTTGTTTTTCCAGATCATCTTTTAAGACTTCCAAATGGGCCTTGCGAGTTAAGACCTTGGTAAAATCAGTAATGGGCCCCTTTTCAAAAACCCCGCGCAAATCATCTTCTTTGTTTAACTTGTTATCTTTTATATCTTCTTCTTTTTTCTGTTCTTCAAATAACTTGCGTTGCTTTCTGGCAAACTGTTCCTGCTCTTTCTTTTCTTTAATTTCCCGCACTTTCAAAACAGTCTGCAAGTCATATTTAAATTTCTTACCTGGTTTTGGTTTAGCCATTTATCTTTCCCCCTGCACTACAGTACTACCAACTACCAAACTACTTATTACTGAAATATCCCCACCAACTTCTTCTCCGTTACCTCATACTCTACTTTTTCAAAAGTCCCCTGCTTTAAGAGATTATTAACCTGATCAATTTTGGAAATCGCATAATCTATTTTAGGGTTGCTCCCTTTAACATAAGCACCAATGTTAATCAAATCTTCGGCTTCGGCATAACGAGATAAAACCTCACGTAATTTTCCTGCCGCTGCTTTTTGTTCATCAGAAACCAAGCTGGTCATTAACCGGGAAACACTGTGAGGCACATCAATGGCCGGATAATGGTTGCGTGCCGCCAGGGCACGGGAAAGCATAATATGGCCATCCAGGATTGACCGAGAATGGTCAGCGATCGGTTCGTTAAAGTCATCACCTTCAACTAAGATTGTGTAAAAAGCCGTAATACTACCCCGAACAGATGTTCCGGAACGTTCCATCAATCTGGGCATTAATGCAAAAACAGAAGGAGTATAGCCTTTTGTGGTCGGAGGTTCACCAGCAGCTAAGCCAATTTCTCTCTGAGCCATGGCAAAACGAGTTACCGAGTCCATCATTAGGATAACTTTTTTATCTTGATTGCGAAAATACTCGGCAATCGCCGTAGCCACAAAAGCGGCTTTTAACCGGATTAGTGGCGGTTTATCAGAGGTCGCAACAATAACAACAGAACGCTTTAAACCTTCTTCACCCAGAGACTCTTCAATAAAATCACGCACTTCCCTGCCCCGCTCACCAACCAGGGAAATTACGTTAATATCTGCCTCGGAATTTCTGGCAATCATACCCATTAGAGTTGATTTTCCTACCCCGGAACCGGCAAAAATCCCAATTCTCTGGCCTTGTCCAACAGTTAACAGACCATCAATTGCTCTAACTCTGACCTTCAGGATTTCATTGACTCGAGGACGTTTAACTGGATCAGGCGGCTCAGCATCAAGTGGATACTGTTCCTCTCCTTGCAAGGGTCCCTTGCCATCAATAGGCTCTCCCAAACCACCCAAAACCCTGCCCAATAAGTCTTGACCTACTGTGACAGTTAAAGGCTTTCCGGCAGCAACAACTTGTGCCCCAGGAGAAATTCCAGAGGTGGAACCGAGCGGCATTAATAAAACATTTTTTTCCCTAAAACCGACAACTTCAGCATAAGCCAAACGATTTTCTTTCTCAATCCTAATAGAGCATAAGTCTCCGACCGATACCCCACCAACCTGAGCTTCAATAATTAAACCAACCACCTGAACAACCTTACCAATTACTTTGACTAGCTCTGCTCGATCAACAGCTTTGTGGTATTTGTCAAAATCAATCTTCATTGGGGTTATTAATTTCTTGGGCAGACTCAGGCCTAGGCTCTTCTTTAGCAGCTTTCAGAAGAACTTCTTCAATGGATTTAATTTTCGTAGATATTTTGGCGTCAACAAACCCGAGATTGGTTTCAATCACACAACCACCTGTTTCAATGTTAGAATCTTCCAAGATAGAAAAGCTTTTTACTCCATCAAGCATACCAGCTAAACGGTCTTTATAACGCTTTAAATACTCAGAATCTTCTCTGTTGACCCTAACAATAATTTGCTCACGATCCGAAACCCGAGCAATTGCCTCAGTAACTATATTTAAACAAACATCGCGATGCAAAGAAACTTCAGATTTGACAATTTGCTCGGCAACTTTAAGAGCCAGTCTGAGAATCTCATTTTCTGAGTCTTTAATAATCTCTTTACGCTCTTTAACTGCCTGATTCAAAGTGTCTAAAGCTTCTTTAAGACGAACAGAGACCTCTGCTTTGCCCTCTGCTTGTCCCGTAACCTTAGCTTCTCTAAAAACCGCCTCAGCTTGGCTTCTAGCTTTTTCAATGATTTTCTGCGCCTCAGTCTTCGCTTTGGGAATATTGTCTTCCACTTGAGGTAAGGGGGAATCCAGAGAGACGCTTGCCGAGATAACTTTCTTAGGTTCGGGATTAATAATAACCTCAGTAGGTTTTTCAATCGTTATTGTGCCAGTCTCTTCAATTTGATCTTTCTTAATTAAACCCATTTAAAATAACTTTTCCCCAAATTGATTTTTTAATTTGGCTCCAATCTTTATTGCCAAATGGTTCGGTCTTAAATTATTAAGCATCTCTTCAATCACAGCCTTTTCTCTGGGCAAAGCCATGAGCACGTCCTGCCGCTGTTCTTTTGGCATCAAGGAGAGCAAAAAGGCAACCGTTTGCGGTCTTTCATACATTAGAATCGCATAATTTTTCTTTGGTTGTGGCGGTGGAACTGGTTTTCCTTCAATCCGAGGAACAGCTGGCTTATCGGCCAAGGCTAAATGGCTCTTAAATTCATTTAGAACTTCTGCCAAAGCATCAGGCGAAGGGGCCGGTAAATGATTAATCCCAGCAGCAATTAAATCAGCCAGTTCATCCGGGAGATAACGCAAAACCCTGGAAGAGGCCTCCGCCCCTAAAATCGATAAAAATATTGTTGCTTTTTCTCTGCCAGTTAAAGGCATTTTATTTTCCTGTTACCGATTATTGTTTGTCATCGCTCAACCAACCCTTAAGCAAATCAGCCACGGCCTGAGGGTTTTCTGCTACCATTGACTTTACACCCTCAAGGGCAGAGCTTTTAACTGGCGGAGCTTGCGGTCTAACTGATTCTGGAATCGATTCAATGGCAGTAACGGTCGTTTTGCGTTTAAACATTCTATAAACAACCAGGACAAAAATAATTATCAGGCCACCAACAATCAACCATAAAACATTACTCAACCAAGCCAAGAAGAACAATGGTTTTTTGTCAGGGCCTTTCTCAACAGGAAAGACCCGATCGATCTCTCCCTTGACAGCATCCGGCGAAGGGGTCGCCAAATGAAAAGGGACCTTTTGCAAAACAATCTTATCTCCACGTTTGCTATCATAACCAATTACTGCCGCCACTGCTTTAAAAGTTGATTGTTTGAGTTCGGGCTTTAAATCAACTCGATTGTCGATTAAAATAACAATACTTAGTTTATCCAGCTTAAACTTTTCTTCCTTAACAACCTTGCCCTCTCCAGTAATATTGAAAGCAACATTAACCTTAACGATACTACTCTGTGGTGGATAAAAACGATTCAATATTTCTTGGGCTTTGCCAGCCAAATCCTGTTCCAATTCTTTTTTCGCTTTAACCCTAAGCATAATTTTTTCCTCTACACTTAAAGCTGCCGGGGACGTTACCATGGTAACTCCATCTGCAGAAGAGACTTCCGAAGTAACTTCTTCTGTAGTAGAGATCTCACTTTCAACGGCCTCAATGGTAATAAAAGTCGGAGTTACTTCTTCCTGAATAGAAACAAAAGTCTCCGGAGAAGAGAAAATTATTTGCTCCGAATAAGAGGCTCTTCCGGCCGCAGTCAAAATCCTACCACTATCATCGATCACAATTACATTCTGGGTTTGAAGATTCTCGACACTGCTTGCCACCAAATGGACTATGCCGTTAATCTTGGCCGGACTTAAAGAGAACCCGGGACTCAATCGCAACATAACCGAAGCGGTTACAGGAGGCGCTTCGGTAGCAAATAATCGAGTTTCAGGAATAACTATCTGGACCCGGGCATTTTCTACCCCCTCAATTCGCTTGATGGTTCTGGATAATTCGCCCGAGATCGCCCTAATCAGTTGGATGCGGCGGTCAAAATCAGTCGCCCCCAGCTTTGACTCGTCAAAAATTTCCCAACCAACAACTCCGCCAGCAGGCAAGTTTTTCTCTGCCAAGCTCAGACGAGCCTGATCAGCACTTTCCTTGGGAACAGAAATGCTTTTACCCTGATCTTTGATCTTGTAAGGGATACTGTTTTTCTTAAGTAAAGCAATCGCATTAGCCGCATCTTTTAAATCTAAATCGGAATAAATTACCGTATAACCATTGCCACCGCCGCTAGCACAACCACGAAAGAAAAAGAAGAGCAAAGCAAAAAGGAGGACAACCCCTACCCCAGCCAACATTAATGTTCTTCTGATATCAAAACCTGCTTGTGCTTCTTCTGCCATTTTTTTCCTTTATAACTAAACTTGCATTTGAGTAATTTCTTTAAACGTACTAACTACAGACGTAATCATGGTAACCGCAAACTGAACCTGCACCCCCAGTTTGGCTTGAGCAGTCATAACTTCATGCAGCTCAACTTCACCACGCAAATACTTGGCAATCATTTCATTGGTGTGAAATTCGGTTTGGCTAACACCCTCCAAAGCATCAACTGCTTTAGATAAAAAGTCGTCAAAAATATTGCCGGAAAAAGTAACTCCGGCTGAGGGATCAGCTGCCGCAGCCGAACGGGTGGCCGAAGGAGCTTCAGCCAAGAAATCATCGCCAAGCAACTGAGCTAATCTATCTTGATTATTAACTGGTGTAATTTGCTCGGCCATAATTAATCCCCCCTTATTGAATCTGCAGCGTGTCTTGCATCATTTTCTTTGTTGCATTAAAAGCCGTAATGTTAGCTTCATAGAGTCTAGAAGCATAAATCTGGTCCACCATTTCTTTGGACAAATTAACGTTAGGCAATCTAACAAAACCACTGACATCAGCGTCGGGATGACCAGGATTGTACACCCTGGGGAAAGGGCTGGTATCTTCAACAATATCAGTCATTTCAACCCCTGCACCAAAAACTTTACGTTTTGCATTGGCTAACTCATCAGAAAATGATGGAGCCGAGACCTCGGAAAAAACCGGGATTTTGCGACGATAAGGCCCGCCATTTGCAGTCCTGGTCGTGTTGATATTTGCCAGATTAGAGGCAATAAGTTCTAGCGCTATCCTTTCGGCTTCAATTCCTGATAAATTAACGGCCATTGCCTGCGTTAAACTCATTTAAATCACCTCTTGCCTTGAGACGCAATTGTTTTTAAAATACTAATTCTGGAAGAAAGCAGTTTCACATAAGATGAATATTTGACCGAATTTTCTGTTAAAGCAGCCATTTCATCTTCCAAAACCACTTTCGAGCGATCAACCCGCTCAACCGCTTTCATCAACTCTTCATTAAACTCAAGCGGCTTAAAGCCGGGAGTGTTAGCGTTGGCAATATTATTAGAAATGATTTCTTGTCGCTTGGTAACAATCGCCATGGCCTTTTCCAACTTATCAAAACTGCCGTCAAACAATTCTACCGGAGTATAATTAGGCATGTTTAAGTTTCCCCCTAATCACTTTCAAGACCTTGGTTATAGTGCGGCAAACCTTTGGTCGCGAAAGCCTAAGCTTTTGGGCAATTGTTTTTTGATTAATTCCCTGATTAAAAAACAACTCAACCACACGCTTCTGTAAAGGCGGCAGATCACGAACAATAATCCTAATTCGATCTTTTAATTCTTCAAATTCCGCTTCAGCATCAGGAGTGCTTTCCGTTGGCACCGAAGCTTCCACTCCAACATCTGCCATTCCCTCAATAGACAAGAGGTACATCAGGGCTGAAGCGGAAACTATCTTCTTTATTCTTTTGACAGCTTGTTTAAATTCCGACTCTGAAAGTTCCTTCTTTTCCAGCAGGGCATCTTCTTCTTCTGTTTGGCCTTTTTTAGCCACAACAGATTTAACTCCCTTTTTGGCCAAGTCACGCACCATAACCTGCACACGATATGGAACAGGATTGTAATTTTTTAAACCGTCCAATATTTCTCCGCGTACCCGATATGAAGCATAAGTTTCAAACTTAACCCCACGTTTAGGATCAAAATTTTCCCATGCCTTCATCAAGCCAACTGTGCCGTCAGAAACCAGATCGTCATATTCAATATTGGGCGGCAACCCCTTGCCGGAAACCATCGAGGCAATCGAGTGAACCAAAGGCATATAAAGCTCAATTGATCTTGGGAGTACCTGCTTCTTTTTTGTTTGAGGATTAGGGTTTTTCTTAACTTTTTTCATTTAGTCCCTTTCGGTATTACTGGAGAATCGGGAAAAAAATTGTCCGCAGAAAAAGACTTGCTTTGGGCTAACTCTAAAGCCATTTTGTTAATCAAGATATCAGAAGTATACGCGGCCGACAAAGACTCTTTTTGATCTGCAGAACCAAAAGTCGGCATCTTAATAGCTTTTTTCAGCAATTCTTTATAAAAAATAGCCATAAATTGTTCTTTGACACTTTCAGGAGCATTTCCGGAAGAATTAATTGCTCCCCTTCTCATCGCCAAACCCTGAAGCTTGGCTATCTCAACTCGATTTGAATTTTCCCAATCAGCATTCTTTTCGATTGGCGAGAGCGCTGTCATGATCAAATAACCTCCAAGTCCGCTTTAATCGCCCCAACTTTCTTCATGGCCTGTATGATGGCGATTAAATCTCTGGGACTAGCCCCAATAGTATTTAAAGCTGTCACTAGGTTGGACAACGTTGGACTGGCTGGAATTGCACGCAACATCCCCTGACTCTTGTTCATACGAGCTTGCGAGCTAGCCTGGTAACGCATCTCATCAGCAGAATAGTTGTAATCACTGCCTTCGGAAAAGAGCTTAATATCACCAATCACAACATCAATACCCGCATAAGAAACCGCCACTGGCGCTATTTTAACATTTTCACCAACCACAATTGTGCCGGTTCTTTCATTGATGATTATCTTAGCTATCGAATCCGGCACTACAGTTGCATTTTCAATTTGAGTAACTAAGGTAACCAGGCTCTCCCCTTTAACAACAGGAACAGTAATTGCAGCCGCATCAGTAGCAACGGCGGCTAAGCCTAAAGCCAAAAGAGAACTCTCTACCCTACTAGCAGTAGTAAAATCTGGTGAGTCTAAAACAATTGTTATAAAACCTGTTGTGCCAATCGAAACAGGCACCTCTTTTTCCACTAAGGCTCCATTAGGAATTCTCCCGACAGTTGTCTGCCGGTGTTTTAAATAAGGAACATTCGGGGTTGAAGGATCAAGGCCAACCAAAAGATTACCCTGAGCAACGGCGTAAACGTTATCGTCCACACCATGGAGAGGCGTAACTAGTAATGTTCCGCCTTGCAAAGAATTGGCATCTCCAACAGAAGAAATAGTTACATCCAGCTTTTGTCCCGGCTTAATAAAAGGTGGTAAGGTTGCCGTTACCATAACAGCCGCAACGTTCTTGGATTTAAAATCAATTCCCTGAGGAACCATCCCCATACGAGATAGAAGATTGGTTAAAGCCTGTTGTGAAAAACCAGTTTGTGTCTTGTCTCCGGAATTATTTAAGCCCACCACCAAACCAAAGCCCATTAATTGATTTTCACGAGCTTCTAGAACATGAGCAATGTCTTTGATGCGAACTGAGGGAGAAGCCGCGTAGGCCAAAGAGTCAAATAAAATCAAAGATAAAAAAGCAAAAATAGAAAGAAAAAACAAAGCCCTCACCCCACCAACACAATGTTTCCTCCCCTCTCCCAAAGGGAGAGGGGACTTTGAATAAAATAATACATTATTACCCCTTCTCCCTCTGGGAGAAGGGGACGAGTGATTAGCGTCATCGGGGATGAGGGTTATATTTAATATTTTCTTTTTCATTAAAAAATCCAATTTATCATTCTGGTCAACCAGCCGGGAGATTCGGTTTCGGCAACTGTTCCGGTGCCTTTAACTGTTAGAGACGCATTGGCCACTTGATATGAATAGAGGGTGTTAGCTCCACTGATATCTTGAGGACGAATAACTCCAACAATGGTGATCTCCTGAAGTTCGTCATTAACCCCAACTTGATGTTTTCCCTTAATCGCTAAATTACCATTAGGCAAAACATTGGTCACCCAGGCAGCAATTCTGGCCTGAACACTGCTGGTGCGAGAAGTTTTACCATCGCCAGAATATTTATTGGACCATTGACCGGCTACAGAATTATTGGTTCCAACAATTGGGCTCAAGCGCTGTAAAGTGTGAGTAAGTTTAGCCCCCAAATCATCTTTAACATCTGTTGTTGTTCCGGCTTTGTTTTGGGCCGAGGTACTTTCTAGGATTATAATGTTGACGATATCCCCAACTTTATAAGCTTTCCTCGTACTGTAAGGAGTTGAACTGTCCTTGTTCCAGATAGAGTCGGCCCTAGCGGGCAAGCTACAATAGCCAAGTAACAATAACCCAACAATAACTAAACCACCAATCCTAATAACCGATTTGGAAATTGGAATTTGGAAAATAGAATTTGTTTGGATATTGTTCCTTGTTCCTTGGTTATTCATCTCAGTCTAACCTCCACTTCTCCTGTCGACTTTAAAATCCCTTCTAAGATATCCTTACTGCCATTTTTTCTAACTCTAACCTTCTCATTCAAATAACCGTCTTCCAGGAAAACACCGCTACTTTTAACCAATAAATTAGGGGCAGTAACACGAATAGTAACATTTTCTCCGCGCCGAACCAAGGGGACATTTTTTACCATCCAGTCAAAGACGGTACTATTGCTAGGAATAGTTATTTTAGCTTCTTTGTTCTTGAGATCATTGATGTTTGAATAATATTGTTGCGGCAACGTGGCGATATCTCGCTCCTCAACCGCTAGATTTTCAGAAGACAAAGACTCTCCCCTTTTGACTGTATTTTTAGCCACAACGAGATTATTAAAGACCCCTACTCTGGCTCTGATGAATATTTTCTGAGTAGTCTCCTTTAGGGAAACTTCAATTGGAAAAATCACATTACCAAGCGGTTTGATCTCTCGGGAAGTCTCTGTGATCTTGAACCCCAAATCATACCCCTGGGCATCTAGCTGTTTAAAAATATTATCGGTAAATTTATAGGCAACTTCGATTTTTAAATTTTTCCAGGCCGGGTATCCAGTCACGACCTGATCCTTAATTAGATTAGTTATCTTTTGCTCGGCCGACTCAACAGCCCCAGCCGGCTGCCACAAAATGACCAGCAACAAAAAACCGCAAAATATTTTTGCCAGCCGCTTTAAAATCATGATTGTTTCATTTTTCCTAAGCTGGTCAGCATGGTTTCATAGGATTGAACCGCTTTAGTCACAGTATCAAAAACTCGCTGGACCATAACCATCCGCATCATTTCGGAAATAACTTCAACATTTGATTGTTCCAGAGCAAATTGATTAATCGAACCGTAACCATCTTGATTGGCAGTTCCCACAGCTGCGATTCCTGATGATTCTGTTTCTTGAAATAAATTCTGGCCCAACGCTTTTAATCCGGCTGAATTAGGAAAACGGGCCAAACCAATCTGCCCAAGCTCGGCATAAGTGCTCTCTCCATTAACAGCAGCATAGACAGTGCCATCAGGATTAATCAAAACAGAGGTTGTTCCCTCTGGAAAAACTATTCCAGCAGCTAACCGATTCCCATTAGGATCAACCAAATTACCATCATTATCAATGTGTAAATTGCCAGCTCGGCCATAGCCATAACTACCATCAGCCATTTTAAATTGAAAAAAACCATCCCCCTTGATCGCCAAATCTAAAGAGTTGCTGGTTGTTTCCACTGATCCCTGAGAAAAATCCTTTGGGGTGGCTGCCACCCTAACGCCGGTGCCATATTCAACATCAACTGGTAGGGCATCTGCACCAGTCATCTCCTCATGCAACGTATCCTTAAAACTTTTTTGGATATAAAAAAGGCTTTCCATTTCTGTTCGCCCTTTTTTAAAAGCCACGGTCTTAGCATTAGCCAAATTACTGGTAATATTTAAGATTTCGTCTTCCATGGCACTTAAGCCTGTTGCCGCGACATATAACGGTTGAAACATTTTAGATCCTCCTTTTTATTGTGACGCTTTACCTAATTCCATGGCCCGAGCCAAGTTGGCATCACGGGTAGAAATAATTTTGGTATTTAAAGTATGAACTTTTTCCAGGTAAATCATTTCCATCATTTGATCAATAATACTGACATTAGATGCTTCAATATATCCTTGAATCACTCGAGGAGTCTCTACCTCAAGAAAAATAGCCGTAGCATTTTTAGCCCTAAACAAACTGCCATTTAAGGAATCAAGAGAACCGGGAACTTCCGGTTTAACCACCCGAACGGTATCAACGATAGTCCCATCGACTTTTATTTCTCCATTTTGAGTAAATTCAACATCAGCACCAGGGGTAACAATAATTGGGCCATTTTTCCCCATCACCGGGAAATTGCCGGCGGCAGAAAGCAAGCGGCCTTGATAATCTAATTGGAACCTGCCATCACGGGTATAGCCTTCTCCCCATGGCCCGGACAAAACAAAAAAACCATCTGAGCCCAAGGCTAAATCGAGTTTTTTATCTGTCTTCACCAGGGCACCCTGAACATTGCTATAAAATGTTCCTTCTACCTGGGGTTTCATGGCTGAGAGACGTTGATTAGCGGTATTAAGTTCGGTGGCAAAAGAGCGGACAACTACATCAGACTTTCTATAGCCAGGGACTTCTGAGCCAACCATATTGTCCATGAGCTTTCTGACTTTTTCATCAGTGCTCCCGAGGCCGGCTTCCCCGATCTCCAAGATTTGATCAGTCATCTTGAAACAATTATAGAATTATAAAAATCAAAAGTCAACGTGGAATTTTTGCTTGATTATATATAATGTAATAAGATGTATATCTCACGGCCGCTTCTTATTCTTCTCTTCTTCCTGGATCTTTTTAACCATGCGCTCTCGTTTTTGAGCCATGCGGTCAAGTTTGTAAACAAAGAAGAGGACTTCGGCCACAAGAGTGTATAGTTCGGCAGGAATTTCCGTATCTAATTCGAGCTTAGAAAGTAATTTTGCTAATTCAGGATCCTCGTAGAGAGGGATTTTATTATCTTCGGCAATGCGCAGGATTTCATCGGCAACAGGTCCACGACCGGAAGCAATGACTAGTGGAGCTTTATCCTTTTCGATATCATAACGCAGAGCAACAACAGCTTTGTTTTTTTTGGGTGTACTGGATTCTTTATCGATTGGCCCTTCTTCTCCCGGCCCTTTGATCTGTTCATTAATCTTTGCCATCAAATAATTTCTCCTGATCCCCTGATATCCTGATACTCTGCCCTACGCCTCCAAATCAATTCGTTTTAAACTATCTTCTAATTTTGGAAACATCGGAATCAAATAGGGCTTAATGCTGCACATCGCCGGATCTTTCTTGACTTGATAACCAGTCACCATATAATCTTTGCCTGCCAACTTTTTCACCAACTCACCATACTCTTTGGCAATTGCTTCTCGACCTTGATTGGCATAATCTTTTTCCGAAAAAACAAAAACCAGATAAACCTTCTTATCTTTAACCACCATGGAAACAACTATCTTGCCCATGGTTTCCGTTTCTAAAGACATGACCACTTGAGTATTGCGAGGATCAACTCGTGAATTTTTCCCCTCCCCATCTCTTTTGACAATAATCTCAAAATCTTTGGGGGGATTAGTCATGCTATTGGGAATTTGATGATAAAGGTAATTGACATTAGATCGTCCTTTATTGGAAAGAATTGCCTGAGCCAGAAGATTTTGCATCACGCTGTCTAATTTAGCTTGAAACTTAGCCAGCGATTGAGCCAAAACCTTAGCCTGATCTTGTTTGCCTTTAGGGGCTTTAGCTTGAATACCTTTTAAGAGTGATTTTAAAGCCCGGATATTGTTCAGGACTTCTTCACGATTAATAGATTTGTCGCCAGAAGATTTTTTAGCCAACTTTTGAAAAGATTCATCAAACTGAGCCAAAAGTCCAGTCAGCTGAGAAACAAGGCTGGCATCCAACAAACCCTTCCCCATACCTAAAGCTGAAACTAAACTACCAATACCCTCCTGCAAACCCAATAATTGCGAGGCCAAACCGGGATTTTCAGCAAAGTATTGTCCTAAAACCTTAGCCGCCTGCGGTGAATCTATCCCCTTCATCATTAAAAGGACCGCTGCTTCCTGCATTGGCTTAGACTTATTAGTGCCCTGTAGCATTTTTAAAATAGCCGTAAAATTTGTCTGAGAAAGCTCTAAACCTCTCTGTAACATGAGGGAGGCAAGATTAGTCATTTCAGTACTAGGATTCATCTTAAGACTATTCAAGAGGAAGGAACGTAAATCCTGAACAGTATACTGTCTGGCAATTGACGGTCTTGGTGCTGGAATAGTGGTTGGGGTTGTCGGAGGCGCAGGTTGAGGAGTTGGGGCGATTTCCCCTGGTCTGGTTGGCGCAATTTTAGGGGGTGTGCCACGAACCCCACCAGCTTGCGAATTCGGAATTGGGCTAATCGGCTTTGCTCCAGGAGGCAAACCACTTGGCAGTGGAACTTCAGCCATCACTTACTCCTTAATCCAGCCTATTTCTTTTCTTTTTTACCCTCAGCGGCAGGTTTTCCTTCGGCAGGTGACTTTCCTTTACTTTCGACAGGTTTTCCCTCAGCAGGAACCGCTTCACCTTCAGCAGGAGCCGCACCATCAGCCTTAGCGGCGGCAGCAGCTTCTTCTGGAGTAAGAACAGGTGGAGCTTCAACCTCTTCCTTAGTTGGCGCTGAAACCTGAACCACCATTTCATCCGGAGGAGCCATAATCTCTACCTTGGAGGAAATCTTAATATCAGCAACATGAAAAGACTCGTTAATTTTCAAACCAGAAACATCCAGTTCGAATTTGGTGGGAATATCCCCAGGTAAACATTCAATCTCAACATCATGTAGATTATGAACCAAAACACCACCCTCTTCTTTAACACCCAAAGGTATTCCTAAAAGTTCGATCTTAACTTTAGTTCTAATTACCTCATCCATAATGACATTCATAAAATCAATATGTAGAATATCATCCGTTATGAAATCACGCTGAATCCGGTGGGTAATTACTGGAATATCTTTCTTTTCACTTTTATCATTCAAACTCAAAGAGAAAATCAGGTTTTGACCTGCTTCAGACCGCAAAACCTTGTCTCTGAATTCTTTCGCCTCAACTGAGAGTGCTGTTGCTTCAATCTTACGACCATAGACGACAGCAGGTATCAGTCCTTGCTGTCTAACTTTTTTAACTTTTTTACCAATTACTTCCCGCTTACTAGCTTTCAATTTAACATCTGCCATTTATTTTCTCCTCAAATTACCTAATTTTGTCCTCTAAACCTTAAAATTTTATCATATTATAGGGGTTAATGCAAACTCCGATAAGGCACTTTACGACCATTATGTAAAACATACTGTTCCTCAAATTTTTCTTCTGGATAAGTTTTCTTTAAACGATTGGCTTTGTACCACTTAAGAATATCACGAGCCACATAAGCAGAGGCCCTATCGCCATGCTCACCATGAGCAATAAAAACAGAGATCACAATTTCCGCCTCAGCCAAAGCAGAGTCATAGGGCGCATAACAAACAAACCAAGCATGCGGCTTGCCAGGATTTTCGGCTGTACCAGTTTTTCCGGCTGCCGGTAACCCGGCAACATTAACAGCTACCCCAGTCCCTCGTCTGACTACCTCCCGCAAAGCCTGTTGCAATATCTTTAAATTCTCCGGCTTGATTGGAGCCTTAGCAACGACATTCTTCTTCCCTTGATAAATGACTTTACCTTCTTTGTCCTTAATCATCGAAACAACATACGGCTGCAAAATATCCCCATTAGCTAAAGAACCATAAAGCACTGCCATTTGCAGCGGCGTTACTTCAAGAAAACCCTGGCCAATCCCATAATTAATCGAATCCCCAGCATACCAATCATCTTTTAAATATTTATTCTTCCAATCCTTGGTGGGAACTGTTCCCAACTTTTCGTTAGGCAAATCAATTCCTCTTTGAGAGCCTAAGCCAAAAGCTATAGCATACTTTGCCAACAGCTCAGGACCCAACCTCTTACCCAACTCATAGAAAACAACGTCACAAGACCAGACCAAGCCTTCTTTAACAGTTATCGGACCATGCCCACCTTTTAACCAACACTTGGCTAAACGATGATTTACCTGATAGTACCCTTTACAATTAATCACCTCATCTGATCGAGCCAGCCCTTCTTCTAAGGCTGCGGTCAAAGTTATCACTTTAAAGACCGAGCCAGGCGGATAAATTGCTAAGGCCCGATTAACAAAAGGGAACCGTTTCTTTTTCAGGTCATTCCAACGCCAATTTTCTTGGGGGGAAATAAAAACGTTGGGATCATAGGTTGGATGACTAGCCATGGCCAAAACCTGACCATTGTTAGCGTCCATTACCACAACCGCCCCTTCTTGTTGTCCAATTAAGTCTTCAACTTTTTTTTGCATTTCGATATCAAGAGTTAAGGTAACATCCTCGCCTGGAACAGGATCAAGTGATTCTATAATTCTCAGGGGAGTCCCGTAAACATCTACCTCTATTTTTTTACCCCCATCAACACCACGAATCTGCTCATCATATTTTTTCTCCACTCCAGCCTTGCCAACAATGCTTTGCAGCTGATAGGCGCTTCTCTTTCTTGTTTGTAAGTCAGCCGCCTCTATTTCACCCACATAACCCAGAACATGGGCAGCTAAACTACCAAAAGGATAAAGCCGGGCAGGCCGGCTAATAACAACCACCCCAGGTAAATTGTTTCTCTTCTCTTCGATTTTAATAGCAGTTGCAATAGAAATGTTTTCTTTAATAATAATTGGCTCCAGAGCAGTAACCTTATACTCAATCTCCTCTCCTAGCAATTCCCCGAGCTCGCGCAAAATTCTTGTTTGCTCAGCCTTTGGCTGAACCGACAAAACATATGGCAGCACATGGACAGAAAAAAACGGCTGATTTTCAACCAGAACTTTCCCGTTACGATCGTAGATAATACCGCGAGGTGCCGGATCCCGCACAGTTTTGGCGGCATTTTCAATGGCCTGTTGAGTATACTTTTGCTGGTGAACAACCTGCAGATAAACCAAGCGCAAAAAAAGCAAAGTAAAGATCAAAACAAAAGCTATTATTAGAGTATTTATTCTATTGTTATTCATAACTAAGTTTTCTTAAAACCATAAAAACCAGCGGAAAAACTAGCAAATTATAAAATTCTAAAAGAAAAAAACCTACCAGCAACTGCAGTAAAGAAAATTGCCGGCCAAAAACAAAAGCTAAAACCCCATACTGAAGAAGAAAAATAACCGGGGTAAAAAGAGCCACAAAGCCTGCTGCAAAAAGAAATTCATTACCTTCAAATCCATCCCCTACAACACTTAAGATCACACAAACAAACAGGTTAAATATAGTGTGTAGATAAATCCCCAACGACAAGACATCTTGCAAAAGCGAGGCAGGCAAAGCAAACAGAACAACCCGACGTCCTTTATTTAAAACCGCAAAGACGATCACAGAAACAAAAACAAGGTCAGGACAAACCCCAAAAAGATTAAGACGAGCAAACACAACGGTTTGCAAAAGAAGTATGGCTAAAATATATAGGGCTAATTTTAAAATGCGCACGTTAGGACCTTAAGTTTGACACTTGCTACAATAAAACAAAAACCTCTTCTAATTTCGAGAAATCAACAGCCGGTACAACTTCAATATAGTAAAAAAGATCGTGCTCCCTTTTACTAGCCTGAGAGATGGTGCCAATAATAAGACCCGGTGGAAAATAGGTAGAAATGGGTGAAGTTGAAACCATATCACCAATTTTAACATCTCCCCCAGATGCAACATAACGCAAAGAAAGTTTATTGAGCGTACCACCTTTAATAATGCCAAAATCTCGGCTACGCTCACTCACCGCAGAAACAGAACTGCCAGCGTCAATTAACAACATCACTTTTGAAGAGAAAGGTGCCACCTCAACAATTCGACCGACTAGACCGGTGCCAACAATTACCGGCAAATCTATTTTTACCCCAGCATTAGAGCCCTTATTGATCTGTAAAACGGAAAACCAGGGAGAAGGACTTTTGCCCACAACTTGAGCCGCAATAAGCCTTCGAGCCTGGGCAGAATTTGTTTTAAAGGCAAGGGCCTGGCGTAAACGGTCATTTTCCTGAACTTTTCCTTGTAAAAACATTAGCTCAGGTTTTAACTGACTCAACTCCTGCGTCAATTTAGAATTTTGTTGCGCTAAATCTCGGAGACTAAAAAGTGCTGCCGGAGTACTAACAACTCCTTTCCAGACAGAAACAGTTGTAAACTGAAAAGGATAAAGACAAGCCTGTAGAAAGGATCTAAAACCAAAGATGTTTCTAACCGTAGAAAAAGAGAGGATCAAAGCCAATAAGATTAGAACTATCTGCAGGCTATAAGATTTTCTTTTCCGATGGGGTCGATATTCATTCACTGCTGTCCAGAACGCTTAGGCATGATCAAAACTTTCTTTAGGGTATCAATTTCTTCTAAAATTTTGCCAGTACCATAGGCCACACAAGAAATTGGATCATCAACCACATAAACAGACATATCTGTTTCTTGGGCCAGGTGTTTATCTAAACCTCTGAGCAGTGAACCACCGCCTGCCATGACAATACCGCGATCCATAATATCAGCGGCTAATTCAGGGGGGGTCTTTTCTAGGGTCATCCTAACAGCATCAACCACAGTTGAAACTGGATCAGCCAAGGCATCTCGCACCTCAGAAGAAGTTAAAGTCAAAGTTTTTGGCAAACCGGTGACAAGGTCCCGCCCACGCACTTCAATGGTTCTTTCTTCTGCCAAGGGATAAGCCGAACCGATATCAATCTTGATTTGTTCTGCGGTTCTTTCACCAATTAAGAGATTATAATTTTTGCGACAGTGAGAGACAATTGCTTCATCCATTTCATCACCGGCCACACGAATTGATTTCGAAACAACAATACCACCCAAAGCCAAAACAGCCACTTCTGTGGTACCACCACCAATATCAACAATCATGCTCCCCTGTGCTTCAGAAACTGGCAGATTAGCACCGATAGCAGCGGCCATTGGTTCTTCAACTAAATACGCTTCTCGAGCCCCTGCATGGATAGCCGCATCAAGCACAGCTCTCTTTTCTACGCCAGTAATTCCAGAAGGAACACCAACAACAATCCTGGGTCGAACAAAGGCCGAACGATTGTGACCTTTATGAATAAAATGGCGCAACATTGTTTCGGTAATTTCAAAATCAGCAATTACACCATCACGCATCGGCCGCACAGCAACAATATTCGCTGGAGTTCTGCCCAACATTGCCTTGGCTTCATTGCCAATGGCTAGCGCCTTGCCAGTATCTTTATTGATTGCCACCACAGAAGGCTCGCAAAGAATAATCCCTTCCCCCCTGGCAAAAACTAAGGTAGTTGCTGTTCCTAAGTCAATCCCAAGATCCCGTGAAAAATGCCCGAAAACCATATCATAAAGTCCCATTTCAATCTTCCTCCTTAGGGCTCATAGACAAGTGCGGCGGAAAAGCCTTTTGTCTTAAGCATGTTTTGTAGATTAACAGCTTGTGCCTTTTGTAGAAAAGCCCCAGTTTGAACTAACCAGCTGGAGCCAACTTGCTTTAAATAAGTGGCAAAACCTTTTTCCTTGAGCTGATTAACCAGGCGAACAGAATTACTGCGATCTTTAAAAACTCCTGCAATAACCTTGTAATAGGCTCGAGTATTGGCTACTCCGCTCCTGCTAGTTTTATTTACTGGTGTTTTGTTAACGCAGATAACTTTAGCTTGTTTTTGTTCTGGCGCATTTTCTTCAGCAACTTTTTGTAAAGCTATAATTACAGGTGGTGTCTCGGGGATTGCAACCTCAATTTTATTAACAGGCATTTGTTGAGCCGGGAATAAAATCCTGCTGCCAAGTTTAAAGCTAACCCAGAAACTAGCCACAATAACCACCAGAAGAAAAACAAAAAGCAGACCACTTTTTAAAAAACTAAAAAATGCCCTAATCGGATTTGGTTTTTCCGGGAATCTATTGGCCTCCGAGTGATTAATGTTGGAGATTTCCATGCAAGATTATTCTACTATAATAGTGTGGGAAAGGTCAAGCAAAGAGTAAAACATCACCCACCAAGAACAACGAACCACAAACCAAAATGGTTTTTGCCCCCTTAACCTGACCTGCCAGTTTTAATGCCTGTTGCGGTTTCTCTTTCACGATAACTTGATCAAAATAGCGGCTGAACTTTTTCTTTAATTTGTTAACGCTCATTGCCTGAGGATGAGACGACCGAGTGATGATTACCGTCCCTTTTAAGGTTGACAGTTCTTTAACCATCTCAGCAACAGCCTTGTAGTCTTGCATGCCAACGACCAACACAAAGGGGCCCTTAATACCTTGCTCCTTAATCGTCACCTTGAGTGCGCGAATACCAGCTGGATTGTGGGCTCCGTCTATAATTATTTTGTGACTCGTCGTTCGTGAATCGTGATTCGTTAATATTTGAAAGCGGCCGGGCCAGTGAAATTTTGCCAAACCTTGCTTTATTGATTTTCGTGAAATCTTAATCCTGGCCAAACGAATAGCTGCAACAGCACAAGCTGCATTTAATTGTTGGTATTTACCCAACTTCTTAATTCCAACGTCCATACCGGCATCATCACCCTTAACCCAACCTCTAACTTCAAACGCTGGTGCATTTTTCTCTTGAGCAATTTTCTTAATAACCCCAAGCGGCTCTTTTTTATTTTCCGCAGTAACAACAGGTACCCCTGGTTTGACAATCCCAGCTTTTTCAAAAGCAATCTTGCCTAGTGTTTTACCCAGATAATGAGTGTGATCATAATCAATATTTGTTATGACAGAAACTAACGGGGTAATAACATTAGTCGAATCAAACCGCCCCCCCATGCCAACCTCCACAACAGCATAATCAACTTTCTTTTTGGCAAAATACCAGAAGGCAACTGCAGTTAACGCTTCAAAATAAGTCGGAGCTGCCTTCTTTCCCCTCTCATCTCTTCTTTCTCTTCCTATCTCTTCTTCTGCCTTCTTAATCCTTCTTATCCCTTCTGAAAACTCTTTCCTCGAAATATCTTTCCCGTTAATATTGATTCTTTCCCTAACCTCGATCAGATGTGGCGAAGTAAATAGTCCGACTTTATATCCAGCCTCTTTTAGGATTGAAGCAGTCATGGCAGCAGTAGAACCTTTGCCATTTGTGCCGGCAATGTGGATGGATTTGAATTTTAGCTGGGGATTTTCTAACGACTCTAACAAAGAAGAGATTCTCTCCAACCCAAGTTTGATACCGAATTTTTGTAAGGAAAGCAGATACTTTTCTGGTTGCATAAATTAGAACAACTTAAACATCATTAAACCATAAATAAAATCAATGATACCCCAAAGCAAGGTTTGGGTTGGGGGAAACATCAAAAACAAGAAGACAATCATCATACCGTATGGTTCCATCTTATAAATATATTGGGAATACTCTGAAGGCAAGAGCATTGAAAACAACTTGGAACCATCTAACGGAGGAATTGGTAATAGATTAAAAATAGCTAAAACAATATTAATCCGTACACCAAAAATTAGAGCATAACTTAGAACAGAAACATAATAATTGCTATCCAAAGGTAAAAACTTAACGATCGTTGCCAAGGTCCAAGCCATGAAGAGGTTGGTCACAATCCCAGCGGCACTAACATAGATCATGGCTTTTTTGTAATCACGAAAATTATAGGGATTAATTGGCACCGGCTTAGCCCAACCAAAAATTATCGGCGAGCCAAAAACGATTAAAACAACCGGCAGCAATGTTCCGATCGGATCGATGTGGGGAATGGGATTTAAAGTAATACGACCATACATGCGGGCACTTTGATCCCCCATCATCTCGGCAACTTTTCCGTGCGCAACCTCATGGGCAATAATTGAATAAAGAACAATAACTGCAATTAAAATATAATAAAGAATCATCACCTAATCCTACTTCAGCCCAGAAAAACTTTCAAGCCCTGGGATGAGCCTTATTATAAACCCTTTTCAATCTCTCACGAGAAACAGAGGTATAAATTTGGGTAGTGGCAATATCAGCATGGCCCAACATTTCTTGGACAGAGCGCAAGTCTGCCCCTTTTTCCAACAAATGAGTAGCAAATGAATGGCGTAAAGTATGGGGAGAGGTTTTTCCTTTCACCCCGGATTGCTTAACATACTTTTTAATAGTCAACCAAATACCCTGACGAGTTAAGCGCCGGCCATTTTTATCGAGAAACAAGGCCTCTTCTTTGTCTTTCTGAGGGAACTTAGTGCGGCCTTTTTCCAAATACTCTTTCAAAGCGGCTAGGGTTATCTTGTTGATGGGAACAATTCTTTCTCGAGAACCCTTGCCAAAACATTTCACAAAAGAAACTTCCAGGTTAATGTCACCCACATTTAGGCCCGTTGCCTCAGAAGCCCTCATCCCAGTAGCATAAAGCAGCTCCAACAAAGCAATATCGCGCAAAGCAAAATAGGTCTTCTCTCGCGGGGAAGCCACCAATCTGATGGTATCGCCAATGCTTAAAGATTTGGGTAAACGCTGGGCTTTTTTAGGCAATTTAAAATCCTGAGTTGGATTAATATTGACCTTACCCTCCCCCACCCAATACTTAAAAAACGATTTCAGACAAGCCAGTTTGTGCTCAATTGAAGCAACGGAAAAACCTTTATCATAGAGATGTTCGAGAAACGATTTTACGTCATTGCGATCGACTTCTTGAGGTTTTGCCAACTTAGCAAAAGCAAAGAATTGCTTCAGGTCTCTTTGGTAAGAATTAATCGTATTGTCAGAATAACCGCGTTCAATTTTAAGATAATCAAGAAATTCTTGGCTATGTTGCAACAATCAACTTTCTCCTTGCAGGAACTTTTCCGCCAAGACCATCCCAACAATAGTCTTATTATCCATAATTTCACCGCTGGAAACCTTTTTCCAAGCTGTTTTTAAATCAAGCAATTCTGCTTCGATCTGCTCATCCTCATCAAAACTCTGTAACTCCTTTTTCAAATCAGTCGCGATATAATAGTGAATGATTTCTGTGGAGTAGCCTGGGGTTGTATAAGCAGAAATACTTTTTTGAATTTTAGCGGCAACGTAACCGGTCTCTTCTTTTAACTCCCTCTTTGCCGCCGTTTCCAACTCTTCACCTTTATTAACCAATCCGGCTGGAATCTCAAAAATTACTTTTTCCACCGGCTTTCTAAATTGCTTAATAAAAACCAGCTCTTTGTTTTCTGTCAAGGCCACAATAATAACTGCGCCCGGATGCTCAACTATCTCACGTCTGGAAACTTTGCCATTATCCAATTCAACTTCATCATCGCGCATATTAATCATGCGCCCCTTATAATAGTAGGTGGTTTTTATGGTTTTTTCGAACATAGTTTAATTAACTCCAAGATTAGCCCTGTGCCTTGAATAAATTCTTTGATAACTAGTTTTTCTTTAACACCATGAAGATTATGCGCCCCTACCCCCAGGATTAAACTTTTAACCCCATGCTGGTTAAAAATATTAGCATCAGACCCGCCGCCGCTGGCTTTAACCACTTCTTTTAAACCCAGCTTATTAACGGCTCGTGTGACTATTTTTAAAATCGGATCAGCAGCAGGAATATGGAAAGCCGGATAAATAGTTTCAATTTTAATTTTAACTTTGGCTTTTTGCTTCTTGGCAGCAGCTTGTAAACACTCAACCATGTGTTTAAGCTGTTTAGTTAACTTGTGCGGAGTTCGACTGCGCGCTTCGCCTTTTAAGTAAACTTTGTCAGGAATAATATTAGTGGCTTTGCCGCCTTGAATAATACCAATATTAGCGGTTGTTTCCCGGTCAATTCTCCCCAAATTCATTCTGGTAATTGCTTCGGCTGCAACTTTAATCGCACTAATACCTTTATCAGGATGAACCCCGGCATGAGCAGCTTTGCCATGAACCCAAGCCTCAATATTTTTTTGGCTGGGTGCAGCATTATGAATTAATTGCGGACTGCCGCCATCAAACACAAAGCCATAGCGCGCTTTAATTTTACGATGATCAAGTTGGCGCGAACCCAAAAGCCCTGTTTCTTCCTGTATTGTAAAGAGAACTAAAATATCACCGTGAGGAAGCTTATTCTCTTTTAAAACACATAAAGCTTCCATAATTGCAGCTACACCGGCCTTATTATCAGCCCCAAGAATGGTTTTGCCATTAGAAAAAACAGCCCCTTTTTTAACCACTGGCTTGATATTTTTACCAGGGCTCACAGTATCAAGATGAGCATTTAAGAGAATTTCATGCGTGCCTGGAACAGAGCCTTTAATCTGGACAAAAATATTACCAATCTTATCCTGGCTAGGTTTTAGCCCCAGCTGTTTTAGATCCTTTGTTACTTGAGCGGCAAAAGCCTGCTCTTCCCCGGAATGGCTGGCAATTTTAACATAGGCTAGGAAGCGCTTAAGTAAACGGTTTTTATTTAGCAAAGTGTTCGAAGCCTTCTTTCGGCAAGTTAATTCCTTGCGATTTTTTAACTACTTGTCCAACTACAGTGCATTTTACTATTTTTTGCGCCTGCTTAACAGCTCGCGCTGGAGCAGTAAAAACCAGCTCATATTCTTCGCCGCCATACAGGGCTTGGTTAAGAGTAGCTCTCTTGGCAATGGGCACTTGATCAAAAAAGATTGTGGCTCCAACTTTGCTGGCTTTGCAGATTTCGGAAACTGACCTAGCCAAACCATCGGAAGAATCAATCATAGCAGTAACTAAACCAGCCTTAGCCAGCTTTCTAGCAGTTTTAAGCTTTGGAATTTCGGATTTCAAATTTGTTTCGAGTTTCGAGTTTTGAGTTTTGTATTTATCTGCAGCTGGTCCCCCAAACTCCCCTGTCACAAGGATAGAATCACCCAATTTGGCACCAGAACGTGTAAGTAAGTTTTGCTTTTCCACTTCACCCAATAAAGTGATACTGATAATAAGTTCTTTGGGGGAGCGCACAGTATCTCCACCCACAAGATCAATTTTATATTTCTTGGCCAGACTTTTGATCCCACGATAGATTTCTTCCAAGGCTTCAACGGAAAAGTTTTTATGAGCCCCAATCGTCACCAAGGCATAAGTTGGCCAGCCCCCCATAGCCGCTATATCAGAGATATTAACAGCCAAAGCCTTTTGTCCTAAATTAAAAAATGATAGTTGACGATTTAAGCGAAAGTGAACAGCTTCTATGAGTGTGTCAGTTGTTATTAATAATAGTGTTTGGGATTTTGATCTTTGATCTCGAGATTTATTTTGAGCTTTGAGCTTTGAGCTTTGAGCTTGTAATACTGCACAATCATCACCAATACCGAGAACAACACGTTTGGAAGGTTTCCCAATAATTTTGGCTAATCGCTCAATCAGCTTAAACTCGCCGATATCCTTAACACGCATAGGGTGATTATAGCATCGGCTATAAAAACAAAACACCCCCTCTCTTTTTTCAGAGAAGGGGTGCATAGACTTAATAGAGGCTATGAGTTAGGCAGCCAAAGAATATATCCATTCTTTTTCCAATCTATCTAACAATCCAGAATTTCTCCTCTCAATTTCCAGTAAGACAGGATTATTTCTATCGCCACGCTGGAACGCAGTAACTCCTTCATAAAGCTTAGATGTTACAGGCCCAACCTTACCACGGTTCAACACAAATGTTCTCCCATCATAAGCTAAACCACCAACTGGACAAACGACCACAGCTGTACCAGTTCCAAATGCCTCATCAGCAGTAAGTGCCTCAAGAATATGAAAATCACCTTCATGAACCTTTATGCCAAGTGCTTCGGCAAAAGTAAAGTTAGAATCCCTGGTAACACCCGGCAAGATAGTGCCACAATTAAGACCACGAGTATAAATTTCACCATTCTTAACCCAAGCAAAATTAGCAGAACCAGCTTCTTCCGGCATGGCATTGGTAACATCCAACCACAGGATTTCGCTGTGGCCTTTGGCCTTTGTTTCCATTGTCGGCAATAGGGTAACAGCATAATTGCCTGCAACTTTATCACAACCTGTCAGTCCAGCACCGGAACGGTGGTAATCAAGCCTGATTTCCAAAGTAATAGGTTTAAATCCTGTCTTAAAATATGGACCAACAGGAGAAACTAACACAAAAAACATTTCCTTGCCAGCGGGCTTGACCCCCAAAACTTCGCCACTCCCTATTTGTGTAGGCCTTATATACAGGGCTGCTCCAGTACCATATGGTGGCACTAAATGCTGATTAGCTTTCACTGCTGCCACAATTGCATCCATAAAGAATTCTTTCGTCACAGGAGTCATGGCCAATCTTTTGGCGCTACTTGCCATTCTAGCTGCATTTCTATCGGGCCTAAAAATAACAATACTACCATCTGCTCGACGATAAGCCTTAACACCCTCAAAACAAGCTTGTCCATAGTGGAAAACATTAGCAAAAGGAGATAAAGTTAGATGCTGAAAAGGGAAAACCGCCTGATCAATCGGCACACTTCCCCAATTGCCATTCCTATCAATTTGTGCAACCAACATAGGAGCATGAACATTAACATCAAAAGGGAGTTTGGACCATCTTAAGGCCTTGGGTTCTGGCGCTTTTTTACTATGGCGACTAACAACACCATGTTCTTGTTCCAACGCATTTAGATGTTGAGTAGCCCAGGCTAAGTCACTAAGTCCAACATATTCTTGATCAACCAACCCTGGATTAAGAACATGATCTGCAACAAAAGCAGGCATATCAGTTCGTCTACCACTAAATACTCTATGTCTTCCTTGGTTATCAATATAGGTATAATCTACTCCAGCAGTCCTATCCCTAAAACCCGTTCTTACTTCTCTTGGCGCCCCTTCCAATTTTCTCCTTTGTCCTCCCTCGTTACTTCCTCTAACTTTAATATGTGTCACTTGTTGAACTAAGCTCATCTTAATTTCCCCCTTCATTATTATATATAACTTGACACTAGCGTCCCATCGTTGAAGGGGTCGAAACGTTGTAATGCTTGATGGGTAAGGGATATCTGGCAATCATGAATGTAGTCGATTTGAAATCAGTTTTTGAGTTCTGGAGTTTATATCTCGTCGAGAGGGTTGGAGGATTTACGTCAAAAATTCAAACGTTGGGACAGTAGTGATAACTTGAACCAAAACTACTTCGACAACTTTATAAATAAATTTCACTTTATTTGTAACCTCTTTAGGTACCACCCCACACTAAAGTGTGGGGAATAGAAGAGAAAAGGATTGTGCTGAAAACAACATTCCCCAGACTTTAGTTCTGGTTTGTCGTCAATAACCAATAGAAACCTAAATAGATAGCTTTATTTTATAATTGCCTTAATCATCTCTAATCATTCCTTTTGGGTTAGATCATAGGAGACAGAAGGTCTTTTTCTAAGTTGGTTTGCAGGTTTACCTAAGCAAGTCTATAGTGGGTCGCCTTACTCCGCCCCTCTTTAATCACCAAACCACAATCGACCAGCGGCATAATCAATTGGTTAATGCGCGCACGAGTCAGCTTTAACTCTTTCTGCAAACCAGCTACTCTCATGTGGGGATGATCCCTTAAAATGCGCAAAAGATCTTCTTGCCGCGGGGTTAAATTAATACAACTTTTACTGGAAACATGTAGATCTTCGATCCGCTTTTTTACATCCTTTAAAGTATGCAAAATACCTTCGGCCACATGCTCGATCCAATGGGTTAAATTGTCATCCAAATCCCTGGCTTGCTGTAGTTTTAAATAATACATCTTTCTGTTGCTGGCAAAAAACTCGTCCAGACTAAAAATATGCTGGGTATCAAAACCGCGCTGATAAAGAATCCAAGTGCCCAAAGCCCGTGACAAACGACCATTGCCGTCCGAAAAAGGATGGATTGAAACCAAGCGATGATGAACAACAGCGCAAACCAGGACAGGATGCAAATCCTTCGCTTCTTTGGTGCTTAACCAGATTAATAGCTCCTTAACCAATTGAGGACTGGCCTTGGACGAAGGCGGGGTGTAGATTTTTATTTTCCTTTCATTAAGAACATAGTTTTGCTTCTGCTTATATTTACCAGACTTTTCCTCCGGCAAAAGCCCGGCTGACAAAACCTGATGTAAGGCCAAAAGTTTATTTTCCGTGATCCGCTCAGACATGTTCTTCTTCAACCATTTAATAGCCTTTAGATAATTAGTAACTTCACGCTCATGATCAATATGAGCGCCAACTTTATCCCCCCGAGCAATCGCTTTAACTTGATGAAGTGATAAAGGGTTGCCTTCAATCGCAGTTGAAGAATGTGCTGTCTTAGAATGGGCCTCTTTCTGCAAAGTTGGCAACCAAGAAACTTTTATAGTTGCTCGCTCAATCCAAGCCCTGAGAGAACTGATCTCATCAATCAGGTTTAAGAGGTATGGTGTGATCTTATAGGTCGGTTTATACATGAAAAGCAGTATAACACATGCGTCAAGTTTGTGTCAAGTAATAGTCTTGTCCAATGCAAGATGTCCCTGAAATAAGGGGCGTTTCCAGCGCGAAATGTCCCTGAAACGGTAAAAGATGTCATTATTTGGCTTATGA
>MEUC01000037.1 GCA_001771545.1 candidate division WOR-1 bacterium RIFOXYB2_FULL_42_35 | reverse complement strand
AATTAGTATTGAGGAGCGCCAGCCCCTGGCTACCCTGGTGCTGAAAGACCGCTCGGTGGTGATTGATAGCGACGGGGTCATCATCAACCACAACCCTGATATTTATGTTGATGTTTCTAATTTGGCAGAGCTCCCTGTGGTTACCGGCATTGCTTGTGATAGCGACCGGCTGGATGAGGTGTCAGCTAGCTTGATCACCCGGGTGCTCTTGACCCTTCGTGCTTACCTGGCCGCCGGCCAGATCCAGCTGGATATGGGGGGGCTCAAAGAAATTGGTTTTTTGCTTGATGATCTGCTTAAAGTTAGGCTCGGCAGCAGCCAGGATATCGAGAAGAAAATGCAGGTCTTTGAGGCCTTGCTTTTGCAGGTTAGCGGCCGCTGGGCCAAGGTTGATTATATTGATGTGCGCTACCCTGATTATCCGGTTATTAAGTTTAAGTAATCTTGCAATTAAAAAAGCCTGTGCTAGAATATGGAAACCCAACAAGGCGGGGCAAAGGAGATGGCTTTAATGGATGAACAAGAGATCAAAAATTTTGCCACAATTAAAGTTTTTGGTATTGGTGGGGGTGGAACTAATGCGGTCAATCGCATGATTGGTGGGGGAGTCAAGGGGGTAGAATTCTGGGGTGTTAATACCGATCTACAAGCCTTAAACGTTTCTCTGGCCGATCATAAACTCCAACTTGGTACAAAATTAACCCGTGGTTTAGGTGCTGGTGCCAACCCGGAAATTGGTCAAAAAGCTGCCGAAGAATCACGCGAAGATATTAAGCTGGCCATGGAAGGCGCTGACATGGTTTTTCTGACTGCAGGCATGGGCGGTGGTACTGGCACTGGAGCGTCTTCTGTAATTGCTGAAGTTGCCAAAGAGGTTGGCTGTTTAACTGTTGCTGTTGTAACCAAGCCTTTTCGTTTTGAAGGACCAGTGAGAATTTCCCAATCAGAAGCTGGGGTGGCGCTGCTTAAAGAAAAAGTTGATGCCTTAATTGTTATTCCCAACGATAAGCTTCTTCAGGTTGTAGAAAGAAAAACCTCAATCATTGAAGCCTTCAAGATTGCTGATGATGTCTTGCGTCAGGGGGTTAAGGGAATCTCCGATTTAATTACTGTTCCCGGTCTAATTAACTTAGACTTTGCTGACGTGCGCACGATTATGTTTGAAGCTGGTTCAGCGATGATGGGCATTGGTACAGGTTCTGGAGAGAATCGGGCTACCGAAGCTGCTGAAGCCGCGATTTCTTCGCCGCTATTGGAAGAAACAATTACTGGTGCGAAGGGTGTGATCTTTAATGTTACCGGTGGTTCAGACCTGACTCTTTACGAAGTTAATGAGGCTGCCGAAGTTATATATAATGCAGTTGATCCAGATGCCAATATTATTTTTGGTGCGGTGATCGACGAAAAACTGCAAGGCGACGTTTGTGTGACGGTAATTGCCACGGGTTTTAAACCTTCTCCAAAAAAAGAAAGAGAAGGCTTGCCTTTCATTCGCCCGCGAGCTACCAGGGTTACCCCTGGATCCGGATCCAAAGAATACATAGAGTTGCCGCCGTTCATGCAATAATATCATTTCCAATCCTACCGAAAAATAACCTGAAATTTTTTCCCAAAAGTGTCGAAGCATTTCCGGAGTAATATGATGAATTATCTTGCGGAAACAAACTCGGCATTAGCCGCTACTATAAATAGCAATAATGAGATTCTTGTTAGCCAAGAGTTCTTGGAAGAATTATTTGCCAAGGAATGGCTAACGGGGACCAGTTATAATCCTTTTTTAAAGGAGACCTTAACCTCTTATGGGGTTAAAAGAAGGTCAGAACTTGTCAAAGTTAAAGAGCTCTTTATTGCTGAGATGTCAGAGACAACTACAGTTCATAAGAATTGTCGGGTGATGATAGCACAAAACTTTGATGAACATGACCTGGTTATTTTAGCTAAATTAATGGCTGCGGTAATTCCCAATTGTCCCTTGAGTCTGATTGATGAAATCATGGCCGAATGGATGCCGCCACAAGTTAGCAACATGGGAGTAGTTCCATACTTAGCTCATCTGGCCAAGCGAGATTATCCTAAAGCCAAGCGGATGTTTTATCGTTATTTGGCAGAAAAGTTGGCTGGGAGTGGGTCAGGTAAGCTTTTTATTAGTACAGTTAGGGTGTATATTAAGAAGGGGGGAGAGGTTGATTTTGCGGCCATGGTTAAGAATAACGACAAAATTTATGATCTCTTGATGGGAATTTTTAATAAATATTTAAATTTAACCTTTCAGCGGATTAAGATGGCCGAGTTTTCTTACCAAGGCGCAGCAATGTCTTTTAGTGAGTTGGCCAGGACACAAGAGCAAGAGGTTCTGGCAGAAAACAATAATATTGATCAGCGGTCCTCTTTTTATAAAAAATGTTTTTGGCGGAAGACCCTGAAGTTGCTACAAAACCACGCCCAGAAAACTTTTTCTTTGATCAATGATGATTTGAATAATTTGAGTGTGGAGATAGTGAAAGCAGTAAGTAGTTAGAAGGAGAGTTTGTTTTATGTTAGTTAATTCTAATTATAGTGTCTCTTATCGTTTAAGAACAAAGCAAGGAACTGAGGCTACTCTTAATGTTGGGTTTGCCGGTAATCAGAATACGGCAAAATTGGTAGGTTTGGTTTGCAAGGCACTTGTGCGGCCAGGGGAACAAAAAATGCACCTTACTAAGGCCCAAATTGCCGGGCGTTTAGAGCATGATAGAACCTCTATGTTGGTTGGAACTATTAATGATGAACCAGTGAGTGCTATTTTTGTGGCTAAGCGAGAAACCGAACAAGTTCCAGAAACAGAGGTGGAATTGGCTGGTCCAGATGGTGATTTTTCTCCAACTTCAGAGGAGGGAAAACATTTTTGGTGTCCTTTGGTTGTTGTCCCTAAAGATATTGGCCGATTAGGCTATAAGACTGATTTGCGGGGAGTATCTGAACCAGTTTCCTTGGGGCCAATGATGGTTTACTCTGCCAAGCAATTTGCTTTGGCAAAAGGGGCTGAAACGATGCGGGCATATTCCCGCCCTTCTGGTTTACAGGCTAAAATGCAAGAACAATTTGGGGTTCTTTGTCTTTCAATTGTTAATGGGACTAGAGAGACTAAGTATAGACAATATATCAGTGTTACAGGTACGCAAATATCGTTCTGGCTGCGTCCTGGGTCTATAGATGTAGTGGACAGAGAAACACAGAGACAAATTCGTAATATTTCTTTGCGTGAATATTGGTACAGCAACAGTCCTGATGGTCGTTGGACAGAGCCAGCAGCCTTTTTGCACAATATTTTTGGTGGCAGATATAGGGGTTCTCTGGCTCACGCCAATCCAAATGATGAGAGTGCCTTAGGCTACCGCACAGTTATTGCCCACGATTTAGCTGCATAACAAGGGATTTTTAATTGTTGTGTTCTTGCTATCATGTTATAATTATCTATATTTTATAGAGAAAGAGGTATTTGTAATGGTTAAATGTGATATTAAAGATAAGAGTTTGGCTCCTAAAGGAAAGCTAAGGATCGAATGGGCGGAGCGGGATATGCCGGTTTTGGCTCAGGTAAAGGAAAAATTTACCAAAAACCAGGTGCTCAAAGGTAAGAAAATGAGTGCCTGTTTGCACGTTACCGCTGAAACAGCGAATTTGGTGCGAACTTTAAAGGCTGGCGGAGCTGATATAGTCCTTTGTGCTTCCAACCCACTATCAACTCAAGACGATGTGGCAGCTTCACTAGTAGAAGACTACGGAATTCCTGTCTATGCTATCAAGGGTGAAGATAATGAAACTTATTTTAAACATTTAGTTGCTGCGATTGAACATTCTCCAGTTACTACTATGGATGATGGTTGTGACCTAGTTTCTGCTATCTCAGCTAAATATCCGGAAATTGCCAAACAAATCATTGGCAGTATGGAAGAAACAACCACTGGAGTTATTCGACTCAAGGCCATGGAAAAAGACGGAGCGCTTAAGTTTCCTGTTTTTGCTGTAAATGATGCCCAGACTAAGAACCTCTTTGATAATCGCTATGGTACCGGCCAAAGTACTGTTGACGGCATTATCCGCGCCACTGATTTTCTAATAGCCGGTAAGACCGTGGTTGTAGCTGGCTATGGCTGGTGCGGCAAGGGTTTTGCCATGCGCTGCAAAGGGATGGGTGCTAACGTGATTGTGACGGAAATCGATCCGGTTAAAGGGCTGGAAGCGGCCATGGATGGTTTTCGGGTTATGACTATGGCAGAGGCTGCCCCAATTGGTGATTTATTCTGCACCTTAACCGGCGATATGCATGTTGTTAGGCCGGAACATTTTGAGGTTATGAAGGAAGGGGCAATTGTGGCCAACTCCGGGCACTTTGATATTGAAATTGACCTTAAGGGACTGAAGAAAATGGCCAAAGAAGAGCGAAAAAATGTACGCAACTTTGTTGACCGGTATATTTTACCCAATGGCCGCAGTGTTTATATTCTAGCCGAGGGCAGACTGGTCAACCTGGGGGCAGCAGAAGGTCATCCAGCCTCAGTTATGGATATGAGCTTTTCTACTCAAGCCTTGGCAACTGAATATGCGATTAATAATGAGGGCAAGCTTGCGAATAAGGTTTATAATGTCCCACAGGAGATAGAAGACTTTGTTGCAACGGCTAAATTGAAATCAATGGGCCTTTCAATTGATAAGTTAACACCTGAACAAGAAAAATACTTGGTATCTTGGCAAGAAGGAACCTAAGCGAATGACAAATGACAAATGTCAAATGTCAAATGAAGGTAAAATTTTAGAAGAAGAAAGAGATATTCTGAAAAAAGAGGAAAGCCTGCTTGATAAGCTTAACAATAACGTTCAAAGATTAGCTATTTCTCTGGAACGAGCCCGCTTGGATGAATACACCAGTATGTTAAAGCGACCCTGGCGGTTCTTCTTTTTTAATTTTATTGTTGGGATCTTTCGTGGGGTGGGGATTGCCATTGGGATGACGATTGTGGCTGCTATTCTTATTTATGTTTTGGTCCGTGTCTTGCGGCAAATGGTTGATCTACCTGTAATTGGCATGTATATCGCGGAAATAGTCAAATTTGTTTCTCAATATGTTCAATTTGGAAACCCAATAAGATAGTGTTTTTTTATCTTTTTGTTTATATTATTGTAATTATTGATCAAGCCCTCAAAATTTTGATCCATCGCTTCATGGCCTTAGGACAAACTATTCCCTTGATCAAAAGTTTATTAAATTTAACTTATGTGCGTAATACTGGGGCGGCTTTTTCTCTTTTTGTGGGGTTCTCTCCTTACTTGGTTGTGGTTGGTTTGGTGGTTGTGGCAGCAGTAATATTTTTTCACCACAGGTTTTCGGCTAAGAAACAGATTGTTCATGTCGCCCTGGCCTTTATTTTAGCCGGTAGTATTGGCAATCTTTTGGATCGGTTTTTTCGTGGTTATGTGATTGATTATATTGATATTGGGGGTTGGCCGGTCTTTAACTTTGCTGATATCATGATTAATGTCGGGGTAATTCTCTTCCTGCTGTTTGTTTTTGAGGAAGAGAAATATGAGAGAGAAGAAGAGTGGGAAGAAAAACAATTTTGCGAAGGCGTATATCACACCTGTTGTGACGATTAAAAATTATGCATCCAATATTAATTAAATTAGGTCCACTGACTATCTACTCCTATGGGTTTATGGCGGCTTTAGGTTTTCTGGTTGGAGTGCTGGCTACGATTTATTTTGCCAGGAAGCAGGGGATCTCTGTTGAGCTAATTCTTGATTTGGCTATTTATGTAATCATAGCTGCAATTTTTGGAGCGCGCTTATTTTATGTTATAGGGGACTGGGAGCAATATAAAAACAATTGGCTGGAAATATTTATGCTGCAAAATGGGGGGCTGGTCTTTCTTGGCGGGTTAATATTTGCTACCTTGGCGGTCTTTATCTATGCGAAAACAAAAGGGCTCCCTTATCTCAAGATTTTAGATGTTATTACTCCGGGGGTATTTTTGGGGCAGGCAATTGGCCGGATCGGTTGTTTTTTAAACGGTTGTTGTTTTGGTTTGCCGACCAAGATGCCTTGGGGCTTGGTTTTTCCGAAGGGGTCGTTGGCCAGCGAGTTTTTCCCCTGGCAACATATTCACCCAACCCAATTGTATTCTTCCTTAAGTGTGCTGATTATTTTTGGGTTGATTATTATTGTTGTACGCTTTAAGAAATTCGATGGTCAGGTGTTTTTATCCGGCTTAATTTTTTATTCGATTTATCGTTTTATTGTTGAGTTCTTCCGCTATAGCCCAATTCATTGGTGGAAATTAACCCCCTCACAGTGGATTGTGATGATTATTTTTGCTGTTGCCCTTTATGGCTGGGTTTATTTAAAGAAGAAAAACCGATAATAAGCTGCCTAGACCCGTCCCCCAACAACTACTTCTGGAATCCTAATAGTTGGTTGTCCTGTTGAAACAGGGGCATGATCATATTTACCGCAAACGCCGGTATGAAAGCCTAGGTCATCTCCAACCAGATCAATTATTTGCAAAACTTTGGGGCCGTTACCGGTTAACATTGCCCCACGTACGGGATGTTTGATTTTACCGTTCTTAATCAGATAGCCTTCACTAACTTCAAAGACAAAGTCTCCGTTAACAACATTGACTTCGCCACCGCCCATGCTTTTGACATAAAGGCCATTTTTAATTGAAGCAATGATCTCTTGGGGAGAATGAGTTCCAGGAGCAATAAAGGTGTTGGTCATGCGTGGAATCGGTTTAGAACGAAAACTTTCTCTACGGCCATTACCAGAAGGTTTGAGCCCCAACTTCTCGGCAGTATAACGATTGCTTAAAAAGCCTTTTAAAATCCCATTTTCAATTAAAATATTCTTCTGAGCAGGGGTCCCCTCATCGTCAAAATTATAATAGCCATAATTACCAACATAGGTGCCGTCATCAACTACGGTGACAAATTCTGAAGCAACCTTTTCTCCCACTCGACCAGCAAAAACTGAAGTCCCCTTCATAATAAAGTCGGCTTCCAGGGCATGACCACAGGCTTCATGAACCATTGTTCCACCAGCTTCGTGAGACATAACGACCGTCATTTTGCCGGCAGGGGCGTGGGGGGCATCTAGCATTAACAGGGCTCGCTCGGTTGCTATACGAGCAATCTTTTCTGGTTGATATTTTTCTGTGAGCTCAAAACCGAGTGTTCCACCTGGGGCTTCTAGACCAGTCTGTAAAATATTATCTTTGGCAGCGATGACATTAACAAAATAACGAGTTCGAATCCTATTATCTTCGACATAAACACCGTTAGAATTGGCAATAGTTACAGATTGATTAGAATCAGCATATCTAGCCATAACTTGTTTAACTTTATCACCATAAGAGCGGGCTACTTTGTTTAAAGTATGGACAACTGCAACTTTTTCTTCGATACCAACTTCATTAGGCCGTCTTGTTACGTGGGAGACTTGGATCGGAACAGCAGGGATTAAATCAATTTTGATATTTTTGGGACTCTTCTTGATTCCAGCCGCAGCTTTTTCGGCAGTTTTCTTTAAAGAGATTAGGCTCAGGTCTGTTGTGCAGGCGTAACCCATGGTGTCACCAGAGACAACCCGAATTCCAGCCCCAATTTCTATTCCAGAGGTGATTCTTTCAGTTTTATTATCTTCGCAGGTGATCGAGGTGCCATTTATCTCTTCCAGGAATATTTCAGCAAAATCAGCCCCACTTTTTAGGGCGACATATAATATTTCTTCGAGTTCTGATTTATAAAGCATCTTAGTGGCATTTTAGCATAAAAAGACAAGTTAGAGAAATTGGGGCAAAAGTGAAATTTCTGGCCAGAAATGGGGATAAATAGGGGTAAGGAATAATCTGTGTCTCTTGTTTGTAAGGAGGGTTAGATGGCTGGAAGTATTTTAGGGGTTCATTTTTATAAAGGGGCAAATATATTTCAATTGATGTTTGGCTCCAATCTCTTTGCTGTACCAAAAGGTAAAGAGACCTATCTTTGTGCAATTGATAAAGCAAAAGGTGGGTTTGCTGGCTTAAGAACTTCTTTACCAGAACAGCATAGAGAGGCATTAGCTGTAATGGGAGAGCGTTTTGCTGCTATGCATAGTCAACTTAGGGAAAGAGATCCTATAGGTTTGCATACCATATATAGGGTTAGAACTACTTCACAGGGGAAAATCTGCTTTAAACCAGAAGATGCTTTAGGGGTAATGCTTACCCTGCCATTAGAGCAGGAAGTAATTACGGTTGATTTTCTTAAATTTGATGACGGGCTTTTATTTGCACCGGCATTATTGGCCCATACTTGTCAGGGTTATTTTAAAAGATTGTTTGTTTCTGGGCAGGGCTTAATGGCGGCTTTTACCGCTGAGTATTTAAGCAGCCAGGCTGCGACAGTGGTTTTAGGGACATCTAGGGAAGAAGTTGCTCCAGCCTGTTCTGAGGCGGCCTTAATCTTAGCTGGTGTGACGCTAGATTATTCTCATGATATAAAACTCTTAGGCGCAACTCCAGAGGCTAGTCAATTACTGCAAGTTACAGAGACAGCTCTTAATGTTGATCTTCCTCCTACTGAGCTTGAAGCAGTAGGACAACTGCCTGCATTTAGGGGAGGGACAGAGACTGCTTGGGGAATATCAATTACGCCAATAGAAGCCTATCGTTTTTTAAATCGTGCCATGGCAACTTTGCCGGAGCTTTTTCCACACCTATTCAATGATTCCAAACTTAAGGGAGTAAGTGGTTTTACTTATCTTCTTACCTCTTCTGGTGAACAAGAAATTCTTTACACGGCAATAAAAAACGGTCAAATAGAAGTTGCCCAATTCTTACGAAAAGCAAAACCTCAGCCATCGTAATTTTCCCCAGCAATTTTCCTTCCCACCCGAAATTTTTCCCCAAAAGTGTCGATATATAGGGAGAAGTAATGTGAATGGGAAATAATAAATTCGCATTGCTCATTACTCAATTCACATTACTATAATAATTATGGTAGATACAAATTTATACATTAAACCTGGACAGTTAAGACCGCTTGATGTAGGTCGTGCGCAACAGAGAAAGATTCTCGGGTTTGTGAAGAGCTTGAGGAAATTAGAGCCCATGTTTTTTAGAGTAATTCAATATTATTATTTTTCTAATCAGGATAGAGAAGATTGTCAGAATATTGCTTTGATTTTGTCTCGGATTCTAAGTGCCAGATTTGGTATGCCGGTATCAAGAACTTTGCCACCAGATACTGATCATGTTGAGATTGTTGTTGGGATTTATTCTCCAGGAGACCTTAAAGGAACAACCCATCAAACCTTTTTAAAGGTTTATTTACAGGGGAAAGCGTTTTATCTTGATCCTACTTATCTTCGTTATTGGCGGGGCGAGATCGGTTTCTTGCTTAGGGAGTATCCAATGGAAAGCTTTAATCAAAGATTAGCGGCGGATTTAAAAATTGAGCCATATGATCAGAATCATCGTGCTTATACCTGCAAAGAGAAAGCTATTTTAGGAGCGCAGTATACTGATCCTGTTGAGAGGGGCAGATATGTTGCTAATGCTTTAGATATTCTACATGACCCCAAATTAGTTCAAGATAGAGATGGAGATTTGTTTGCTTTCAATCCTGGGGAATGGACGAAAATGGATGCAGTGATCTCTATTGTAGAACCAAAAGGAAAACTACCTTCGTTGATGGCAGAGCTAGATAGGGCCGCTTTGGAATATCATCCTGGTATTTTAAGGTTAGCTTTTGGACACAGATCAGAATAACTAAGCTCACTTAGCCTCAGCCCAGTTTTGGCCCACATTCATATCAACTTTGAGCGGAATAATTAACTCTAGTGCATTTTCCATCTCAGTTTGAACGAGCTTTTTAAGCTTCTCAACTTCACTCTTTGGACATTCAAAAACTAGTTCATCGTGCACTTGTAACAACATTACACTTTCAACCTTAAACTTTACACATTGTCTTTTGATGTTAACCATGGCGATTTTGATTAAGTCAGCAGCAGTGCCTTGGATGACGGTATTAACAGCGGTTCGTTCGGCAAAAGATTTTAAACCATGATTAGGGCTGTTAATATCAGGTAAAGGACGTTTTCTGCCTAGTAAAGTAGCTACAGAGTTATTTTCTCTGGCTTCTTTAATTATCTTATCAATAAAGGTTTTCACACCTTGATGCTTATTAAAATATTTAGTAATAAACTCAGCCGCTTCGCTTCGTTTAATCTTCAGCTGTTTAGCCAAACCAAAGTCAGAAATCCCGTAAATAATGCCAAAGTTAACTGCTTTAGCTGCGTTTCTCATCTCTTTTGTTACCGTATCTTCAGCCACTCCATAAACTTCAGCAGCAGTAGCAGTGTGAATATCCTTGTCTTCTTTGAAGGCCTTAATTAATTGAGGGTCTTCGCTTAAGTGAGCCAAAACCCTGAGCTCCACTTGTGAATAGTCGGCTGCCAACATTTCCCACTCTTTATGTTCCGGAACAAAAGCTGCACGCAGCTGCAAAGGAATATTTTGCATGTTTGGTTTTGAGCTCGAGAGTCTGCCAGTTGCTGTGATGGTTTGGTTGAACGAGGTATGAATGCGCCCAGTCTTTGGATTGATCAGGGTAGGGAGCACATCGACATAAGTGCTTTTGAGTTTGGTCAGTCCGCGATAAGAACTCAGTTTTTCAGCGATCTCAAATTTCTGGGCAGCCAAAGTTTCTAAAACTTCACTGTCGGTAGATGCCCCTGTTTTGGTTTTTTTAATAATTGGCAGTTGTAACTTATTAAAAAGTATATTGCCCAACTGCTTGGGTGAGTTTAAGTTAAAGGTCTCCCCGGCAATGGCAAAAATATGGCGTTCGAGGTCTTTTAGTTCTATCTCCATCTCTTTGGACATCTTGGCCAAAAGTTTGGTATCAATAGTTATGCCTGAATACTCCATTTCAATAATTGAATCAAGTAGCGGCATCTCAATCTCATAAAAGAGTTTATCTAACTTTTGGCCCTTAAGGGCGATTTTAAAAATGTCATAGAGGGCAAAGGTGGCTTCCGCATCTGAACAAGCGTAGTCGGTGGCAACATCAAGGGGAACGTCAGCGAAGTTTTCGTGCTCTGCTTCTTCGCCGATTAATTCAACTAATTTGATCATTTCCCGACCGAGGAATTGTTTGGCAGTTTTCTTGAGCGAGTATTTATTGGAAATAGGATCAAGGATATATGCTGCTACCATGGTGTCAAAGTAGGGACCGTTTACTGGAACTCCGGCAGTTTTCAGAACCTCAATATCATATTTAATATTATGGCCGATCTTGAGTTTGTCTGATACAAAGAGAGGTTTTAGTTTTTTAAGTACGGAAACCCGCTCCTTTTCGTCTCGTTTTCCTTTGAGGGGGAGATAAAAAGCCGACTTGGCTTCGGTAGAAAAAGAGATCCCCACAATCTCAACAGCATGAACATCTAATCCGGTGGTCTCGAGGTCAAAGGCAAAGCTAGGGGAATTCTCTAATTTTAATATTAGATCTCTAACCTCTTTATCTGTTTGCACGCACTGGAAATTAAATTTGGAGAGGTTTTCCCGTTTTCGTTCTACCACAGCTTCTGGGGTATATGTTTCTACTCCCCGGCTGTATTTTTTTACTAATCTCTCAAACTCAAACTTCTCTAAAAGGGGCAAAACCTTGGCCCAGTTAATTTCGTTTCGTTTGCATTGCTCAAAATCAATTTCAATTGGGACATTGGTGACAATGGTGCCCAGCTTTTTGCTTAAGTAAGCTAGTTCATGATTGTTTTCCAGGTTGGCTTTGAGGGCCTTTTTCGTTATCTTGTCTGTGTTGCTTAAAATATTGTCCAGAGTACCGAATTCTTGTAATAGTTGTACGGCAGTTATCTCGCCAACCTTGGGAACACCAGGAATATTGTCTGATGAATCACCTTTGAGCGCTTTATAATCAATTAGTTGTTCAGGTTTTAGGCCATAGCGTTCGATAACTTCCTTTTCTCCGTAAAGAACAGTATCGGTCAAACCTTTGCGGTTAGCCAAAACTTTGATCTTTTCGTTGACTAATTGCAGGGGATCAAGATCACCGGTCATAATCACGACATCGTGGCCAGCTTTTTCTGCCTCAATGGCCAAGGTACCAATCACATCATCAGCTTCAAAGCCCGCTTGCTCATAAATGGGGATTTCAAAGGCTCTGGCAATCTCTTTAACATAAGGTAATTGTTCGTAAAGGGTAGGGGGGGCTTTATCGCGAGTCCCTTTGTAGGCTTTATAAGCCTTATGGCGAAAGGTCGGTTCCGGTAGATCAAAAGAGATGGCGACATAATCAGGCTTCTCTTCCAAGATCTTAATTAACATTGTAGTAAAACCATAAATGGCGTTAGTAACAATGCCAGAGGTTGTTTTCATGGTGTCGGGTAGGGCGTAAAAAGCACGGTAAGCGAGGGAGTTGCCGTCGATGAGAATTATTTTCATTTAGATAAATTCTTTGATTCGCTTTACCAGTATTGAGATGACTATTTTGACGGCAGCAAGAATTTCTTTTAGATCCTCTAAGTCAATATCTTCTCCAGGATATCTGAAGGCCACAGCAAAAGGATTAAGAATCTGGAGTTCCTTCTTAATGGCCAAAAGAAAAGAATCTTTTGTAATCGCTAAATCAAGCAATTCTAATAAATCATGTGTTTTAGGAAAATCAATAGAATGGCAAATAAGCAATGCTTTTAGGTGTTTTTCTGCAGCCTGCTGACAATGGAAGGCGATAATAAACAATAGGTTTTTCTTTTTTCTGTTTTTAGACAAACTAATTGCTGCCGTGTAATCACCCTCTGCTTTGTTAAGCCATTCCAGAACAAGTTCTTTTCTATGACGATTCATAAAGAACTTTACCCCTATTAATTATTTCTTTATAAAAAGGATCGCCCATCTTGAGCCTTTTTTTTACTTCGGCTGGTGTTTTAACCAAGATATCCATAGCAAAATGATGCTCAAGGTTATCACTTATCAAGCAATAGCGATCGATCCTGCCTAGGTTGGTTTTTTTGATGAACAATAGGTCAACATCGCTGTCTTTGTTGGGTTTGCCGTAAGCGTAAGAGCCGAAAAGGATAACTTTTTGGGGTTTAACCTTCTCTGCCGCCTTTAAGACGATAGCCCTAATGTGTTTTTCTTTTTTGGTCATTGATATATTATAGAGGACTGATAGCAATAAATCAAAGCAACCCAAAGTGGCAAACTAATCGAGTGGCCAAGCATCCAAGTAGCGCAGTTTTAAGACTTTTCGCCGAGTTGATACCGAGTAAACCTTCTGATAACAATGTTTTCGCCGATCTTGGCAACTAGAGCGGCCAAAAGGTCATTGATTGAGGTTTTGGGATCCTTGATAAATGGTTGATCCATTAAGCAAATCTCGGAATAGAACTTTTCTATGCGGCCAGCGAGAATTTTTTCCATGGCTTTCTCCGGCCTACCTTCTTCTTTGGCTTGAGTGAGCAAAATATCCTTTTCTTTTTGAACTAACTCTTCCGGGACTTCCTCGCGTTTAACATATAGTGGGTTGGAAGCTGCTATCTGCATAGCCAGGTTTTTAACAAAAGCCTGAAATTCTTCATTTTTAGCCACAAAGTCTGATTCGCAGTTAACTTCAACTAAGACGCCAATTTTTCCACCAATATGAATATAAGATTCAACTAAACCTTGAGCAGCAACCCGGCCGGCTCTCTTGGCGGCAGAAGCCATCCCTTTTTTTCTTAAGAGTTCAATGGCCTTTTCTTCGTTGCCATCGGTTTCTACCAAAACCTTTTTACAGTCCATCATGCCGCAGCCGGTTTTTTCTCGCAAAGCCTGAACTTGGGTAGAGGTAATTGACATAGTTTGCTCCTTAATTAGTTAAAAACCGGTGCGTTTTTCTCCGCTGGTTTCTTGATCTGTTGCTGCTTCTGCTAAGATAGTTGCTTCAAGGCCTTGTTCTTCGGAAGCGGTTTCCCCTTCTTCTTGAAGATCAATCGGCACGGTAATTTCTTCGCTAAGATCTGCTGCTCCATCAATAGCCTTGATGACTTCCCTGCCGGCAATCACAGCTTCGGCAATAATTCTGGTTAATAGCTTAATTGCCCGGATAGCGTCATCATTGCCGGGAATAGGATAATCAACTTCATCAGGGTCAGTGTTGGTATCAACAACTGCTACAATAGGAATACCAAGTTTGCGGGCTTCTTTTAAAGCGGTTTGTTCTTTTTTAGTATCGACAATAAAGATTGCACCAGGCAGGGAGCCCATTTGCCTGATTCCACCCAAGCCGCGAACTAGTTTGCGGTAGTCACGTTCAATTAAGATAACTTCTTTTTTGGGCAGCTTTTCAAAAGTGCCATCTTCTTTCATCTTTTCAATTTTATTGAGGCGGACAATATTTTTTTGTAAGGTTTTAAAGTTGGTCATGGTGCCGCCCATCCAGCGTTGATTGACGTAGAACATGCCGCAGCGCTTGGCTTCTTCTTCCACAGCTTCCTGAGCCTGCTTCTTGGTACCGACAAAAAGGATTGTTTGGTTTTCTTCAACAGTCTTTTTGATGAACTCATAAGCTTGTTCGATTAAAGGAATGCTTTTATGCAGATCAATAACATGAATGTCGTTGCGGGCAGCGAAAATGTAGCGTTTCATCTTAGGATTCCAGCGTTTAGCTTGATGACCAAAGTGAACTCCGGCTTCGAGTAATTCTTTCATTGTAACTACGGACATGAGTTTTTTCTTCCTCCTTAAGGGAAATTATTAATAAGCCAAAGAATAATTTTATCATAGGGACGGGGCGTTTGCAACTCTAGCGTGAGCCGATGAAAGTATCTGGCAGTCCCTCATAGGGCCAACCGCGTTCATCCAGGGTTAGTGAGATGAAATGAGCGGTGTTTTGACCGGAGTCGCTATAATTATGATAAGCATAGTGAAAACCAACGCCAACAAATTTTAAACTTATTCCGGCAGTAAAATCATTTTGGGTTGTGGCTAAGCGAGAATTTTGGTCGATGCCAGCTCTAAGGGTTAAATAAGAAACAGGGGAGAGCTCTGCTCCAAAGTGGAGCAAGACCGGTTTTGAGCTGCTTAAACTTAAATCTGCATCCAGGGCAACAGTTAACTCAATGGGGGACAATCTGGCCGAGTTGAACTTTTGTCCCAGCAGAAACATTTGCGTGCCGATTTTAATGGTTTGGGGCAAATCTTCCTCTACTCCAGTATTGTATTTAATCTTTCCGGAGCTTAAAATGTTTTGAGCCACTAATCCCAGCGAGAAAAAACTCAGATCTTTTTGCAGAATACCCAAATCAAGATTAATGCCCGCGCCATTAGCGTCTTGGTTTTCTGAACCGTTTTGCACAAAATATTTTAGATTGAGACCAACAGAGGTTTTCTGATTCAGTTTTTTACCAAGAGAAACAAAGAGGACATTACTGCCAAAATGGGAAAACTTTTGAAAGGTTCCAACACTATCACGCATTTCAATGCCGCCAACACCGGCCCCAACATAACCGATTCCAATAGCTGTTCTATTCCCTAAAGGATAGACCCCTCCCAGAACGAGATATTGGACATCTTCTAATAGACTGCCTGACATGCTGGTGACTTCAAACATATCTATTTCTCCCAGGCCAGCCGGGTTCGTGAAGATCGTGTCGCTCTGTTCTGCCACAGCCACGTAGGCTTTCCCCATACCAAGGGCTCGCGCCCCAACGCCGATGGACATGGGGTCAAAGGTGGTGGCGGCAATAACTGGAAGCGTTAAATTAATAATTAATAATGACCAAATTAATAACAAGGTAAAATTATTTAATAGTAAGTGCCGAAGGCACACTTTGTTGTTAATTATTAATTGATTAATTGTTAATTTTGGGTTTGTCACTGGTTAATGACCCAAATTTTACCCCGTGCCAAGCGCTGATTAGAAGTGTTGAGGATTTGATATAGGTAGACCCCGTTGCCAACCAATTCGTTAAAAGTGCTGTAGCCGTTCCAGGTGGTGCTGCTGGTTGTGCCGCCAACCAGGCTGAAGCTCTGGCGGGCTAGAAGTCGAGCAGCCATATCGTATATATACAGAAAGGCTTCGGAGGTCGTGTCGCTGGTACATTCAATAGTAGTTATTTCTCCTCCATTAGGGTTGAAGGGGTTGGGGTAGTTGATGACGGTGATGGCGAAGATGCAGATTGCCAGCCAACTTAATTTTCTCATGACTATATTTTACGGGGATAAGACGGCTAAGTAAAGCATTTTAGTCCCAAGCTGAAATTATTTTGCAAACCTTTCGATAATAAGGCAAGAAAGGGATTGAATAATGGGAAGAGCAGTAGACGCATTAGCAAGTGCTTATCAACGTGTTCATATCTTTGGCCAAGATAAAGCCCCAAAAGCTCGCAAATGTAAAATTGCCGGTTCTGACGTTATTGTCCATGAGGCCAAAAGGCCGTTGGGGGTTGGCAAAACCAGCGGTATCCATAAACGTAATTTATTGATTCAAGATGCTGCCGATCCTTTTGGTTTTGTCCACTATTTGCCGTATTTTTATCATCCTGATAATTTTAATCCTAACTGGCCAATACTTGTTTTTATTCCTGGTCTTTTGTGTAATGGTAATCATCCACGCATTGCCCCTTATGGTGGGAGTTATAGAGACCTTGATATGACACAATCTTTGCTCAATCTTTTGGTTTTAAAAGGGTGTCGAGTTGTTTTGGTTAATTCTCGTAATACTAAATGGATCAATAAGCGTTTTGTAGTTAATAAACTTGGAGTAAAAAACACTTTTCCTAAAGGGGGAATTACGTTTAACAAGATGAGCGATGATCTTTCTTTTTATTATAGTGTTGTCCCGGAATTATTGGGGGAGGAAGGGGGATCAAGTGGGGCCAAAGAAGTTGTGGCTTGGCCATTTAGTTATGGTTGTGTTAAGCAGGCAAATGATTTTGTTAGAAATGGTGTTCATCCCAGGTTGGTGGGTAATATCCCCTGCGGTATGCCGATTTCTCTTGATTCAGATAAATATGTGATGGGATTGGCTCAGCGGGCAGCTGATATTTTCCCTGCCTGGACGGGAATTCAACCCTTGTATTTTCTGGGAGATCAATTGCCCCATCTTAAACCGCTAATGAAGCGAATCCCTAACTCTGTAGCCAGGAGAATGGAGTTAATTAAAAATGCTTTTTGTCTTGATAATACTAATTTGGAGGCGGTCTTTGATGTAATGTCTTATGTTTTGGAGTCTGCCGACACTGATACAGTTGATTGTTTCATTCACTGGATCAAAGACGCCAAAGGAGTTTCCGATCGGGTTAATGGCAAAAGCTTCTTGCAACAATTGGCTGAAAATGAAGCTGTGAGGGCACTGCCAACCCTGGTTGTCTCTGGAAAAGAAGACCAATTAGCTCCCGAAAAAGATGGCAAACTATTAAGCGAGGGCATCGGTGCGGAGTGGTTTGTAATGAATAATACTGGTCATGTTGATATGTTAATGGGCCATAATTATCTGCTGCTTGCTATTAGGATGTTAACTTTTATGGAACAACATTATGGTTTGGCGGTCAGGTAGTCTTGCGGTCGGGTAGTCTGCTATAATAATCTCACCGTGTCCATCAAAGAAAATATCCAACTTATCCGTCAACGCGTAAAAAAAGCTGCTTTAGCTGTTGGTCGTGATCCTCAAGAGATTAAAATCATTGTGGCTGCCAAGACTCAAAGCATTTTCGCCCTTGAAGAAGTGATTGCCGCAGGGATAACCGATCTGGGAGAGAACAGAGTTCAAGAAGCAGAAGCACACTTCCAAGCGCTAAAAGATAAGTATCCACATGTTGTCTGGCACATGATTGGCCACTTACAGCGTAATAAGGTTAGACAAGCTCTTGACCTCTTTGGTATAATCCAATCTGTAGACACGGAACGATTGATCAGCACCTTACAAGAAAAGGCTCAGAAACAGAATCGGGCTATTTCAATTTTAATCGAAATAAACACTTCAGGCGAACAAAGTAAGTACGGAGTGCCGGCTGATTCGGCGCTTGAGTTTGTTAAACAGGTCTCAAACTGTCATAATGTGCAGGTTAAGGGACTGATGACCATGGCTCCTTTTATCGAGGATGAAAAAATTATTCGACCTTGTTTTAAAAAATTGAAAGAGCTAAACCAAGAAATTAAACGATTAAACCTGCCAAATGTTGAGATGCAATACCTCTCCATGGGAATGAGTGATGATTTTGAAACTGCTATTGCCGAAGGTTCCAATATGGTTAGAATAGGTCGAGCAATTTTTGGGCCGCGAGGAGGATAAAAAATGGTTGATAATCTGTTAAAACGGGCTAAGGCATTTATTGGTTTGGATGAAGAGGGGATCGATGACGAGCAGCATGTTGGTCAACAGTTAGATATGAACACAATGTTAAGAAACAAAAGGGAGCCTAAAGGCGAAACCCCGTATGAGATCATGTTTTATGAACCCAAGGTTTATGAGGATTCTTTAAATATCTCCACGCATCTGCGCTCAGGCTCTCCGGTAGTAATTAATCTTAAGCATTTGGATCCGGCTGAAGGGACCCGTTTGGTTGATTTTGTTTGCGGGACCGCTTATGCCATTGACGGCCATATGATGAAAATAGGGGAGTCACTTTTTCTTTTTACCCCTCATAGCATTGCTATTACCTCGTCCGAAGAGCGCTCATCCCTCGGTGAAGAGTTGAGCTTTGGACAAGACAATAAGGAAACGTTTTTTTCCAGGTAACTAAAATAAACTTATGACAAAGATTGCCTTTATCGGTGGCGGCAAAATGGCTGAGGCTTTTATTAGCCGCTTGGCCTTTCCCCAAAATATTATTGTGGCTGATGTGAGCGCCAAACGTTTGGTTTTTTTACAGAAGAAATATAAGGTTAAAGCTGCCAAAGACAACTTTGAGGCTTGGCAAAAAGGAGAAATTGTTGTTTTGGCGGTGAAACCGCAGAATATGGCCGAGGTTTTATCAACGATCGATAGTCAACAATTGAGAGTTTTGAAAAACAAATTAGTTATTTCGATTGCTGCCGGGGTTTCTTTAAGTTATTTGCAGGAGAGATTGCCTGGTGTTGCCATTGTCAGAGCCATGCCCAATAATCCTTGTTTGGTTGGCCAGGGGATGAGTGCTTTGACTAAAGGCAAACATGTCTCCTCTTCTCAGCTTAAAAAAGTTGTGACACTCTTCAAGGAAACTGGAGAGGTGGTTGAAGTAGCGGAAAAATTAATGGATGCGGTTACCGGCCTGTCCGGTTCAGGACCCGCTTTTGTTTATCAAGTCATTGCCGGATTAATTGCCGGTGGCGTTGCGGCCGGACTGTCCAAAGATGTTGCGACTAAGCTAGCCCTACAAACGATTCTTGGTTCGGTGGAAACCGTTAAGCAAACCAGTAAAACCCCTGATCAATTAACAGAGATGGTTGCTTCGCCTGGAGGAACCACTATAGAAGGATTAAAAATCCTCAAGCAGAAGAAGTTAAAGCAAATCCTGACAGAGGCTGTTGTTGCTGCGGCTAGGAAATCGAAGCAACTATCACGGCAAGCATAAGCTTAAAGATCGAAGGGATAAGATCAAGGATCAAAACAAATTCCAAGATCAAAGTTAAAAGATCAAAACTGTTTTGGATTTGAAACTTGGGATTTTGGTTTTGTTTGGTACTTTGTGCTTTGATCTTGGAATTTAAATAAAAATGGATTTCATAATCTTTATCGTTAATTTTGTCTTTTCAGCGCTCTATATATTGTTGGCCTTGCGGGCGATTTTGCCCTGGGTTCCTAATAGTAAGCGGAATCATATCTTTGCCCCTGTTTATGCCTTAACGGAGCCATTGGTTGTAATTGTGCGTTTGGCGCTGCCGCCACAGTGGATGGGAATGGATGTTTCCCCCTTTGTTGTTATTATCCTGCTCTGGGTTCTCCAGAAGGTAATGCTGCAGTTACTAGCTGTTCTTTAATATAGAAAGGAGTCAGGAACAATGTCAGTTTTAGTTGTCGGTACTATTGCTTTGGATACGGTACAAACCCCGTTTGGAGAAAAGAAAGATATTTTAGGGGGGTCAGGGGTTTATGCTGCCACGGCAGCAAGTTTCTTTGGGCCGGCGGCAATTGTTGGAGTTGTGGGCAGTGACTTTCCTCAAGAGCATTTGGAATATTTAAAATCAAGAAAGATTAATACCGAGTCTATTCAAACAATGGCAGGGGAGACCTTTCGTTGGTCAGGCTATTATGAATATGACATGAACCAGGCCCACACTAAGGATACGAGGTTAAATGTTTTATTAAGTTTCGATCCCAAACTAACCGCAGAACAAAAAAAATCCGACTATGTTTTTTTAGCTAATCTTGACCCTGAGTTACAGCTTAAGGTTCTTGACCAGTTAGAAGAACCTAAATTAATTGCCATGGATACTATGGATTTTTGGATCAACAGTAAGCGAGAAGCTTTGAAAAAGGTTATTAGCCGAGTTGATATTGTTTTAATTAATGATGCTGAAGCCAGACAATTTATGGAAACCCCTAACTTGCCGGTTGCTGCAGCTAAAATTATAAAATTAGGGGCTAAAGCAGTTATTATCAAAAAAGGTGAACATGGGGCTTTGCTCTTTTCTGAGGGGGTGCATTTTTCTGCACCTTCATACCCACAAGAGATGTTGCGTGATCCAACTGGGGCAGGCGATTCTTTTGCCGGTGGGTTTATGGGCTATTTGGCAAAGACTGACGATCGTTCGGAAAAAAATATTCGCCGGGCGATTATTATGGGCTCTGTTCTGGCCTCGTTTAACGTGGAAGATTTTAGCTTGGAGCGGATGAGACGCTTACAGCCGTCGGAAATTTCCACTCGTTTCAATGAGTTTAAAAAGTTTTCCGAGTTTGAGATTTTGGAGGTCAAGATATGATGAAGGAGAATGATATGTTAGAAGAGTTTAGAAGGATAGGTTCGTTTCTGTTTCTGACCGGGTTGGTTGATTCTCATGGCGGCAATATGAGTGTCAGGGTAGAGGACAAGATTTTTATTACCAGACGAGATACGATGTTGGGCGATTTAAAAGAAGGGGATATTATTGAAGTCGGTCTTGAGCCGGGAGAAAATGATGAGCAGGCTTCCAGGGAAATAGCTACCCATCGGGCTATTTATCAGAAAAATCCGACTAAGGCGATTGTCCATGCCCATCCTGCTAATGCCATTGCTATTTCTATCACCGATAACAAGATTGTGCCCCAGGATGCAGAGGGTCTTTATGTTTTTAAGGCTGCTTCGATTGTGCGAGTGCATGGTGGTATTGGCAGCAGTGAAGCCGCCAGAATGTTGCCGTCATTTTTAAGTGGGGAGAGTGCTGTGGCTGTGATCAAGGCCCATGGTAGTTTTTCCACCGGCAAAGATTTGGAAGAAGCTTATAAATTAACTTCTGTATTGGAAAACTCTTGTAAAGTATTGGTAGCTGTCAGGGCTTCTGGCGGAATTAAGCCGGTTAAAAGCAATCGACCTGATAGTCGACATCGACCACAACCGCAGGGTAGGACAGCGATTCCTCGTGGGATCGGAGTAATGGACCGCAGCCGTTATCAAAGATGAAACAACTCGAAGCCTTATTTGAAAAAATAAAACTTTACAATCCCAAGGCAGACTTGGCGATTGTGGAGAAGGCGTATGAGTTTGCTGCTAAAGCCCACATAGAGCACAAAAGGTTTTCCGGTGAGCCCTATATTATTCATCCCCTGGCAGTCGCAGAAATCCTGGCCGGTTTAGAGCAGGACTCTTTAACTATTGCCGCGGCACTACTTCATGATGTTTTAGAAGATGCCGACGTGACCTCCGAGCAGTTAACCAAGTTGTTTGGCAAAGAGGTTGCTCATCTGGTTGATGGGGTGACCAAGTTAAGCCAGTTGACTTTTATTAGTCGTGAAGCGCGCCAGGCCGAGAACTTTCGCAAAATGTTTTTGGCGATGGGTGAAGACTTTCGCATTATTATCATTAAGCTGGCCGATCGTCTTCACAACATGCGGACTTTAAAATATCTACCGGGACCAAAACAAAAAGAAACCGCGCTGGAAACCAGGGAGATTTTTGCACCGCTGGCCCACAGACTGGGTATGTGGAAACTTAAGTGGGAGCTGGAGGATTTAGCTTTTACTTATTTGGAAACGGACAAGTATGAGGAGATCAGCAGTCGGGTATCGGAAAGTCGCCGGGTACGCGAAGCTTATATCCAGGAGTTTATCAATCAAGTTAAAGAATTGTTGAAAAAAGTCGGTTTGGATGTAGAAATTAATGGTCGGGCCAAACATTTCTACAGCATTTATCACAAGATGGTTGATCAAAATTTGGAATTTGATGAGATTTATGATTTAACAGCAGTACGCGTTATTGTCAAAGAGGTCAAAGATTGCTACACGGTTTTGGGCTTACTGCACGCTGCCTGGAAGCCGGTTCCGGGGCGGTTTCGTGACTATCTGGCCATGCCCAAGTCTAATGGTTATCAATCCTTGCACACCACGGTGATCGGTCCTTCTGGCCGGCCGGTGGAGGTGCAGATCCGCACAGTGGAGATGCATCGCATTGCCGAATATGGTATTGCCGCGCACTGGCGTTATAAAGAAAAGAATACCGACAAGGGCTTGGACCAAAAGATGACCTGGTTTCGACAGATGTTGGAGTGGCAGGATGAGCTAAAAGATGCCAAAGATTTTATGGAGAGCTTAAAGATAGATCTTTTTGTCGACGAAGTTTTTGTTTTTACCCCCAAGGGCGATGTCTTTGGTTTGCCCAGTGGTGCTACGCCGATTGATTTTGCTTATCATGTTCACACCGAAGTTGGCCATCGGGCGATGGGTGCCAAGGTTAATGGTCGCATTGTTCCGCTACATTACCATTTGCGCAACGGTGATATTATTGAGATTTTAACCGGCAAGAAAAGTAATCCGAGCCGCGACTGGATGCGGTTTATTAAAACTGCCGGGGCGCGGGTTAAGATTCGCAACTGGTTTAAGAGGCTGCCTGGTGAGGTTAAGGTGGTGGAGCAGCTACCGGCGACTGCTAGTGAAGAGACAAAAGTTAAACCATTGTTGGCTCGGCGGTCCAAGGTCAAGGCAAAAACTGCTGTTCATGTTGCCGGCTTAGAAAATGTTTTGGTCAGGTTTTCCCGCTGCTGCCGTCCGATTCCTGGGGATCATATTGTCGGTTATGTGACCAAGGGGAAAGGGGTGGCTATTCACCGCAAGAATTGTCTGAATGTGGTTAAGGAAGAGACCCCTAAAGAAAAGATGATTATGGTCGACTGGAATCCGCCCGAGGGGATGTTATTTCCGGTTGATATCGATGTTGAGGCTTTTGATCGCATGGGCTTGATCAAGGATATTTTGGCCCAGATTTCCGAAACTCAGACCAATGTTTCCGGGGTTAAGGCTAAAACCAAACGCGGCAGTTCTGCTTTCCTCAAAATCACCGTTGACGTTAAAGACGTCAAACAGCTTGAACATGTCATAACCTTTGTTAAAAAACTAAAAGATGTTTATGAGGTGAAGAGGTAGGGGGTGTAGGTCTGGGTATCGGTAGAGTTGCGTTGTTGTTTTTGGTTCTGTTGAGGTCAGATTTGCTTTATTTGGATTAAAACACCAACCTAAACTTAGTCCCTTTACCCAGTTTACTCTCAACCGTAATTTCGCCCTTATGGTTTTGTATGTTAATTCACCCAAACTTTAGTCCCAACACTCAATGTTCCAACTGCTTGGTTAACAATTGTTCCTGAAATATTAACGGAAGCAGCCATGTAGGTGTATTTGATTTCTAGATCTGTATTATTATGCAGAAAAATAATCAAAAATCACATATTGGGAGATTCTTGATTACTTTTTTTCTTTATGGGATAATCGTTTTGGGAGTATGGTTTTATGAGAATTGTAATAACTGGGGCAACCGGTTTGTTGGGGAGAAATCTTCTTTTTGAGATTATTAAGAGAAATTTGTCAAGGTTGGATGATCTCGAGATCATTGTTTTGGGTCGAGCTAAAAGGAATTGTTTGCTTCGTGAGCGTTTTGAGGACATTCTTATTCATGACGGCCTTGACTATCTTGGAATAACACTTGAAGGGTCTCTCGGATTAGTGGAGAAGATCAAGGAAATTATTATTCCTATTCCCTGTGATTTGGCTAGTAATAAACTAGGTATTTCCCCAGACGATTTAATGGTATTAACCAGGGGAAAAATAGACTACTTTTTTCATTTAGCTGCTTTGTCAGACTTTCATACGGACAAAAGTTCGAAGAGGAAGTTGGAAATTACAAATATTCTTGGGACCGATAGAGTTATTGAATTGATTGATCTTCTGGACGTTAATGAAATTATATATACTGGATCAGCCTATTCGTGTGGAATTGTTGATGGTGAGGTTAATTCGGACTTTATAAACTTGGAGGAAGAGTTTAGAAACTTTTATGAAGAATCAAAGCTTGTTGCCGAGTTCAACTTCTGGAAATATGCAAAAAAAAGAGGGTTGAAATATAGAATTTTTAGACCGGTTGGGATCTGTGGGAGGTTGATAGAAAAACAGATTGGTAGTATTTGCAAGTACGATTTGTTTTATGGTTGGGCGCTTTTCTTCTTAAAAGCAAAACTTAAGGCTTTTAAGACGCTTGAAAATATTTATGAAAAACCTTTGGAAATTCCTATTCGGATTGCGTGTAATTTAAGGTCCGGTTTAAATATTGTTCCAGCAGACTATGCAGCGAAGATGATGTATGCGGTATGTACAAATGATGATACGGCTAGGAGCTACCATCTTTCAAACGAGAAGGAAATTCCTAATGAAGTATATTTGCCCATTATATTGAGAAAACTTAATATTATTGGTTGTTCGTTTGTTGATAAGGAACCAGTGGACAAAAACGAGCTTGAGAGGCTTTATTATAGAACTGTTGGGAAAATCTTTACTCCTTATCTTGCTGGAAAAACTTGTAGATTTAACGAGGATAATTTGAAAAACATTAAGGAAGAGATTAATATATCTTGTCCTGTAATCAATAAGGAAAAGTTTGAGTTGTTAATTGATTTTGCTATGAACAATCATTTTGGCTTAGAGCCGGCTTATAAAAAAGTTTAAAGAGACCTTATATGATATTTACCTTGTATTCTCTTTCATCATTAGTAGCTTGGTTGACGGTTCTGCTCGTTGGCCTGTTTGTTTTTTTTAGTAATTGGACAGCTAAGACAAACCGTGTTTTCCTATTATTAAGTATTAGCATTGCTGTGTGGGTTTCCGGCTGTTTTATGGAGAGTACGTGTAATGATCCTGGGCTTAATGTTTGGATTGATAAATTTCTTTATACTGGGGCAGCTTTTGCTCCGACAGCTTTTCTATATTCGATCTTAATAATAATTAATAAAGCAAAAAAAAGAAACAAGATCATATTATTGAGTTGTTTGTGTTCCTTGGTGTTTTTGTTTTTTAATCTTTTTTTTCGATCAATATATATTCCTGCGGTTACTCATAGAATATCCTTCCGCTATATAGCTTCTCCAGGTCCTGTTTGGTACTTGTTCATACTATTTTTTACTTGTGCAACATTCTATGGATTGTTCGAATTGCATATCGAAAGAAACAAATCAATTGGACGAAGAAAAACTCAGTTAACCTATTTATTTATTGCTTATTTGATTGTTATAATTGCTGCTCTCTTTTATTTATTGCTGGTTTTTAATATTGAGACCCCTCCAGTCGACAATTTTTTAGTAATTGTTTATAGCTTTATGATGGCTTATGCTATCCTTAAACACCATCTCCTTGATATCGAAATTGTCATCAAACGAGGTTTGGTTTATTCTGTTTTAACCGGTTTTAACACAGGAATTTTTGTTTCCCTAATCTTTGTGGGCAACTATTTCTTTAGCGGCATAACCGGTTACAACTCTCTCTGGTCAAGCGTGATTGGCGCCTTTGTGATTGCCATGATCTTCCAACCCTTGCGCGATATCATCCAAAACATTGTTGACCGCACCTTCTTTCGCGCGCGCTACAACTACCAGCAAATCTTAAACAAATATAGCCATACTTTGGCCCAGCCAATGGCAGACCTAAGCCGCTTTGCCCGTATCGCTCCATACTTGCTAACAAAATCGATGAAATTGTCCGGATCTTCAGTGATGGTGCTCGACCGCGCAACCCATAACTACGTTGTGAGAGCAGGGGAGCGGGAGGGGCGAGCGCTGGAAGGAACTGTTGTGCCGGAAACTTCTGCCCTGGTCAAAGAATTAATGAAACAGGAAAAAGGCTTTTCCCTGGAAGAGATTATGGATCTGGAAAAGAATGCCTCGGAAAAAGATAAAAAACACTACCAAGAAGTTTTGGAAGCAATGAAAGCGCTCAAAAGTGTGCTGATTATCCCTAGCATCTCCGAAGGCCAGTATTTTCATAAAGCGACCTTGCTCTCAACTATTAATCTAAGCAGGAAATTGTCTGAAGAGAGCTTTTCCCGCGAAGATGTGGAGTTTTTGAGAACCTTGGCTAACCAGGCCGCTATTAGTATTGAATATGCCTTTATCCTGGAAGAATTACAGCGCAATCAAAAACAAATTATTCAATCGGAAAAACTGGCAACTATTGGAATTACTACCGCTGGCGTTGCCCATGAACTAAAAAACCCTTTAACTTATTTACATACCCTCGGTCAGATCCTGCCAATGAAATGGCAGGACAAAGAATTTATGGAATCAGTGATTAAACTTCTGCCCACAGAAACTCAGCGCATGCAGTTGATTGTCGAAGGCTTGCTCGATTACTCCCGCAGCCGTGAATTAATGCTAAAACCCCTTGATGTTTCTACCGTTACAGACAAAGGGCTGGCTTTGCTGGCTTATGAAATCAGAAAACAACGGGTTGAAGTTGAAACTAATTATGAGCATAAAAAAAATACCCTGGGCGATCCTAACCGCTTGATGCAGGTCTTTATGAACGTGATTGCTAATGCTGTGCAAGCAATGGGTGAGGCTGGCGGCGATCTTACTATTACCACTAAAGATGAAGGGACGTGTGTAGTGGTGATGGTTACAGATACCGGGCCGGGCATGAGCAAAGAACAACAAACAAGAATCTTTGATTCCTTCTTCACTACCAAAGAGGAGGGCACTGGTCTCGGCCTGCCCATCAGCAAGAAAATTGTTGAAGAACACCATGGCAGTATGGAAGTTGAAAGTAAAGAGGGCAAAGGGACTACTTTCACTATTTCACTGCCGGCCGCGGCTTAGGCTGCTATTTTAGGAACAAACCTTCCAGACTCTTGCATCATTGTTCTAAAAGTGTCTGTTGTTGATCTAGCGGCTGCAGTTGAGCCTGCAAACAATTCTTGAACAGCTTGATATTTGTTAACCCAATTTAATTTTGCCGCTACTTCAGCTACATTGACTGTTCCAGGAACGTTGATCCTTAAAAAATCCGCTACTGACCTGATGTCAGAATCAAGACATAAGACATCACCGATTGGGCAGGCATAGGTGAGAGCAGCGGCCATAGCCAGGATTTTTAATGCTTCTTGGTACAACTCATCACTAATATTTTTTGGATAGGCTGTTAGTCCGTGAAGCCTTGCTACGGCTGGTCTTTGAGCCAGTAGATCATTGATTTGTAGTTGTTCGTAACCTGGTTGACCAAGCTTGGTTGAGGGGTTAATCATATCCTGATAGTTGCTTGCTAACAGTGGGGTATCATGAACACTGGGACAAATCCAAGACATAGGGTTCATTTGGGTAAAGTCAATATATGGTTGCCCATTAGTTTGATCAGCCCAATCTCTTTCCCAACGAGCTACAGCTAAAGTGGCCATATGGAATTGTTTTAATAATTCTCTGGTGCCAGGCAGATAAACACCCAAGGCTTCTGCGCAAAGCTCAAGGCCAGTGCTGGCCATTTCCCCAAGCAGGATTTGGGCAGCTGGCATATATTCGGCTTGAGTATTAAACTTTCTCCAGCCAGAGTATTGTTTAGCCCCGCCCTCTAGATGGTCATCTTGTCTAATATAATAAGGATTAATGTGTCCAAAAATGTGATCTATTCTGACTCCATCAGTCCCACGGCCTTGCATAACCCTTAAGGCCCGGCTAAAAAGGGCTAAATTATTATACATTTTATCATACCGACGGGGAAACATTCCCCACTTCTGGCCGGCAGTAGCATAGGCATCAGGAGGTGCGCCGCTGGAAAGTTCTAGGTCATAAAAGGACTGATTAAAATAAACTTTAGCGCTATTATCAGAAGGCAGAAAAGGGAGATCATCCTGGACACTAATCCCAATCTTTTTACATTTATTCATAACCGTTCTATATTGTTTATCTGCCACCCACTGGACAAATTCAAGAAAAAGCTGTTCTTGTTGTTTTTCTGGTTTAGCCAATAATGTTTTGGTTTCAGTGCTTTGTGGGTTTAGAAATTCACCGGGCCATTCTCGCCAGAACTTCCCTTCAAAGTGGTTTTGTAGTGTTGCAAAAGCAGAGAATTCTTTAAGCCAATCGCCAGCACCTTCAATTGCTGTTGAAGCGCGAAAGGCTTCGAATTCTCTATAAAGAGGAGTTCCTTTTCCGGCTTTTAACATGTCTTCAAAAGCAGCGTGCAATACTTCCAGTTTAAATTGTCTGGTGCCAACGTTATCTACTTTAGCCGAGGCATTTAATTGTGCGATTTTGGCAACCTTTTTTTTCATAATTTCTTTGGCAGTAGAAGATTTTTCTACTGCAGGACAATAATTTCTTAAATCAATATAAACAGGGTCAATGGCTTCTTGGCTAATAGCCGAATACATACTGTCGGAATTGTCGTGGGAAGAGCGGCAGCTTAACGGTAGAATTAAAATTCCTCGAGCGCCAGTGCTACGAGCCCATTCTGCCGCAGGAATAAGAGACGTCATTTCCCCTGAACCAATTGTATTTTCAGTGATCAAGGTATTAACAGCCATAGCAATAATGGCATTAAGAGGTATTTTCCGGCCACCACACATTTGTCGAGCTAATCTTTTCATGGCCGCACTTTCAGCGATTAATTTAGTGGCTAGAGCTGTTTGTATAAATCTTTGTTGTTGAACATGTCCTGTTACCATTATTTGTTCTCCTTTGTTGTTTTCTTACTATTTCTTCTCGCATTATTTTTAAGAAAATTTCACATAATCTCAAATGACACCCACCGGCATTTTTGGGATAATTAGTGTTATTGACGACAAACGTAATAATAGGCAAAAAAGAAAAAGGAGGCAAAAATCATGCAAAACGATGAAATCGAGCGTTTAAAACAGTAAAACAGAAGTTAAGAAAAAGTGAAATCCTCACCCAAATCCATCGATATATATATGTAAGAGGTGAGGATCATGAGTCCCGTCAAAAAATTTAAACTTGATAACTATAAAGAAGTTCTCAAAGAGATCGAAGAGCTAGGCCGCACAGATTGCCTGCGCGAACTGGAAGATCGGGTTATCAAAGAGATTATCCAGCTTATTTGCGAAGGGACGGAAGAAGCCAAAATAAAACTCATCAAGCTCGAAGCCCTAATCAAAGAAGATATAGGCTTTACTCCACGCAACAAACTCCTGGTTTCCGCCTTAAGAAACAGTATCATTGGCGCGCTGTCTGCCGCCAAGCTCTGTTTATAGCCTTATTGTCAGATCCCGTTCTCCCATGATAAGATACTGTTTCCATGACGGAATATAAGCAAACCCTTAATTTACCTCAAACAGATTTCCCGATTAGGGCCAATCTACAGAATGTTGAGGCAGAATTTACTGCCTTTTGGGCAAAAGAGGATATTTACCACAAAATTCAAGAGCAGAGATCCAAGATCCAAGATCAAAAGACTTATATTCTTCATGATGGGCCGCCATATCCCAATGGGGACATTCATCTAGGGCACGCACTTAACAAGATACTTAAAGATATAATTGTTAAATATAAATCCATGTCAGGTTTCTTTGCTCCTTATGTTCCAGGTTGGGACTGTCACGGACTACCGATTGAAACGCAGTTGATTAAATCAATCGGCGATAAAAGACTCGAAATGGACATTACAGAGTTCCGTGAGAAATGTAAAGAGTATGCCCTGAATTATGTTGACCTCCAACGTACAGAATTCAAAAGATTAGGTATCTTTGGGGAATGGGATAAGCCTTATTTAACGATCAATCACTCTTACGAAGAAAAAATCGTGGAGCTCTTTGGGGTTTTAGCCGAAAAAGGCTATATTTACCGGGGTTTAAAACCAATTCACTGGTGTCCTCATTGTGAAACAGCCCTGGCTGAAGCGGAGATCGAATACGAAGACGATCGGTCACCGTCGATTCATGTGAAGTTTGAAATCCTAAATCCTAAATCAGAAATCATAGACAAATTCAAAATTCAAAATCCTAATTTGTTAAACGAACTCACTTGGAATTTTATTATCTGGACAACCACTCCTTGGACCTTGCCAGCCAACGTAGCGATTGCGGCTAATCCTGAATATGACTACGTATTCCTAAAAACCGCTGATCAAATTTATATTATTGCTGAAGGTTTGATGGAAGACTTTATTAAACGTTTAGATCTTAAAGATACTCAAGTGGTTGGTAAGGTTAAAGGTAAAGAGCTTGAAGGGCTTAAAGCTAAGCATCCCTTTGTTGAACGCGAAGTTCCTTTGGTCCTCGATAGATATGTAACCCTGGAGCAGGGGACCGGTTTGGTTCACATCGCCCCTGGTCATGGAGAAGAAGATTATAAAGTTGGTTTAAATTATAAATTGCCAATAGTAATGCCAGTTAATGAGCAAGGGCACTTTGATGACACAGTCCCGGAGTTTATCCGCGGCATGTTTTATGTTAAAGCCAATAAAGTTATTGGTGAACATATGCAGGCAAATGGTTCACTTTTAAAATTAGAATTTTTCAAACATCCTTATCCACATTGCTGGCGCTGTAAAAAGCCGGTCATCTTTCGTGCTACCGAACAATGGTTTGTCGCTGTTGATCATAACAATATGCGCCAAGAAGCCCTGAAGGCGATAAAAGAGACTAAATGGTTCCCTGGTTGGGGAGAAAATCGCATCCGCGGGATGGTGGAAACCCGACCAGACTGGTGTATTTCCAGACAGCGCTCCTGGGGCGTGCCTATTCCAGCCTTTTACTGTACCAAGTGTAACCAGCCTCAGATGACAGGGGTTTTTAACCAGGCCATCAAAGAGTTAGTGGCCAAAGAAGGGACTAATGCCTGGTTTGTCAAAGAGGTCAAGGATATTTTGCCGGCTGACACCAAGTGTTCTTGTGGTGGCACAGAATTTACCAAAGAAAAGGATATTCTTGATGTCTGGTTTGAGTCCGGATCATCACATGCGGCGGTTTTAGAGACTACTCCCGATCTTCAATGGCCAGCTGACCTTTATTTAGAGGGGTCTGACCAGCATCGCGGTTGGTTCCAAACTTCACTACTGTTAGGCATCGGTTACAGGGGGAGGGCACCATTTAAAGCAGTCTTAACTCACGGTTTTACAATTGACGACAAGGGTAAAAAGATGAGCAAATCTCTGGGCAATGTCATTAGTCCTCAGGATGTAGTTAAAGAATACGGAGCAGACATTTTGCGTCTTTGGGTGGCCTCAACCGATTTTCGCAATGACATGGCAGCCTCAAAAAAGATTCTCAAGCAGGTTCAAGAAGCTTATTTAAAAATTCGTAATACTTGCCGCTTTTTGTTAAGCAATTTAAATGATTATCAGCCTGACAATGCGGTAGCTTACAGTAATTTGCCGGAAATTGATAAGTGGGTTTTAGATCGGCTGCAGCGCTTAATTAAAAAAGTTACCAAGGCTTATGATGATTTTGAGTTTCATCTGGTCTATCATTCGCTCTATGATTTTTGTGTCAACGATTTGTCGGCCTATTATCTTGATATGAGCAAAGACAGGCTTTATTGTGACGCAAAAGATTCGATTGAACGCTGTTCGGCCCAATATGTATGCTGTGAGATTTTAACTGCCTTGGTTAAATTAATGGCTCCGATCTTATCTTTTACAGCCGAAGATATTTATAAGTATAGTAGCGCTGTAGTCAGTGGCCAAGCAGCCAGTGTTTTTCTGGGGGAAATGGCTAAGATCGACAAAGAATATCTTGACGATAAATTGGCGGCCAAGTGGGATTTAATCCTACAAATTCGTGAAGAAGTTTACAAGAGTATTGAAGTGCTTCGAGCCAAAAAAGAAGTGCGTTCGTCAACCCAATGCCGGGTTACTGTTTATTATACTGGACCCAAATTAGAAGCCTTAAAATCTTTGGCTGATCAATTGCCTGCTATTTTTATTGTCTCAGAAGTGATCCTCAAAGAGGGGGACAGTAAAATTGAGGTCCAACCATCCCCTTACGAAAAATGCCAACGTTGTTGGATGTGGAAAAAAGATATTGGCGAAGATAAAAAGCATCCAACTTTGTGTCAGCGCTGTGCTGCGGTGGTTGGTTAATATTATCCTTTACTTGTCCCCAGCCCCATTACTTTTGCCAGCCAACTCTGTTTCAGTCTAATCGACTTATACGGACACAATTCATGACAGCAGTAACACATGATGCACTTAGATAAATCAATTTTAACGGTGTTATCTTTAAAGTAAATGGTTTTAGCAGGACAGTTGTTAACGCAAACCAAACATTTTTTGCATTTGTCTTGAATTATTTCTGGGTCAATTCGTAAAATCTTTTGCATGATTGGATTAAGGATCGGTTCAAGGAACGAAGGAATGCGGTTGGTGATGGCATAGGTGTTGGCACAGTGTTCCCAATCTTTTTTAATAATCTCTTTGAGCGGAGTCCCAACCACATCAATGTTGGCCAGTTTGCCTGTTCCCAGTTGCCTGTTATCAGCGATCCTAATCATATCAATCTCCAGTGGCTGGTAATTGATAGCTGTGGCAGCCACGGCATCAAGGGCGACGGCATCAAAAGAGGCCAAAATAGCTCCCATTAGCCTGGGTTTGCCTTCAGTTGGCCCTTGGCCTTCCATGCCCATCACCGCATCCATAATATTTATGGTTGGTTTTACTATTTCTAAAATATCAACTAGGGCAATAGAGAAGTCTTTACACTTGGGGGCAGCAAAATGAAAGCTGGCTTTGTTGAATCCGGTTATACAGCCAAAGAGATTCTTAATTGCTCCGGTATAAAGGGTCCAACCATGAGTTTTTAGTTTGGGTAGGTTGATGATGACATCAGCTTTAAGAACAGCTTTAGAAATCTTGAGAGTCTTAATCTTCTTATGTTGGCTGGGACTAGGAATATCTTTTGTCCCGGCTTTTTCAAAAGAGATCAGCTCTCCGCCGGCTTCTTCCGTGGCTTTAGTGAAACCACACTTGGACATAACTTTATGGACATTAGCAGAACCGTCACCGGGACTATCACCAACTAAGGGGATTGCCCCAAGCGCTTTAACTAGTTTAACAATGGCAGTTACTAAAGCAGGGTGGGTGGTTATACCAAGTTCAGGATCTTTGCCCATTAAAGCGTTAACCTTAATCAGGACTCGATTGCCAGGTTTAATTGTTTTGTCTAGTCCGCTAATTAGTTCAAGACTTTGGCGGACTGCTGCATCTACTTGGGCTTGTCTGTAGGATTTGCATTTAACGATCGCAACCTTGGGCTTCATGATAGTAAGCTGGCAATGATTTGCTGAACGGTTTGCAGGTTTGACTCAAGGCCAAAGCTGGCGGCATTGACGGTTTTGTGCTGAAAATATTTCTTCTTAAAACAAAACAGATCCCAGGGATGCAGCTTGTTGCCGGATATTTTGGCCAGGGCTTTGACTAACCAGAGTGGAATAGGAATTTGAAAATAGACTCTGGCTTTGAAAAACTGACAGGTTTGCCGGATAAAGTTGGTGGCAGTGATATTGTCATTGCCGAGCACATATTCATGTTCTTTGGTTTTGTTAGCCAGTAGGTAGCCAACAATCTTGGCGATGTCTTGAGAATGAATATAGTGGAAGCTGACATCAACTGTTAAAAAGCGTAGCAGCCAGAGCCATTTTCTTATATTGACAATTCCGGCCGAGGCGTGAGAGTAGGGGTGTTGACTATCTCCTCCTAGGACCCAGGTGGGAAACAGAGTAATAACGTTAGGATAGATTTTTAGCTCAGGCAATTTTTTATGAAGCTGGGCTTTGCTGTAGATATAGTGAGTACCATATTTTTCTGCTTCCTCAATTGCTTGATTGTTTTGATCTAAAATACTAGCAGTAGAAAAATAAAGTACTTTTTCGCATTGGTCGGGATCAAGTAAGTTGAATAATGCCAACGTATAGTCGTAATTGCCCTCTTGACCGCCCCATTGGGCGGCTATGTGGACAACATAGTTCATGTTTTTAATTAAGTTAGCGTGTTTGCTGATGTTGACCAGGTCGTCTTTGATAATTGTTACGTTGTCAAATTGTTGGGGATTGAATTTTAGTTTTTTCTCATCTCTGACTAGAAGATAGAGTTGATAGTCCGGGTTGTTTTTTAATACGTCAAAGACATAATGACCGACACAGCCGCTTATTCCAGTGATAAATATTTTTTTCATAGGGTAAGGATTCCTTTATTAATATTATCAAATATGAGTGGACTATTCACGTGTTTTTTTGAGTCATAAAGGCTGCCTTAGAATGTGGAACTTTGGTGTTGGGTTTAGATGCCAGTATTGAAGCCAGAAAAATGATGAAGAAGTTGGATCTGTCTACTTTCAACTTTCTACTTCGAGCTTCCATACCAACTTCCACACCCAAAACCCTACTTCTATTTCAAAAAGGCACTAAGAAGAGTAATTTTAAAGTCCTAAGCGTTTAACAACTTCTTCAGCTCTACAGGGGATAAAATCTGGTTTCTGGCCAAATTTAATAGCGTTATCAGGATCTTTTAAGCCGTGACCGGTTAAAACACAAACAACGGTTGAGCCTGGTTCAACTTTTCCAGCCTTAGCTAGTTTCATCAGTCCAGCAACCGATGCGGCAGAAGCTGGTTCACAGAAAACTCCCTCTTTAGCGGCAATTAATTGATAGGCAGCTACAATTTCATCATCAGTTACGATGCTGATTGAGCCGCCAGACTCATCTCGAGCCGCTTCAGCAGTTTTCCAGCTAGCCGGGTTGCCAATTCTAATAGCAGTGGCTAAAGTTTCTGGTTTTTCCACAATGTGTCCCAGCACAATTGGGGCTGCGCCTTCAGCCTGAAAACCGATCATTTTGGGGAGCTTATCAATTTTCTTGGCTGCGAGATATTCTTTATAGCCTTTCCAGTAAGCGGTGATGTTGCCTGCGTTACCAACCGGGATAGCGTGATAGTCGGGGGCCTTGCCCAATTGATTGCAAACCTCAAAAGCTCCAGTTTTTTGGCCTTCGATTCTATATGGATTGATTGAATTAACAATTTCAACCGGGTATTTTTCACCGATTTCTCTGACTAAGTCTAAGGCTTGATCAAAATTACCGTCCACTTCAAAAACTTTAGCCCCATGCATAATGGCTTGGGAGAGTTTCCCCAAAGCAATTTTGCCTTTAGGGATAATAACAATGCAGTCAAGCCCTGCTCGAGCCGAAAAAGCTGCCGCAGAAGCAGAGGTGTTACCGGTGGAAGCACAAATGACAGCTTTACAGCCTTTTTCTAAGGCTTTGCAGATGGCCAGGCACATACCACGATCTTTAAATGAGCCGGAAGGGTTAGCACCTTCATATTTTAAATAAACTTTGCACTTGGTTAGTTCAGAAATATATTTGGCTTCCAAAAGTGGGGTATTGCCTTCCTGGAAGGTGACAATTGGGGTCTTTTCCGTAACCGGCAAATATTCTCTGTATTCTTCTACAACGCCTTTCCAGATCATGGAAGAATTATAGCATAAATTGAAATTATTAAAATAATATGCGAAGTCACTACTGTCCCAACGTTGAGGGGGCAAAAGTGCTGTAATGCATGACAGGTAAGGGATATAGGGAAATTATGAG
>MEUC01000036.1 GCA_001771545.1 candidate division WOR-1 bacterium RIFOXYB2_FULL_42_35 | reverse complement strand
AGCCGTGTGCGGGAAATTCGCGAGCACGGTTCATTTAGGAGCTTCGAGATGGAATTATTAACATTAAGAGGTTTACTATGAAAGAGCTTTTATTTGCGGCAATTATGCCTCATCCACCGATTATAGTGCCTGAAGTTGGCAAAAAGCGTTTGAAAGAAGCCGCTCAGAGCAAAAAAGCTGCCGAAGAAGTTAGTCGGCGTATAAAGAAAGTAGACTGCGAGACTGTGATAATAATCACTCCTCACGGAGAGGTTGGGCAAGCTTCTGTGCCGGTTTATACCAGTCATGTTTTTGAAGGCAGTTTTACCAGATTTGGTCAGGCTAAACCCAATTTCTCTTTTAAGGGAGATCCTGCCCTTGGTTTAGCCGTAATTAAGGAGTGTGGTTTTGCTGCTAATTGTCCAGAGACATTGTTGGATCACGGCTGTTTAGTCCCCCTTTATTATCTTCAGGCCGCAGGGGTAAGAAAACCGGTTTTGCCAATTGCCATTGCTTTTCAGCCCTTAGCTAAATTATTTGAGTTTGGCCAAAGTTTGGCTAAGACTATTAAGCGGCTTGGTCGTAAGGTGGTTATTATCGCTTCGGCAGATATGTCTCATCGTTTAACCAGTGATGCCCCATCGGGATATAGTCCTGCTGGCAAAGAGTTTGATGAAAAACTTGTCCGACTGGTTAAAGAATATGATGTGAAGGGAATCTTAAATTTTGATCCGGCTTTGGCGGAGGAAGCAGGACAAGATGCTTTGTGGTCAATTGCCATACTCTTAGGAGCCCTTGATGGTTTACAGGTTAAAACCGAAGTCTTGTCATATGAAGGTCCATTTGGTGTCGGTTACATGATAGCTTCGCTGGAGATAGAGTAAGAGTGGAACACTTCCTTGTTCAGCTGGCCAGAAAGACCATCGAAACATATGTTAAAGAGGGAGTGATAATTGCTGTCCCTAAAGATTTACCAGCAGAATTAAAAGACAGGGCAGGGGTTTTTGTTTCTCTTCATCAGAACGGGGCATTGCGCGGCTGTATTGGAACCTTTTCGCCAACTGCTAATACCGTGGCGGAAGAAGTTATTCGTAATGCCATTGAGTCATCTACTCGTGATCCACGTTTCCCTCCGGTTAGAGAAGCTGAATTGAAAGATTTGGAAATTTCTGTGGACGTATTAACAGCTCCTATTCCTGTTAAATCAAAAGCCGAACTGGATGCAAAAAAATACGGCGTGATTGTTAAGTCCGGAACCAAACGAGGTTTGCTATTGCCTGATCTGCCTGGCGTTGATACTCCGGAACAACAAATAGAAATTTGTAAAGAAAAAGCCTGGATTCAAGATGACGAGTCTCTGGAATTATTTCGTTTTGAAGTTAAGCGTTACCATTAAATTAACTTTATTGCATATTTTTAACTTTTCTTGTAGTATTTAACCAAATAGATAGGAGGATTTTTTTATGATTAAAGTTGGAGTTGTTGGTGCTGGCGGATACGCGGGCATCACCTTGATACAAATTTTGCTAAATCACCCAGAAACTGAAATTGCTTGGTTAATGTCAGAACCTGCTCATAAAGGAAAAACATTGGTTGAGCTTTTCCCTCATCTTTTGGGAAAAATTGATGTAACTATTCAGACCTTGGATGATCTTCCCAAAGTGGTTAACGATGTTGATGTTATTTTCTTGGCTTTGCCTCATGGGATTGCCATGGACTACGTACCACAAATTCTCAAGGCAGGAAAGAAAGTTGTTGATCTGGGAGCAGATTTTCGTTTCAACGATGTTAATGTTTTTGACCAATGGTATGAAACCAAACATAAAGAAGCCAAATTGTGCGAAGAGGCGATTTTTGGTTTACCAGAACTTTATCGAGCGGAAATCAAAAAAGCTCGTTTAGTTGGGAATCCTGGTTGTTATCCGACCTCAGCGATTTTGGCCTTAGCGCCACTAGTGAAGAATGGTTTAATTGAAACTGCTAATATTTTAGTTGATTCCAAATCTGGCACTTCCGGAGCCGGTCGTGGAGTTTCGCTAAAAACTCACTATTGTGAACGTAATGAGGGCATTGAGGGTTATAACGTTACCGGACATCGACATATGGGGGAAATTGAGTATCAAGTTGGTCGGATCGCCAAAGATACTGAAACGACAGTTACTTTTGTGCCTCATTTGATGCCCATGACACGCGGGATCCTTTCAACTGTCTACGCGAAGATCAAAGATCAAAAAGCCAAGATCAAAACCAAGGAATTAACTAATTTATTTAAAGAATTTTATAAAGGGGAGCCGTTTGTGCGGATTAGGGAAGGGGTTTTGCCGAGCACAAAATATGTGGCCGGCACAAACTTTGATGATATTGCAGTTCAGATCAACGAACGCACTGGACAAGTTATCGTTCTTTCTGCGATTGATAATTTAATTAAAGGGGCTGCCGGTCAGGCTGTCCATAATATGAATTTGATGTTTGGTTTGGAAGAAACAGTGGGGCTGAAGCAGCTGGCGTTGTATCCGTAATGTAGTAGTGCAGTAGTTAGTAGTGCTGTAGTGCAGGGGGAGAAATGAAGAAAATAAGAGTAAGTATCACTAGTCCCAAAGGATTTACGGCAGCAGGTTTGGCTTGTGGACTTAAAAAGTCCGGTAAGCTTGATCTGGCCCTGATATATTCTGAAGTGCCTTGTGCTGCCGCAGGCGTTTTTACCTCTAACCAAGTTAAGGGCAATCCGGTGATTGTGTCCAAAGCCAATCTTAAAAATGGGCAAGCTCAAGCCATAATTTCTAACTCTGGTAATGCCAATACCTGGACAGGGGAAAAGGGTTTGGGGGATGCCTTGGAGATGACCAAATTAACTGCGGATGCTCTCGGTATCACTCAAAATAATGTTCTGGTTACCTCAACAGGGGTGATTGCTAAACCCATGCCGATGCCGAAGATTCGCCAGGGGATTAAGGCGGTGGTTAAGGCACTTTCCAAGCAAGGTGGAGAAAATGCAGCCAAGGCAATTCTGACTACTGACACTCGCAAAAAAGAAATTGTGGTAAAAGTGGGCAAGGTGACGGTGGCAGGAATTGCCAAAGGTTCTGGCATGATTGAACCTAATATGTGTACTATGCATGCTTTTATTACTACAGACGCGGAAATTGCTCCTCGGCTTTTACAGAAAATTCTCAATAAGGCTGTGCAAAAAAGTTTCAATCTTGTTTCTGTTGATAATTGTATGTCTACCAGTGATTGTGTTTTCGTTTTAGCGAACGGGCTTTCAAAGTTGCGAGTTACGAGTTGCGAATCACGAGTTGCCCAGGCCATTGAATATGTTTGTGAATATTTGGCCAAAGAAATTGCTCGGGATGGGGAAGGGGCCACGAAGTTAATCACAGTTAAAGTTAGTGGAGCGCGTAATAATAAAGAAGCAGCTCAGGTTGCCAAGACCATTACAAACTCACCATTGCTTAAAGCTGCTTCTTATGGCTTAGATAAAAATGTTGGTCGGATCCTGCAGGCTGTAGGAACTACTAAGGCGAAAGTGAACTGGCAAAAGTTTAAATTTAATTGGCAGATGGGGAAGAAAGAGGATGTTATTACTGTTAATTTAGGCGCAGGCAGAGGAACCGCGATGGCTTGGGGCTGTGACCTGACTTACGATTACGTTAAGATTAATGCGGCGTATAGGACTTGAAAATGCCCTTAAATAAATATAAACGGGAAATAAGACGCGCTAAAGTGGTGATGGAGGCGCTGCCGTATTTAATTAAATTCAACGAAAAAGTTGTTGTGATTAAGCATGGCGGTTCAGCTATGACAGATCCGGATCTTAAAGATAGAATTATTCGTGATGTAGTTTTATTGAAATTTTTAGGTATGCATCCTGTCTTAGTCCATGGGGGTGGGCCAGAGATTAACCGGGCTTTGAAACGGCATAAGATTGAACCAAGGTTTGTTCAGGGTTTGCGAGTGAGTTCAAAGCAGGTGATGAAAGTTGTTGAAAGGATCTTGGGAGAAAAAGTTAATCAAGGGGTTGTTGCCCTGATTAAGAAAAATGGTGGCAAGGCTAAGGGTTTTTATGGCAAAAAGGGGAAGGTTATTAAAGCCAGAAAGCAATGGGTTAAAAATGACAAGGGGAATTATGTTGATTTGGGTTTTACCGGGCATGTGGCTGGGATTCGTTATCGCTTTTTAAACAAATGGATGAAAAATGGTTACATTCCAGTTTTAGCTCCGATTGGTATTGGCCCTAAAGGTAATACTTACAATATTAATGCTGATACTGCGGCTGCTTCGATTGCCGGGTATTTGGGGGCAGACAAGTTGATTTTGGTGACTAATGTGCGTGGTGTTTTGGATAAAGATGGCGAACTGGTTTCTGAACTTGATACCAAGAAGGCTAATAAACAAATTGAAAGCGGCATAATTTCTGGCGGCATGATTCCTAAGGTCAAATGTTGTCTCCAGGCCTTAAAACAAGGGGTAGAAAAGGTTCATATTATTGATGGACACATTCCCCATGCAATCCTCTTAGAATTATTTACTGACTATGGTATTGGAACCATGGTGGTGAAGTAGCTTTTTCCATGGCCCTCATAAAACCACGAATCTTAGCCATTGATGATGAAGATGGTATTCTGCGCGCGTATAAAGCCAATCTCAAACATTCCTACGATTTAACTTTAGAAAACAATCCTCTCAAAGGTCTTGAACTACTAAAACAGTACAACTTTTCCTTAGTTCTTCTTGATGTGATGATGCCAGAGATGAATGGCTTGGAAGTTCTCAAAGAAATTAAGAAAATTGATTCTGACCAAGAAGTTGTTATGGTTACCGCTTTAAATGATGTTAAGTTAGCTGTTCAGGCAGTTAAACTCGGAGCCTATGATTACGTGCCGAAACCGTTTGAAAGAGATGAATTGATTGCCATGGTGGGAAGAGTTCTGGAACGCAAGTCATTGCTCCAAGAGAATACTTATTTGAAACAAACCTTGGAAGAAAAATCGGCCTTTCTTGATCTAATCGGTACTAGTCCAGCTATGAAGAATGTTTTTTCTTTGGTTGAAAAAGTGGCTCCAACCGATACAACTGTTTTAATTACTGGAGAATCTGGTTCGGGCAAGGATTTGGTTGCGCGGGCTATTCATAAAGCGAGTTTCAGAGCTAATCGACCATTTGTAGTCGTTAACTGCGCGGCAATTCCTGATGCGTTGATCGAAGCCGAACTTTTTGGTTATGAAAAAGGGGCTTTTACCGGGGCTCATGAAGCTAAACAAGGAAAGTTTGAGCTGGCAACCGGTGGGACATTATTATTAGATGAGATCGGCTGCATGAAAGCAGCTATGCAAGCCAAGTTGTTGCGCGTTTTGCAAGATCATTCGATAACCAGGGTAGGGGGAGCCAAGCCAATTGAGATAGATGTGCGGGTTATTTCGGCAACCAATCTTGATCTGGAAAAAGCGATTAAAGATCGTGAATTTCGTGAGGACTTATATTATCGTCTCAATGTTTTGCCAGTTGTGGTGCCGTCGCTGCGTGATCGCAAAGAAGATATTCCGCTTTTACTGGAGCATTTTCTCTCTTTGTTTAGTAAAGAGTTGAATAAAAACATCAAACAATTTAGCCCTGACTCTGCTGCTCTCTTAATGGAATACGATTGGCCTGGCAATGTGCGCGAATTGCAAAATTTGGTCGAACGCATTGTGGTCCTTTCCCCTGATAAAGAAAATATTACTATTGATGATATTCCGCTTGAGAATGCTTTGCTCAGTATTTTTAAAAAGGATCTGAAAGGTGCTAAAGAGGATTTTGAGCGTCGCTACATTAATAATGTTCTAATTGAGGCCAAGGGTAATCAGGCAGAAGTAGCGAGAAAGCTGGGCTTGAATCGTACTACGTTGATTTCTAAGCTGAAGCAGTTGGGGCTGAGGTAGGAAATCCCCTTAAATACGCAAGTTTTTGCCTTCTTCATACGATAATACTGATAGAGCAAGACGACTATTGTTTTTGTTCAAAAAACATTCCCTAGGAGGAAGATAGAATGAATGTAAATCCCGCAGCTGGAACCCCATGTTTTGTGGCTTATCCCAAATCAGGTAATGCCAAGGGGTCAGGTAATATAAAGGATGATGGTGATGGTCGAGTTGTTTGTGAACCGGCTGAAGAAAATCTTGGTTTTGAAAATCTTTTTGACAGTGAAAGGAAACCTGTTCCTAGCAAGAAACCGGCGGCTGGAGATGTTTGTACTATTAGTTATAAAGCAGGTGTTGATGTTGTGGAGCGGGAAGGGGTGGCTGGAGACAAGGGTACTTGCTATGCTCTGAAAGATAAGGCTCGCGCAGAAAAAAAACAAAAACCTCATCCAAAACCAAAAGAAAGCAGACGAGAACAAAACAATTCTAAACCTTGGAGTAATGGTGCACCTTCGGGGGGCAACGTATATGTTGGAACGGGTTTTCGGCTTGGTAGCCCGATTAATTCTGAACAAGCCTTGGTAGGGGTCGATTTGTTGTGGGGTAATTATGGGTTTCAAATAGGTGGAACCTTTACTACTGGTTGGTTGGGGGGAGGGAAAAAAAATCCTTATGGTCTCAATCGTGGGGGTGGACAAAGTTATCAGTTTGGTTTGGCTGGCAAATATAACTTTTCAGGAATTAATAATAGTTGGTTTCATGCTAATGCTTATGTAGAAGCTAAACTAGGGGTAGATATTGTTGATGGACATAATATGAGTTATGTTCCCAGGCGGCCTGAGATTGTAAGTGATGGGGCTTTTTATTTCGCTGGGCAAGGAGGGGTCAATGCAACTGCCAGAGCCAAGGGGGTGGGGGATTTTTCACTTACTTTTGCCGTTCAACTGGGCGGAAGTGTTTCTGGTGAAAGACAAAACTTTATACCACAATTTTTGGCTGGGCTTTCGTATGGTCTAGCAGAAGTTAGATAGTCTTTGGTTTTATTAGTTTATTTATGAGAGATTAGGTAACTGAGCTCTCATTTTATTGGTTCTGGCAGTAGCAATAAACTCTGCAGCTTTTTCTACACAACCGACACAAGATAGCTTTCGGGCTTGTCTGATTTCGTTGCATTTAAGTGAAGAAGCGAGTTCTTTAAAGTATTGTTCGAATTCTTGAGTTTTTTCGAGACAGCAATATTTTTCAATCAATAATTTAGCAACATAATAAGCACCGCAATAGCCTTCTGGCGCGCGACCGCCACCATGGCCTTTAGCTAAGGCGAGCAGATTTTCTTCCACCCCCATAGTATCTTTGAAAGCACGCAGGACTGCTTCGGCGCAGTTACCACGGATTTCGCCGTCGCGGCCTAAAAAGATATTTTTAGCTTTTTGGTGGTGCATAGAAAAAGTATATCATAAAAAAAGGGGTGGCTATCTATGCCGAATCAAATCATCTAAAATCTAACCATAGTCACATTCGTTAAATCATCTAAAACCTAACCCAAAATATGAGGGAATATGAGCTTTTTT
>MEUC01000035.1 GCA_001771545.1 candidate division WOR-1 bacterium RIFOXYB2_FULL_42_35 | reverse complement strand
ATTTTAAGAGTGGGTTTGGTCGCGAACTTATTAAAGGGCTTTTGGTAAAATAAAGCTAGTTGATGCCGCGGTGGCGGAATTGGTAGACGCAAGGGACTTAAAATCCCTCGGTTGAATAAGCCATGCCGGTTCGATTCCGGCCCGCGGCAGATTCCCTCTACAGTTTCGTCTCCAAAACCAAGTGGTTAATGCCGAGGTCGCTGGCGGTTTTTTGTTTGTCCTGCTTGTTGATATTGAAAACTTTTTGGACGTAAGCAGCTTCAAATAAACTTAAATAATCTTTGCCGGCTTCACTACCAGTTTTTAAAACCAGTTCAAAAGGCAAGTCGTTAACTTCGATTAAAAAGCCGGAACAAGTCAGGACTAGGCGTTCAATTAAGCCCTCCAACTCGTCAACATTACCTGGCCAGTCATAGTCGGATAATACCTGCAAGGCGGCCGGAGCCAGCTTGATTTTTTTAGCGTAGAGTTGATTGTATTTTTCTAAGCAATGGTTAATCCAGAGCGGAATATCCGAAGTCCTTTCTCGTAGGGGCGGAATTTGAATTAGTACCGTAGAAAAGAAATTAAAAATAGCTTGGTTTTTTTCTGCCAGGGATTGGGTTGCTCCACCAATGAATCTGGTAGTAATATTAACTTTAACCGGAGTAGCTGCTTGACGATTAGAGCCAAGGCGAGAAAATTCTTTGGCAGCAATAACCTTGGCGATCTCTTCGGGGAGTGATTCCAGATTGTTAATAAATAAAGTGCCTCCTTTGGTTTCATCAAAGAGACTATTCTTGGCCCGGAGATCAACAGTGCTGGAGCCGGAGGTGCGGCCGTAAAACAAGCTTTTTAATTGCTGAGTTGAAAGAGCAGGCGAGAGATTAAGGCTTTGCAGTTTTGTTTTGGCACGGCTACTTTTTTGATGGATCAGATTGGCAATTAATTCTTTCTCTGTGCCATGTTCTCCAACCAGCAAAACCGGCTCATCCCCCTCAATTGATTCAATCGTTCTGGCAATAGTTTTAATCTTTTCGCTGTTGCCAATTAACCGAAAAAGATCACGACCAGCTTTTTGTTTGGCCAGGTCGCCCTCTTTTAGGATATTCTTTTTTCTTAAGATTTGTTCGGCTAGTTTAAGAATGCGCTGAACATCGAAAGGTTTGACCGCGTAATCACAAGCCCCCAACTTAACAGCTTCTGAAGCATTCTTAACGTCATTAACAGCGGTCACCATGACAACCTCAAGGTTGGGATCAATTTCTTTTAGCCTTTTTAAAGTGGCAATCCCATCCATGCCAGGCATGCGTACATCAAGAAAGGCCAGGTCAACTTTTTGGTCGGTAACGGTTTTTAGAGCGGTTTCCCCTGAAGCGGCCATGAGTAGGTTGTATTGTCCTTCCAGGATTAACGAGAAGGACTCGCGAATGGAAACTTCGTCGTCAACAACTAAAATAGTTTGCATTATTAGACTTTAGCTTGGTCTTGAGCAAAGCGATCAATAATAATTAAGGCTTGTTTGCGTAGCTCTGCGTCTCCGGTAATGCCCCGGCAGATGGTTTCGATCATGCCTTGAGCGCCTTTAGCTGCTACTAGTGAAGGGCCAAATTCTGCTGCGAGAGCCATTTTAACAATTTTCTTGATAGCCTGATTGATGGTGTCATCTTTCTTGAGCTCTTGAGCCAGTCCCTTCTCAAAAAGTTCAATCTTGACCAAATCTTTTTCTTCCAGCTCATCACCAATCTCTTTGCCTAAAATAATCGGTAAAAATTCCTTGGCCGGGGTCCAGGTGCTTTTTTGTTTGCTTAGTTGAGTATCCATTGTTTTTTCCTCCTTACTAATTTGATCTTCGACATAACTATATTAGCAAGGTTATTACCAGGGTCAAAGTGGCACTTTAGCACAAGCTTAAGGGCAAATCAACGCTTGGTTGCACAAGTTCATGTGCGATCTTCCAAGCTAAGTTTCTTTTCCAGGTTGCTGAGAGTGTTACGGTGGATGCCGAGCAGCTTGGCTGCCTGGCTCTTTTTGCCGCTGCTCTTTTGCAGGGCCTTTTGAATAAACTTGGCCTCAAATTTACGTACTGCTTCAAAAAAGTTACCGTTATTCAGGTCTGTTTCTGTTTGAGATTGACCACTTATTTCCACGGGCAGGTGTTCTGTGCCAATCAGTTCTTCTTTGGTTAGCACGACTAACCTTTCAATTAAATTTTCCAGTTCACGGATATTACCAGGCCAATCATACTCAGTCAATAAATCTAGGGCTGATTTTTTCATCCCCTTGATTTTTTTGCCGAACTCACGACTGTATCTTTGTAGAAAATGATTGACTAAGATAGGAATATCTTCGCGCCTTTCTCTTAGGGGAGGGATGTGGATAGGAATAACATTTAAACGATAAAAAAGATCCTCCCGGAATTTATAATTTTTTATTTCCTGACGCAAATTTGAGTTGGTGGCCGAAATAATCCTGACATCAACAGGAGTGGCATAACCGGAGCCAATGCGTTCAATTTCCCTTTCCTGAATAGTGCGCAGCAATTTGGCCTGCATGATTATTGGCATGGAGCCAATTTCGTCCAGTAGGAGAGTGCCGCCATTGGCAATCTCAAATTTGCCAATCTGTCTGGTTGTGGCGCCGGTGAAAGAGCCCCTCTCGTGGCCAAACAATTCGGATTCCAATAAGGTTTCAGGGATGGCCGCGCAATTAACCGGGACAAAAAGCTTGTCTTTTCTGGGGCTACGGTTGTGGATGGCTCGAGCCACCAATTCTTTACCAGTGCCTGATTCGCCGGTGATCAAAACGGTGGCATTGCTTTTGGCCACATCGTCGATAATCTTAAAAATTGCCCTAATTTCTTTGCTCTTACCAACGATCTTCTCAAATTGATTGTCTTTTTCCATCAATAGCCTTAGGGAAAGATTTTCCTGGGTCAATTTTTTCTTTTCCAGGGCTTTGGCTACTTGTTCTTGCAGGGTCTCAATATCAAATGGTTTAGCCAGGTAGTCGTAGGCACCCAAGCGAATAGCCTGAACCGCTTTTTTAACCATAATAACAGCTGTGACCATGATAACTTCAATCGATTCATTAATGCCCTTGATAATTTTTAAGACTTCAATGCCGTCAATTTCCGGCATGCGGATATCTAGAAGGACAAGATCAATGGGTTTGGTTTTAACGATCTCAATGGCTTGTTTGCCGGTTTTAGCCACGAAAACATCGTATTTTTCTTGCAAGAGCATTTGCATGGAGTCGCGCAGGCTTTTTTCGTCATCCACGATCAGGATTTTGGCTTTATTAATTTTTTCCGTTTTTTTTCTGGCCATTATTTTTTTCTCTCTTCTGTTGTACCAATCTTTAACTCTTTGCGATAATAAGCAATCGTGCGTCGGTCAATTTTAAGGCCATCCTTTTCCATCTGCTTGGCTATCTGACTATCTGACAAAGGGTTGCTTTTGTCTTCTTTCTCGACTAGACCAGCCAGAATAGCTTTAATCCTATTAACGGTTACCCCCTTAGGCCCCCTGGGACAGAGCAGTTTTAAGGGAAACATGCCCTGTGGTGTCTGAATATATTTGGCCGCCACACTCCTTGAGATAGTTGACGGATGCAGGCCAAACTCATCAGCCAGGCTTTTCTGCGACAAAGGCCGCAAACCATTGGCTCCTTTTTTAAAAAAAGCTTCCTGGGTTTCAATTATCCTTCGAACAATTTTCTCTAAAGTTGCAGTTCTTTTGCAAAAATCTTCAATTAAATTCTTGGCGGCTTTGAGCTTCTCTTGCAAGAATTCTTTGGTCTTGGCGTCTGCTTTGGGATCTTCCATCATTTTTAAATATTGTGGGGAGATGTTAATGCTGGGGCCATAGCGAGTTTCCAAATTAACTATGTTAAGGCCGTCTTTTGTTTCTTCTACCGCAAAAGAGGGGATAATATGAAGTATTTCCCCGCCAAAAGCCGCGCCAGGATTGGGGTTGAGGTTGCTCTTAATAAAATTAGCGACTTCTACCACGCCGCTTTCGGGAAGACCCAGGGCCTGGGCAATTGCCGGGTAGTTTTGTTCGGCAAGATCTTTTAGATGCTTCTCCACCACTTTTGTTAATATTGTTTTCAACTCTTCGTTGTCAAAATTGTATTCGTTGATTTGGATCAGTAAGCATTCTTTTTCGTCTCTGGCGCCAACCCCTTCCGGCTCAAAGGTTTGGATGATTTTTAAGATCTTATCAACAGTTGGCCGGGAGACAGAAAATTCTGCCATGATCTTTTCGCGTAAACGGGTATAAGCGATCACATAACCAAAATCATCGATATTTTCAATGATCAATTTAGCGATCTCGTAATAATCTTCTTCTAAATCTTCCAATTCCAGCTGTTCGAAGAGGTGTTGCTCCAGGGTTTTGCTGACATTGCTGATATTTTTTAGGCCGGGAAGCTCGGTAAAATCAGCCTCTTTTTTGATTTTTCTGTCCGAATTGAGATATTTAACGAATTCAATGTATTCGTCATACCGTTCTACCTCAATCATGACATTTTCTTCGGCAGCTTGATTGATGTTTTCGACCAGTTCCATGTAGGGGAGGTTCAAAATTTTTAGGGTTTGCAGCATCCGGGGGGAGAGGATGAGTTCCAGCGTCTGTCGCAGCTCTGGTTGAAGGCTTATCCCGATCATGCTACAATTATAACATAATCGACGCGGGGTGGAGCAGCCTGGTAGCTCGTCAGGCTCATAACCTGAAGGCCGTGGGTTCAAATCCCACCCCCGCTACTTTCTATAAAGGTTCTCCCGACAACATTAATACATAGAATAATGAAATGTCGGGATCCCGATGATTCCATTATTATTTTAGTATAGTGACCATCGGGAAAATCCCACCCCCGCTAGATAAAAATCCGGTCAAAATAATGATTTTTATCTCCTTGTCCTAGTTCTTATTTTTGCTCAACTTCCTCATTTTTACTGAAATTCTGCCTCAAAATTAGCGAAAATACACTATGAGTTTTGAGGTTTCTAAAACACCTAGTCTAAGCATGGAAGCAAATACTACTCTGATCATGCGAGCGCGCCGCAGGCATACTCAATCTGAAGTCGGCAAAAGGATAGGGCGAGTTAATGTTAGTCCTTTATTATTTGCTTTTGCTGCTGGTTATGGGCAAGTGCTTTTTGCAGATGCACCATCGCCAAGGTTTGAGCAACAGTTGTGTCAGCTGGAGCAGCGTTATAGAAGATATCAATTATCATTAGAAACCCTAGGCTTTACCTCCAAAGAGATTGAAGTCCAAGCCTTACAGCTTCTGAACGGAAGAAGTTTTAATGAACAAATTGTTGAGAACTTTGAGTTAATGGCTGATTTTGTGTCTAAAGTTGATTTTCTCTCCAATCAAAAAAGCCGTGTTGCAGAAATTGTTAAAGCTGAAATGGCTCGAGCTAAAAGAAATATTGCTCAACCTGTCATGGCCGCTTTGGTTAGATATGTGCGTGAGCAAAAGCAGGAAGAGGGCTTACGGGCGGTAGTTACTGATTATACCGGGCTAAAAAGAACTATTTTATTGCATCACTTTCCTAATGGTGAGCTAAGCCGGGTCTTATTATTAACGGAGACGGAGTTGGAGCAAAGGGTGGCGGCTTTTAAGGCAATTGAGGTAACCAATCGAGCAGGCCTTGTCTTTAAGCCGTTTGTTCTTAATGAGACAATCTACGAGATATTAACCAGGGTTAGCCCTCAAAGAGCCGCAGAGAATATTCTAGGGATTGATCGGAAATTTGTTGTTGCTCCCGAGATTTTTATTGTTACTCCTAGGCTGGCTTATGACCAACATCAGGAAACAATAAACCCTGAATCGTTGCTAACCGCACATATAAATGCTGCTAATTATTGTCTTGGGGTGGAAAACCTTCAGTGTCGCAGAAGTTATCCTGATACCCAGCAAGTTTTAGCAGCAGCCCAGGTCTTAGCTGATACCCTTGAAGAAAAATCTTGTCGAACCAAAGCACGTTATCTAGCACAAAAAGAGTCTTTGCTGGTTTTGTGTCGGGCTGAAGCAATGGCCAACGGGCATAGTTATGTCGAGGCTAAAGATGAAGCAGCAGAAGCCTATCGGGCTTGTTTGGTTGGAGATGCCGATCATCCAGAGCCACGTTTATCTCTGTCCGGCTTTACGACCGTAATTTTGAAACGTTATCTAAACTTTTATCAAAGTAACTTAGAAGCACAGCGAAGGCAAGGTTTGATTATGCTTGGTTATCTTAAGCCCACCAATGGCAAATTAGCTCAAGTAGGGGTTTTCAGAAGAAAACATCAGCAACTTGTTGCCGTGGAAGCTAAAAACTTAAAACTAGAATTATTGAGAGAGATGAGAGGAATCCCAGTTCCAGGAGAGCGTTTAAGTGATGAAGAATTAATGTTTTACATTGCTAAGGTTTTTGATCCTGGTACAACTCCATTTATCTTTTCTAAAGCGATAGAAGTTTCTGCCAGACAAAAATTTTCAGCCTATGCTAGGAGCAGCTCTAAACTGCCAGCAGAAGACATTGAAAGAATTTTGAGCAAAGGTTATTTAGGGGTAGAGCTTTCCTTGCGGGCCATGGAAAAAGCCCGCTTAATTTTTGGTTTAGACCTCAGCCATTATAAATTTGTTGGAATTCTCGGACGTTTAGCGTTAGAAAGAGCAAATTTTAGCTTATTAAACGAAACCTCTGCCTTATTGTTTGCTGCTGCAGAAAGCTCAGGCCTAGTGGCAATTTCCGACCTAACAGTTTTTAGGCCAATAGAGCAATTGGATGTGGCTGAAGTGCTGTTTAAGGCTAGGGGTAAGGGAAGGGGGCGGCTTCGGCAGGCTGTTTTAGATTTAGCTGCTAATCCTTGGCGGCTCTCACCCTTAGCCCTAGAGAGCAGCCCCTTAGCCGCGCGTTTTAAAAAGATTAAAGATTCTTACTTGGTAACTGGCCAGACAGTAGTTAAGAAAAAAACAGTTCTGCCTCCGCAAAGAAAAGTTCCCCGCCGTGTCGAACCTGAAAGTCAACCACAAGAAAATACTGGTTTTTTCGGTTGGGATTCATCAAAGCCCATTACTCCAACCTTGCCTAGATTTTCCGGTGCAGTAGAAAAAAGTTTAGCCGTTTTTGATTTAAGAGGTTTTCTTTCTGTAGAGGCAGAAGGGAAACCTGAGCTTGCCTTAGCTCAATCGGCGCTAAGAGTTCTCCTAACAGGACTAAAACAAGCAGAGCCCAATGGGGAAAATACTTCTTTATTGAATTTTAAAGAAAGATTAGCGTCTTTACTTGTTGATGGGCCGGAAAAATCTAAGTTGTTTTATTATTTAATGGTTTTGGACAATTTATACAGACTTAAAATGGCTTTGATTGCATCCGATCAATCACAGGTTATGATGGAAAATCGCATAATTTTTTCTAAACTGCAGGAAATGGGTTTCCCACATCTGGACACGTTTACCCAAATTCAGAACTTAACAGACTTGGCCGGTTTTTGTAGCGTTTTGTTGGCGGAATAACCCAACCCAGCTTGGAAAAAAATTTTATCTTTTTGTGAATATCCCGGAAGATAGTTTATTTTCGGAGTTAGGCTTGAAGTGATGATTCGTCGTTATGGCTGATAATCTGGCCAGAAAAACCCAATCAACTTCTTATAATTTTTCAACCCGCCCAATCTTCCCGCGTGTGAACCGCTGCTTTGTACGGCTTTGAGGGCTTTTTGAGGCGTATAGCCTTTTTCTTCTACCAAATACCGGCCAATGATTGCTCCGGTTCTGTCCGCGCCCCATTTGCAGTGGATGTAAACCGGCTTTTGCATGGCGGTTTTAATAATTAGCCATTCTTTTTCAGTCGGGACCTTAGACTCAGTCATGGGAAGATGGATTCTTCTGATCCCAGCTTGTTTTAATAGCTGGGCATAGCGCGCTTGGATTCTTTGGGTGTTTTCCAGGTCAATGATTACTTCTACGCTTTGATCTTTTAAATGTTTAAGAATTGTCAAAACTTGCTGGTCAGAATTTTTAAAATTATTCACCGGATTAAGAGGATGTCCGCCAGCATGGATAGTTTTATCAATTATCCGGTAGTTGTAAAGCAGGGGGCCCAAGCCTTGGACTTGGGAAGATAGGGATTTTACAACTTCAGAGGTTAAAGCCCAAACCGAAGATAACAATAACAGATAAACTAATAAAAAGAATACAGCCCTCACTCGATTTGATTTATTAATCATGCCGGGAGAGGGCTTGAGATCTCTTGTCTAAAGCTTAGCAATTCTTTTTTCCAAAGCCTTATATTCAGCCCGCAGTTCTTTGGGCAGGTCTTGGCCAAACTTCTTAAAAAATTCAGCAATGCTGACGAGTTCATCCCGCCAGGCCGCTTTATTAATAGCAAAAAGCTTTTTCATGGTACCTTTGGGTAGCTTTAGGCCGGTCATATCAAGGTCGCCTTCATTTGGTATATAGCCAATAGCCGTTTTCTTGGCACTAACTTGATCGCGGCAACGGTCAATGATCCACTCCAAAACCCTTAAATTGTCGCTAAATCCCGGCCACATAAATTTATCGTTTTCGTCTTTTTTAAACCAGTTGACATGAAAAACTTTGGGAGCAGGCGACATCTTTTTCCCCTTCTTGAGCCAGTGTTTGAAATAATCACCCATGTTGTAACCGCAAAATGGGAGCATGGCCATGGGGTCACGCCTAACTTCACCGACTTTGCCAAATTGGGCGGCTGTGCGTTCCGATGCCATGGTTGCGCCAACAAAAACACCGTGCTGCCAATCAAATGATTCATAAACTAGTGGAGCCAATTTAGCCCTACGGCCACCAAAAACAATAGCAGAAATAGGTACGCCATGATGATGATCTAAGCGATTGGTAATACATGGCACGTTTTTAATTGGCACTGTAAAGCGGGCATTGGGATGTGCGCCGGTTACTGGCTGGCCATGTTCATCCACTTGGCCTGGCTTCCAGGGGCGACCCTGCCAGTCCATCCCAGATCTAGGTTGAGAGCCATCGCCCCCTTCCCACCAAACAGTTTTGTCTGGTTTGAGTAAGACGTTGGTGAAAATAGTATCTTTTTTGAGTGCCTCCATCATGTTTAAGTTGGTTTTAGCGTTGGTTCCCGGCCCCACACCGAAGAGCCCATTTTCTGGATTAATAGCCCAGAGTTTCCCGTCACTATCAATTCTCATCCAGGCAATATCATCACCAACCGTCCAAATTCGGTAGCCTTTACGCTTTAAGCCCTCTGGAGGAATTAGCATAGCTAGGTTAGTTTTGCCGCAGGCAGAAGGGAAGGCCGCTGCAATATAGCCAATGTAGCCGGAAGGATCTTCAATTCCCATTATTAGCATGTGCTCTGCCATCCAGCCTTCTTTTTTTCCCAGGGCAGAAGCGATTCTTAGAGCCAGACATTTCTTGCCCAAAAGAACATTGCCACCATAGCCAGAGCCAACACTCCAAATAGTGTTATCTTCAGGGAAGTGGAGAATTAAGCGGCGGTTAATATCCAGTTCGGCTTTGCCGTGTAAGCATTTAGTAAAATCTCCGTTGGTTTTTTCTAAACGATCCAAAACCTCTTTGCCCATCCTGGTCATGATTCTCATATTAAGCACAACATAGATGCTATCGGTTAACTCCACGCCGATTTTAGAAAAGGGCGAACCAACTGGCCCCATGGAGAAGGGGATTACGTACATGGTGCGGCCTTTCATAGAGCCTTTAAAAATCTCGGCAGCTTTATTGTAACCTTCCTTGGGAGTCATCCAGTTGTTGGTAGGGCCGGCGTCTCTTTTATTTTTGGTGCAGATAAAGGTTAGTTTTTCTGTTCTGGCAACATCATTTACAGCGGTATTATGATAAACGCAGCCAGGCATTTTTTTCTGATTTAGTTGAATTAATTCGCCTGTTTTAAAAGCTTCTTTTTCTAGTTGGTTCTTTTCTTCTTCGGACCCGTTAATCCAGACAATTTTATCCGGCTGACACAGTGTGGCGCACTCTTTAATCCATTTATTTAGGCCTTTGTGCTTACGGTTCATCTCTAGTGCTCCTTTTTGGTGGGAATATGGATATTATAGCAAAAAACTCTGTCGTTGCAAAATTGTTAATAATTAATGTATAATATATTCACTATGAAAATACGTTCACAAAAACGCAAAAAAAACACGGTTCATTTGGAAGTTGAAGAAGAATATTCGAAATTTGCTGAAGCAATAGAGAAGTCGTTGCTGGCTGCCGGCCGGGAAATTAAAATCCCAGGATTTAGACAGGGGAAGGCTCCTAAGGATATGATCCGCCAGGCCATTAATCCAGAGTATGTCGAATCACGAGCTGCTCAAGATCTTATTGCCGACCTTTATCCCTTGGTTATTGATGAGACAAAGATTGAGCCAATTGATTATCCTAATATTGATATTGTGGAGAGCAAAAAAGATCAGCCTTTTGTTTTTAAGATTTCCGTTGATGTTTATCCTGAGGTCAAATTAGGCAAATATAAAGGTTTGAAAGTTGAAAAAAAATCTGCAGAAATTGCTGAAGAAGAAATTGATAAGACTTTGGGTAATTTTCAAGAGCGTTTCGCTAAAACTGATGCTGAAGGCAATAGGGAAGTAATGCCTTTGGATGATGAGTTTGCTAAAAAGGTCAGTCGTTTTCAAACTTTAGCGGAGTTAAGGTCAGAGATTCGCTCAGCCATGCAAAATGAAAAAAAAGCCGCTGTTGAGGCTGACGTTAAAGATAAATTAGTGGCGGCTACTTCTGATGATGCCGAGTTAGATGTGCCAAATGGCATGATCGAAAGAGAAATTAATATTATGCTGGATGAGTTGCGCACTACCTTGATGAGAAGTGGCTTAACCCTCGATGATTATCTTAAAGGGGTCAATAAAGAAGAAAAAGCTATGCGGGAAGAGATGCGTAAATCCGCAGAAATAAGAGTTAAGGGTAAAATAGTTTTAAAAGCTGTTGCCGCAGAGGAAAAAATGTCAGTTTCAGAGGAAGAGGTCGAGGTTGAATTGCAGAGCATGGCAGCTGCTTCAGGCGAAAAGATTGAAGAGCTAAAAAAACGTTTGGATGATGGTGTTCGCGAATATATTGAAGAATATTTGTTGAGAAAAAAAGCTTTGGATTTTTTGGTTGAGAAAGCAAAAATAACGATCCTTGATGAGCCACAGGGCAAGGAGGAAAAGGCATGAAGACAAGACAACAACTGATTCCCATGGTGGTTGAGCAAAGTGGTCGTGGAGAGCGCTCTTATGATATCTACTCTCGTTTACTTAAAGAGAGAATTATGTTTGTTGGTGATGCCATTGATGACCATGTGGCTAATATCATTATTGCCCAGCTGTTATTTTTAGAAGCTGATGATCCAACCAAGCCGGCTTATATGTATATCAATTCTCCAGGTGGGGTTGTTACGGCTGGTTTAGCCATCTATGACACCATGCAATATATCAAGACCCCGGTTTCCACTATATGTATTGGTCAAGCGGCTAGTTTTGGTGCGCTGCTTTTAGCTGCGGGTGAAAAAGGCAAGCGCTTTGCTTTGCCTAATGCCAGGATTATGATTCACCAACCACTTGGTGGGGCGCAGGGTCAGGCTACGGACATTGAAATCCAGACCAATGAAATATTGCGCATTAAAAAGCTCTTAGCTGAAATTTTGGCTAAGCATAGTGGGCAACCTTTGGCCAAGGTAGAGAAAGATACAGATCGTGATTTTTATATGGGTGCCGATGAAGCCATGAAATATGGGATTATCGATGAGGTTATTGTTTCCGCCAAGCTAAAGAGCAGCGACAAAAAGTCAAAATAAAATTATGGCCGAAGCAGCCAAAAAACCTACTCAAGGTAAGCCTGAGAGGGGTTCAAGTTCAAGCGAAGAACTACCCTTAATTCCCCTGCGTAATATTGTTATTTTTCCTCAAATGATTGTGCCGCTTTTTGTTGGTCGATCACCCTCCGTGAAAGCGCTGGAAACTACTGTTGCCAAAGAAAAAATGATTATTTTCTCCGCGCAGAAGAGTGAAGAAGTTGAAGATCCTACCCCCAAAGATATTTGCAAGGTTGGCACGCTGGCGGAAATTGTTCAAATGGTGGCTTTGCCTGATGGCACCACAAAAATTTTGGTTGAGGGACTCTGCCGGGTGCGTATTGATAAATATGTACAAGAAGACCCTTTCTTTAAAGTAGAGTTTTTCCGTATTCCAGAGCCGGAAGAAATTTCCATCGAGGCCGAGGTTCTGGTGCGAACAGTAATCAGGCTTTTTGAAGAATATGTCAAACTTAACCGTCGCATCCCTTCTGAAACGCTGATGTCAATTGTTAATGTTGATAACCCCGGCAAGCTGGCAGATTTGATATCTTCTTATTTATCCCTAAAAGCAGAAGAAAAACAATCCATCCTGGAAGCGATCCCCAGCGAGAAGAGGTTGCAAACCTTGAGCGGGATATTAGAAAAAGAGATCGAAGTTCTTAAGGTGGAAAAAGATCTACAAGGGAAAGTGCGCAAACAGGTTGAGCGAGTGCAAAAGGAATATTATTTAAAGGAAAAACTGCGGGCCATCCAGGAAGAATTAGGCGAAGAAGAAGATGCTGCCCAGCCGGAGATTGCCGAGTATCGTAAAAAAATTAAGGCTGCTGATCTGCCGAAAGAAGTACTGGAAAGAGCCACCAAAGAGCTGGAACGTTTAGCCCAGATGCCTTCAATGGTTGCTGAGGCCACGGTGATTCGCACTTACTTGGACTGGGTGGTTGAGCTGCCCTGGAAAAAAAGAAGCAAAACTAAGCTCGATATAGCCGAGGTGGAGAAAAATTTAAACGAAGATCACTATGGACTAGAGAAAGTAAAAGAGCGGATATTGGAGTATTTTGCCGTTCTACAACTTACTGGTCGGATTGGTGGTAGTATTCTTTGCTTAGTTGGTCCTCCTGGGGTCGGGAAGACCTCAATTGGCCGTTCCATAGCCAAGGCAATGGGGAGAAAATTTACTCGAGTTGCTTTAGGAGGTGTGCGTGATGAAGCCGAGATTCGGGGGCATCGCCGAACCTATGTTGGCTCTTTGCCTGGCCGGATTATTCAATCGATTCATAAAGTTAAAGTTAATAATCCTGTTTTTCTTTTGGATGAAATTGATAAGTTGGGCGCTGATTTTCGCGGTGATCCGGCTTCTGCCTTGCTAGAGGTTTTGGATCCGGAGATGAATAAGGATTTTGCTGACCATTATCTTGATTTGCCTTTTAATCTCTCCGATGTTTTCTTTATTACCACCGCTAATACCAGGGGGCCGATCCCCAGGCCGCTCTTGGATCGCATGGAAGTTATTGAGATGTCCGGCTATACCGAAGAAGAAAAAATGGGCATTGCTAAAAGTTACTTGATGAAGCGCGGTGTTGAAAAGCATGGTTTAAAAGAAGAGCAAGTTAAGTTCGAAGATAAAGCCCTGCAATTAATAATTCGTCAGTATACCAAAGAAGCCGGGGTGAGAAATTTGGAGCGAGAGATCGCCACGGTTTTACGCAAAATTGCCACTAAGGTTGTCAGGGAAAAAATAACCGGAGAAACGTTTGTTAAGCTGGAAGATGTGGAGCAGTACCTTGGGGCGCCAAAGTTTCACTTTGGTTTGGCAGAAGAAAAAGACCAAATTGGTACGGTTATGGGGATGGCTTGGACTGAAGTGGGAGGGGAGACATTGCCGGTTGAGGTTACCATTATGGAAGGCAGGGGTAATCTTACTTTAACTGGCATGCTGGGGGATGTGATGCAGGAATCGGCGAAAGCTGCAATGAGCTATGTTCGTTCACGGGCTAAAGAATTAGGCTTGGACGGTAATTTTTACCGCAAGGTCGATGTGCATGTTCATGTGCCTGAAGGTGCGGTTCCTAAAGATGGTCCATCAGCGGGAATTACTATGGCTACGGCACTAACATCTGCTTTGCTTAAGGTGCCGGTTAGACGTGATATTTCTATGACCGGGGAAATAACTTTGCGCGGACGAGTTTTACCAATTGGCGGGCTGAAGGAAAAACTTCTGGCCGCAAAAAGAGCGGGAATTGCCGAGGTGGTTATTCCCCATGACAACAAGAAAGATTATGATGAGATCAAAAAAGAATTGCCGCTAGATTTAAAAGTTAATTTTGTTAAAGAAATGGATGAAGTTTTGGATATTGCCCTGATTTCCGGGCAAGCAAAAGCTAGAAAAGCCCGACCAACTCTACCTGGTGATGAACCGCCGATCATGTATGCATAAAGACTCAAACATTGCTTGAGCCTTGTGTAGTGTTTCATAATATTCCCTCTCTGGATCAGAATCAGCCACAATGCCAGCCCCAACTTGAATATAGGCAGAATCACCTTTCATTATTATAGTGCGAATGGCAATGTTTAGGTCCATTTTGTTTGGCATGATATAGCCAATTGAGCCAGTGTAAAGTCCTCGTTTAACAGGCTCCAGTTCTTCAATTATTTCCATGGACCTAATTTTGGGACAGCCTGTGATGGTTCCTCCAGGAAACATGGCTTTGATCAGGTCAAATTTTGTCTTATCTTTTCTCAGTTTGCCGGTGACATTGGAAACGATATGGATAACGTGAGAATATTTCTCTGTAATCATGGTTTCGTCAACGTGGACAGAGTTGTATTCGCAAACCCTACCTAAGTCGTTTCTCTCCAGATCAACCAACATAATATGTTCGGCCCGTTCTTTGGGATCAAGTAAGAGCTCGTTTGCGGTGGCGGTAATTGGTCGTGTTCCTGCAATTGGCCGGCTTTCTGCCAGACCATTTTCTAGCTTGACCAACCTTTCTGGTGAGCAGCTGACAATCTTTAGATCGCCGAAGTCGAAATAAGAAGCAAAAGGGGAGGGGTTAATACGTCTCAAACGTTTATATATCTCGAACGGTGGTTCAGTTGTTTGCGTCTTAAACCTTTGTGAGAGATTAACTTGATAGATGTCGCCGGCGGCTATATGTTTCTTGGCCTTTCTGACTATGTTCATGAAATTTGACTGGCTGAAGTTTGAAGTTAGGTGTTGGGGGTGGATGCCGGTATGGAGGCTAGAAGTGGAAGCTTGATCTTGGACCAGTCCAACTTCCTTTTTCCAATTTCCTTTTTCTATACTGGCTTCCAAACCCTTAACCCTACTTCTATTTTCACTAATTATCTCAAGGGTTTCGTTAATATGATCAAAAATAATCAGGGTTTCAGGAATAATAAACATTACTTTTGGGGTTTTAAGGTCATCTTTAGCTAGGTTGGGCAATTTTTCAATCTCCCAGGCAAAGTCATAGCCGAGAAAACCAAAAGCACCGTTTTTTAGGTCGGTTTTTTCTAATGTTTCAAAGTTAGTGATGGTTTTAGTTGGGTTAAGCCCGATAAATGAATAGTGTTCTAGTTTTCCCTGACCAGTGGGGCTTTCTAAAAGAAAGCAGCCTGAACCGGTATAGAGCCTTTCGAAGATGTCTACAGGTGTAATATTGTAATTTGTAATTTGTAATTTGTAATTTGACATTATATCTGAGGTCTGGGTTTCCGCTGACCGGAGTAGGGCATGACCGCTATCTTGTTTGTCTTTAATTAAACCAACTTCTTGCCAGTTGACGTCATCACTAGTTTACCGTGTTTAACGCCTTTGGTGGCAATGAGTTGATCTGATATTTCTTTAACTTTGCTGCTTTTTCCTCGTACTACCAAGACTTCTAAGCAATTATGTTGGTCTAGGTGAATATGGGTAGTAGAGATAATATTTTTAAAATGAGAATGCTGCAGATCAGCTAATTTGTCTGATAAATCATGTGAGTGGTGGTTGTAAACCAAGGTAACTGTTCCTACTACTTCAGCGCTATCTTGGGACCATTCTTCCTCCACAAACTTGTCGCGGATCAAGTCCCTAATTGCTTCCGAGCGGTTGTCATAGCCTTTTTTCTTGGCTAATTTATCGAGCTTTTGTAAGAGTTCATCTGGGAGAGAGACGCCAAATCGTTTTGTCATTGACAATATTATAAAGTAGATGATAAAATCATTCAAGAGTAACACGAAAGGAGAAAAGGTGCTATGCATATTCCAGACGGGTTTCTTGATCCCAAAATTGCTGCCGGATTAATGGGTGCTGCAGCTGTTGCTTTATCTTTTAGTCTAGCTAAAGTTAGAGAAGTGGTAACTGCTCTTGTTCCTGCCGAGGCTTTTGCTGCGGCAGGTAAGGGGATGAAAAGTTTAAGTAGTGGTTTTCGCCGAGTTTTAACTGGAGAGGGCGAGCGTTTGATTTATAAAATGGGGATGGTGGCTGCGCTGGTCTTTGCAGCGCAAATGTTTAACTTCCCGATCAGCAACGGCACTTCCGGGCATTTGATTGGTGGAGTATTTGCCGCGGTTGTACTTGGTCCTTTTGCCGGTACGATTGTGATTGCCGCGGTTTTAATTGTTCAATCTTTGTTCTTTGGCGATGGTGGCTTGCTGGCTTTGGGAGCAAATGTTGTCAACATGGCAGTTTTTGCCTCTTTTGGCTGCTACTATATATATAGTTGGCTAAAAAGATATGTCTTGGAATGGTTGGCTATTTCCTTGGCTGCCTGGATATCGGTTGTCTTAGCTTCTTTTGTTTGTGCCTTGGCTCTGAGAATATCCGGGACTATTCCTTTTGCTGTGGTGATTCCTGCCATGGTTAAAGTTCATATGATAATTGGAATTGCCGAAGCCTTAATTACGGTGGTTTTGGTTAATATTTTTAGAACCATGTTAAAAGGGGAGGAATAGGCATTTATGAAAAAGCTATTTTTTGTAGCAGTTATTATTGCTATTGCGGCAGCGTTTTTTGCTTCTACTCATCCTGATGGCTTGGACTTTGTCTCCGAACAATTCGGCTTTGCTGAAAAAGGGCTGGATCATATTTCTCCAATGCCTAATTATGCGGTGCCATTTTTGACGGAAGGTGGAACTTCCACTTCTTTGGCCGGCTTAGCGGGTATTGTAATTATTTTAGCAGCTTTTTTCTTGACTGCTTATGTTTTAAAGAAGAAAAGCTCCCCAATTATCAATAAGGTCTAAATTTTGTAAATATGTTATCATATGATTATGATTCTTGTTTGGATTATCTTAAGTACGTTAGTAATTAGCCTTTTTTCCCTGATCGGGGTAGTCACTCTGGCAATTAAGGAGAGCTTTCTTAATAAAATCTTGCTGCTTTTAGTCGGTTTTTCGGCTGGTGCCTTGGCTGGCGGCGCTTTTTTGCATCTTCTCCCTGAAGCCCTGGAAAAATTAACAGCTGCTGATACATTTCTTTACACCCTGTTAGGCTTCACCCTCTTTTTTCTCTTGGAGCGAATTTTACACTGGCGCCATTGTCATGAGGGGCATTGTGACGTTCATGCTTTTACCTATCTTAATCTTTATGGTGACGGCTTGCATAATTTTATTGATGGTCTAGTAATTGCTGGTAGTTTTGTTATCAGCATTCCTTTGGGTATTGCGACTAGCCTGGCAGTTGCTTTACATGAAATCCCTCAGGAAATTGGTGATTTTGCTGTTTTGATTTATGGTGGGTTTTCTAAGTATAAAGCGCTGGCTTATAATTTATTGTCGGCTTTAACAGCAGTTCTTGGCGGGATAATTGGCTATTATTTATCTTCAGCTATTGCCGGCTTTGCGCCAGCCCTGTTACCTTTGACTGCCGGCGGTTTTATCTATATTGCTGCTTCTGATCTGATTCCGGAGCTTCACAAAGAGACCAATTTACTTAAAGCTAACCTGGCCTTTGTTCTTTTTATCCTCGGGATCATTTTTATGTGGGGGATTAAGCAGTTGGGGATTGGGTAGTAATTTATGCTCTGGCAAATATTGTTTGGTTTTGGCTTGCTGGCTTTATCTGCGTTGCTTTATTTTACTCATTTTTTAATTTTTCATGATGCGCACCATATTTTTCTTTATTTGATAGGGGATATTGCCTTTATTCCGATAGAAGTTTTGCTGGTTACGGTTATTATTCATCAGCTGCTGGAAAACAGGGAGAAAAAATCTAAATTTGAAAAACTCAACATGATTATTGGCACATTTTTCAGTGAAGTTGGGACAAGTTTATTAACTGTTTTATCTGATTATGATCCGGAATTGGCTAAGATTAAGCAAGAATTAGTGGTTCAAGGCGATTGGACTGACAAGCAATTTAAGCAATTACAAAAAGACTTAAAAAAACATCATTATCATGTTGAAGCCAAAAAAATTGATCTTTTGGCTTTAAAACAGCTGCTTTTGCCCAAAAGGGATTTTTTAATCCGTTTATTGGAAAACCAAAATGTATTGGAGCATGAGACTTTTACCAACTTATTATGGGCAACTTTTCATTTGGCGGACGAGTTGTCTTCGCGTAAAGACTTAAAAAAAGTATCAGAGCCTGATTTGGCGCACTTGGCGCTTGATTTAAAAAGAATTTACCTTAACCTGGCCTGGCAATGGGCAGCTTACATGAAACATTTAAAAACAGCTTATCCCTATTTGTTTTCTTTGGCGATGAGAACTAACCCCTTTGACGAGACGGCACAAGCGGAGGTAAGAAGCAGTTAACCGCTCCGCGCCTTAGTTTTTTCCTGTTAATTTAGGCTTGACAAAGATATTCCCAAGGGCTATTATGTGCATATGCACATTTCAAATGATAGGAAAATATTGGTATGACGCCAAGACTAAGAAAAGGCCGGTGTTGTCAGCCCTTTTCCGGAGATACTTTTTATAAGCCCAGGGCTGTGCCGTTGGCGGCCTTAGAAATAGTTGACCTTGGGCAGGATGAACTGGAAGCCATGCGCTTATGTGATTTTGAGGAGTTGGATCAGGAGCAGGCTGCCCAAAAGATGAATATTTCTAGAGGAACAATTCAGCGGTTGCTTTATTCGGGCAGGAAAAAAATCATTGATGTAATTACCAATGCTAAGGCCTTAAAAATTATTGGTGGGGAACATATTGTTCCACCGCCGCGTTGTTCGCCAGGGAGGAGTAGAAGATGGAGATCAAGGGGAAGGATTTAAAATTAGATCCAGCGGAAATTGAGGAGAATAAGAAAAAAGCTGAAGAGCGGTTTTCTTTATTCAAAAGTTATGGGTACGATCGTCACAAAAGCCAAGCTTTCCTGATAAAAAAAGTTGGCCCAATAAAAGGCCCGGTCTTAGAAATTGGTACAGGCAAAGGTTATATGGCCGCGCAATTAGCCAAAAAGGCACCGAGCCTTCTCACTGTTGATATATCCAAAGAAGAGCAAAGGTTGGCTGTTTTAAATATTGCCGCTGAAAGCGGTTTAGAACAAGTCGGATTTCTAGTTTGTGATGCAGCCAAACTACCTTATCCTGATAATAGTTTTGAATTGGTAATTTCAGTTAATGCTTTTCATCATTTTGAAGCTCCTTTTGCAGTTGTAGCCGAAATGATGCGCATCTGTAAGAAAAAGTTGGTCATAGCCGACTTTAACAGACAGGGCTTTGAGATTGTTAGAAAAATTCATCAAGCTGAGGGTCATCAGCACGAAGAGCATCAGGGTGATTTTGGCATTGTTGGTGTCTACCTTAAAGAGCAAGGGTTTTCTGTTAAAAAATTTGACGATTACTGTCAGCTGGTTTACGTGGCAGAAAAAATAAAGACTAAAGGAGGTGAGTAGTATGCCAGGAGGAGATGGAACCGGTCCAAGAGGAGAAGGAGCAGGAACTGGTTGGGGAGTTGGTGGTTGTGTGCCGCGTGGTCGTGGTCGGCGAGTTGCTGGAGGTTTTGGCCGTGGTTGGGGTAGGGGAATGGGCAGGGGTTTAGGTCGGGCTTTTGGGGCAGTAGGTAATTTTTTCGCTCACTCAAGCGCCAAGGAAGAATTAGAAGGCCTTAAAGCAGAGCGTGAAGAGATCAATAGCCGGATTGCAGAAATGGAAAAGGAGAAAAAGTAAAATGAAGGTAGCGATATCAACCGATAGCGGTCAGGTATCGGCCCATTTCGGCCGGTGCCCTGAGTTTACACTTGTTGAGGTTGAAAATGGCAATGTTAAGACGAAAGAAGTTATCCAAAACCCAGGGCACCACCCAGGCTTCTTACCCAAATTTTTGCATGAGCAAGGCGTGACCAAAATTATTGCTGGTGGAATGGGACAACGGGCTGCAATGCTTTTTGCCGAACAAAAGATTGAAACCATTATGGGAATCAGTGGAAGTATTGAGGAAGTTGTTAATAAATTAGTTAAGGGCGAACTTGAGGGGGGAGTTTCTCTCTGTCAGCCAGGGGCGGGCAAAGGTTACGGTTTTGACAAAACCATTTGCGATCATCCCGAGCAAAAGGAGTGCTAGCAATGAAAGTGTGTATTACAGCGAGTGGTAATAATTTGGACTCAGTTATTGATCCGCGTTTTGGCCGTTGCCAGAATTTTATAATTGTTGATCCGGAAACTTTAGAATTCAAGTCTATCCCAAATCCAAATATTGATAGTAGCGGTGGCGCTGGAATTCAATCTGGCCAGCTTGTGGCCAGTGAGGGAGCAAAGGCTATTTTAACCGGTAATGTTGGACCCAATGCCTTTCAAACCTTATCTTCGCTGGGGCTCAAGGTTTTTACTGGAGTTAGTGGAACGGTAAAGGAAGCCCTAGAGCTTTACAAAGAAGGGAAATTAAAAGAAACCGGTAGTCCGTCAGTAGATAATCATTTTGGTACAGGTGAAAGCAAATAAGTATGACTAGTCTAAGTTTTGATGATATAGATCGAGCTAGAAAGATTCTAGAACTGGAAGAAGAGGCCACATTAAGAGAGATAAAAGTGGCTTATCGGAATTTGAGCAAAAAGTGGCATCCTGATAAATGCAAGAAAAAAGATCAAAATATTTGTCATGAAAAGATGAAAGAAATTAATAGTGCCTACGAGGTTGTTTTAAGGTTTGTTGATGGGTATTGTTATTCTTTTACCAAGCAAAAAACACCCGATGATGATCAAAGGGAGTTTTGGATGTCGCGCTTTGGCAAGGATCCTACTTGGGGGTTAGGGTGGGAAAGTTAATGGAAATTAACACAAAAGAATATGAAGCTTGGTACACAACCCCCAAGGGTGAATTTGTGGATGTTCTCGAGAAAGAAGTAATCTCTGAACTCTGTAATATCCTGCCAGGAGATAAGGTTTTGGAGATTGGGTGTGGCACAGGCCATTTTTCTGCTTATTTTAGTAAATTGCGAGCAGAAGTTACCGCCTTAGACACTTCCCCTGATATGCTACATTTGGCTAGAGAAAAATATGGCAATCTCCAAGTTGATTTTAAAGCCGGTGACGCGTATAAATTGCCTTTTGCCGATCGTAGCTTTGATTTGGTTGCCATGATAACGGTTTTGGAATTTATTGCTAACCCCAAACAGGCTTTGCGAGAAGCTTTTAGAGTAAGCAAGGATAAAGTTTTCCTGGGGATACTTAATAAAAATAGTTATCTGGCCTGGAGAAGAAAAAAAAGCGACAAAAAAATCTGGCAAGAGGCACATTCTTATACTTTAAAAGAAATATTTAGTTTTTTAGGCCAAGAAAGGGAAATTAAATGGAGAGCGGTTTTGTATCTCCCTTTAATTAATAATGGTTTTTTATTTAACTTCAGGTTATGGTTAGAGAGGTTGTTTTCCAGGCTAAAATTGCCTTATGGCGCGTTTGTTGGGATTATAGTAAGGGCAAAAAATGAAAGGAGCTAGCATGAAGATTGGTATTATTAGATGCCAGCAAACTGAAGACATGTGTCCGGGGAATACGGATTTTAAGATTGCTTCCGAGGGTAAAATGGCCTTTGCCGAGACAGGGCCGTGCGAAATTGTTGGTTTTGTTTCCTGTGGCGGCTGTCCGGGGAAAAGAGCTGTTTCACGGGCAAAAATGCTGGTACAGCGGGGAGCGGAAGCGGTTGTTATTGCGTCATGTATAAGCAGGGGGAATCCAATTGGTGTTCCCTGTCCCCACTTTGAAAAAATGAAAGAAAGCATCGCAAAAGGAGTAGGACCAGGCATAAAAATAATTGATTGGACCCATTGAGCAAGAAGAAAGGTTTAAAATGACAAATCTAGAGATAAGAGGGTTAATTGAAACTTCATTCTTAGACTGGGATGGCAAGATAGTTGCAACCATTTATGTCCCCCGCTGCAATTTCCGTTGCCCCTTTTGCCATAATTCCGGCTTAATTGAAAATCCTGATCATCACGAAATTATCCCCCTGGAAAAGATCGAAGATTTGCTCCTCAAACATAAGGACTTTATGGATGGGATTTGTTTAACCGGCGGGGAGCCAACTTTGCACAACAAGAAAGGACTTCTTGAGTTTATTAAGCGCATTAAGAACTTAGGTTTTTTGGTTAAATTTGACAGCAACGGGACAAGCCCGGAAACACTCCAGGATTTAATAAAGCAAAAATTAATTGATTATATAGCCATGGACATTAAAGGGCCGCTGGACCAAAGGTACGATAAACTTTCCGGGGTAAAAACTAATTTGCATAAAATCAAACAAAGCATCGAAATTATAATGACCAGCGGCCTTGCTTATGAGTTCCGCACTACGGTGGTTGCCAGCCTTTTAGATACAGGAGACATTGAAGATATTGCCAGGCATATTGCCGGCGCAGAAAAATTTGTGCTGCAGCAGTTTGTGCCGGAGCATACCTGGGCTGAGTCTCTGCGCTCCGTTAAAGCTTATGAAAGGAGTAAACTTGAGGAAATGGCGCAGGTTGCCAAGCCTTATGTAACAAAGACTTTGATCAGGGGCGCATAAAAAAGAAAGGAAAAAGAAAATGGAAAATCAAAAATATGATGTGATTGTAATTGGCGGAGGACCAGCCGGAATAATTAGCGCTACAACTGCACGCAAATATTATCCCGACAAAAAGATCCTGTTAATTAAAAACATAGAAAAAGGTGTTATTCCCTGTGGTATCCCTTATATGTTTGAAACCCTAAAGAATCCAGAAGAAAATGCTATGGGCAATGCCCCGCTGGAAAAAAATAATGTTGGCCTTATGGTTGATGAGGTTATAAAAATCCTGCGGCAGGAAAAAAGCGTTAAAACTAAGGCAGGAAAAACTTTAATTTATGAAAAGTTGATCCTGGCCATGGGGGCAAACCCGATTTTGCCTCCGATCAAAGGTTTGGATAAGGAAAATGTTTTTCCGATATATAAGGAAATGTCTTACCTTAAAGGCTTAAAAGATAAGCTGGCCGCGGCCAAGAATATTGTTATTATTGGCGGTGGCTTTATCGGTATTGAATTTGCCGATGAGTTTTCTAGCATCAAAGGGAAAAATGTCTCCCTTGTCGAAGCATTTCCTTATCTTCTGATGAACTCCTTTGATATTGACTTTGGAGAACTGGTACGACAAAAACTCGAGACCAAAGGCGTTAAGCTATCGCTCAACACAAAAGTAGCAGAGGTTTTAGGTCAAGATAAGGTTTCAGAAGTCCGCCTTTCTGATGGAACAACTATTCCTGCTGACATGGTCGTGTTGGGTATTGGGGCTTCCCCAAACACAAAGCTAGCTCAAGCGGCTGGTTTGGATTTAGGCAAAGGTAAAGGGATTTGGGTAGATGAATATATGAGAACCATAGATCCGGATATTTTTGCTATTGGTGATTGTGTCGGTAAAAGGGATTTCTTCACCAGAAAAGATCTTCCTGTAATGCTTGCTTCCACCGCCACTGCTGAAGCCAGGGTGGCAGGAGCTAATTTGTATAAACTAAAAGTTGTGAGGGAAAACAAGGGCACCATTGCCATTTATTCTACTTATGTAGACGGGTTAGTTCTAGGTTCGGCAGGACTAACTGAAGCATCTGCTAAGGCCGAAGGCTTTGAGATTGAAATCGGCCAGGCAGAAGCACCCAGTAAGCATCCGGCTACGTTACCAGGAACAGTAAAAACAAAAGTTAAGCTTATTTTTTCTAAGCAGTCCGGGATACTTATGGGAGGACAGGTTGTTGGTGGAATTTCGGCTGGAGAAATTATTAATATTATTGGTTTGGCGATACAAAAAAGAGTGTCCGCAACAGAGCTGGAAACCTTGCAAATGGCAACGCATCCTCATCTTACAGCTCCACCAACTATGTATCCCTTGGTTTTAGCTGCCCAGGATGTGGTAGGAAAAATTTAGTCGGAAAGTAAGGAGAATTAAAATGAAGTATATTTATGGTCCGGTACCAAGTTGGAGACTGCGCAGATCTTTGGGGGTTGACCTGATTTCAGGAAAAAAAATTGCACTTTTGATTGCATCTATTGCCAGTTAGGGAAAACCTACCGTCATATCATCCGGCGAGAGATTTTTGTGCCAACCAATGCAATTATTGAAGAATTAGAAAGCTTGCCGGATCTAGAGCTTGATTACATAACTTTGTCCGGAACTGGTGAGCCAACTCTAGCTGCTAATCTTGGGGAAGTGATTGCAGAAATCAAAAATAGATTTAATAAGCCGGTAGCAGTACTAACTAATTCTTCTCTGATGCACGATCCTCAGGTTAGGTGGGAGCTTAGTCTGGCAGATTTAGTTGTAGCTAAGCTGGATGTAGCAAGTGAAGATCTTTTTAGATCAATCAATCGACCAACGGAGGGTTTTAGTTTGGAGATGGTTATTAATAGTATAAAAACCTTTGATCAAGAGTACCCTGGCAAATTGGCTTTGCAAATCATGTTTGTGCCACAAAATAAAGAACAGGCCAAAGAGTTAGCTAATTTAGCCAAAGAACTGAATCCTGTTGAGGTCCAAATTAATACCCCTTTACGGTTTTCTCTTGTCAAACCACTCTCTGTAGATGAATTAGCAGAGATAAAAGAGTTTTTTAGACCACTAAAAGTTTATTCTGTCTATGATGTCCAGTGTCCGGTAATAAAGGCTTTGGATGAAGAGGCAACGAAAAGAAGAAGGCCGGTATTAGTATAGTGATTATCTCAGTTGCCTCGGGTAAAGGTGGAACCGGCAAAACAACTATTGCCACATCTTTGGCTTTTGCTATAGGCAACAACGTTCAACTGCTCGATTGTGATGTTGAAGAACCCAATGCCCATATATTTATCAATCCTCAGAATGTTAAGACCGAACAGGTTTTTGTTTTAGTTCCCAGGGTTGATGAGACTCTATGTAATTATTGTGGTAAGTGTTCTGGGGTTTGCGAGTTTAATGCTATAGCCGTGGCTAACAAAAAAGTCTTGATTTTCGATAATCTCTGTCACGCTTGTGGAGGCTGTAAATTGCTTTGCCCACAGAAAGCTATTACAGAAATAAGAAGAGTAGTTGGTAAAATAGAAACAGGGGAGAGACAAGGTGTGGAGCTGATCTCTGGGGTGCTAAATGTTTCTGAGGCAATGGCTATTCCCGTGATTTCTGCGGTTAAGAATAAAATAAACCGGCAAAAAACCGTTATAATCGACGCTTCTCCAGGAACTTCTTGTCCCATGGTTGCTGCCGTTAAAGGTTCTGACTTTTGTTTGCTAGTTACGGAGTCAACCCCCTTTGGGTTGCACGATCTTAGTTTGGCTTATGAAGTTACCAAAAAGATGGGGATTCCTACTGGTTTGGTGATTAATAAATACGATAGTAGCTTTACTCAGCTTGAGGATTATTGTCAAAAAGAAAAGCTAGCCATTTTGTTAAAAATCCCAGAAGATCGCCAAATAGCTGAGGCGTATTCAAAGGGGCTTAACTTGGTTGAAGTTTTCCCGGAACATAAAGAAAAGTTTTTGGAGGTTATGAAACTGATTGAATCGAGGATTAAGTCATGAAGCAAATAGCAATTATTTCTGGTAAGGGGGGAACGGGGAAAACAACTATTACGGCAGCTTTAGCAGGTTTAGTTAAAAACAAAGTTGTCGTGGATTGTGATGTTGACGCGGCTGACCTCCATTTAATTTTAAATCCAGAAGTGCAAGAGGAACACGAGTTTATTGCCTCAAAAGTTGCCTCAATTAACCTGGAAAAGTGTACAAAATGCGGCAAATGCCGTGAAGTTTGCCGCTTCGAAGCAATTTTGCAGGGGCCAAAAGTTGATCCGGTTTCTTGCGAGGGTTGTGGTGTCTGTTTTAGGCTTTGTCCGAACGGCGCGATTGATTTTAAGGCAAAGGTTTCCGGCCAATATTTTATTTCTGATACCCGTTTTGGGGTATTGGTACATGCCAGGCTGGGGGTTGCTGAAGAAAATTCGGGCAGGCTGGTTAGTTTAATCCGGAAAAAAGCCCGTGAGATTGCCCAAAAAAATTCTTGTGCTTATATTTTAATTGATGGCTCTCCGGGTATAGGCTGTCCTGTTATTGCTTCGATAACAGGCACAGATTTGGTCCTGGTTGTGACAGAGCCGACTTTATCAGGCTGGCATGATTTAAAAAGGGTAATTGAGCTGACTAATCATTTTAAGATAAAAACAGCTGTAGTTATCAATAAATATGATATTAATCTGGAAAATTCTAAAAAAATTGAACAATTTTGTACTTCCCAGGTTGTGCCTGTTGTGGCCAAGCTGCCATATGATAAAATTGTCAACAAGGCCATGAGAGAAGCCAAAACAGTTATTGAATATGCTCCAAAATCAATCATTGCAGCTGAAATTTTAAAATTCTGGGGTGAAATACGGTGACAGCAGAAGACAATTCTATTTATCCAAGCCATATATTAACAATTGCTAAAAATACCCAACATCTTGGCAGGCTGAATGGACCGGATGCGTCTTCTTATGTTAAAGGCCCCTGTGGTGATGAAATGGAGTTTTATCTAATAATTAATAATAATATGATAGAAGAGGTGAAATTCTATACTAATGGTTGTGTGGCAACTTTGGTTTGTGGTGAGACAACAGCAGATTTAGTTGAAGGGAAGACCCTGGACGAAGCCTTAGCAATTTCGCCTAAACAAGTTAAAGACAAACTGCCAGGGCTTCCTTTAGATCATAGTCATTGTTCCATTTTAGCAGTCACAACACTATTTCGGGCGATTGCCGATTATTTATTGAAGCCCTAGGGTAAAAGTTATGCCCAAAATTAAAGTTATCTATGAAAATAATTTAAAGGGTAGAGGCCTTAAAGCCGCCTGGGGTTTTTCTGCTTTAATTGAATTTAACGGTAAGAAAATCCTTTTTGATGCTGGTGGAGACAAAGAGATCTTTACCAATAATCTTCGACAGTTAGGCATAAAACCAGCAGAGCTAGATTTTATTTCTATTTCCCATAAACACTGGGACCACATTGCCGGCTTATCTTCTGTTTTACTGCCAAAACACAGAGCTTATTTGTTAAAATCCTTTCCCGATAGGTTTAAAAAAAATGTTACCAAGCGGGGCGCTAAGCTTTTTGAGGTGGTCAGATTTAAAAAAATTATGCCTGACGTTTATACAACAGGAGCTTTGCCCGGAAAGGTTGAGGAACAATCTTTGATTATAGATTCTGGCAAAGGTTTGGTCATTGTAACCGGTTGTTCTCATCCTGGGATTGTTAACATAGTTAGGTTTGCCCAGCAGAAATTAGGGGAAAAAATCAGGCTCGTTTTAGGCGGTTTTCATTTATACCAATCATCAGCTTTACAAATCAGGCAGATTATTAAAGACTTAAAGAGTCTAGGAGTCAAAAAAATTGCCCCATGCCACTGCACGGGAAAGAAAGCAATTCGACTGTTTCAGCAGGCGTTTGATAATGATTTTGTCGAAATCAAAGCTTGTTCCTTATCCAACCTTTAGGCAAATTAGAAGACTTCTTCCTTGTGTACATAGCTGCAGCTACCAGGGCAGTAGCAGGAATACAGAGAACTAAGCCAATACTGCCAGCTAAAGCCCTGACAATTTCTTCAGCTACCAGTTCCATATTAATGATCTTGGCAAAGGGCATATTGCCAGCATTAAAAAGCAATAATAAGGGCAAGGCTGAACCAGTATAAGCTAAAATTAAAGTGTTAGACATGGTGCCCATAATATCATGGCCAACATTCATGCCGGCTTTAAATAAATTGCTAAAATTTGCTTCAGGATGGACTTTTCTGACTTCATCAATAGCAGAAGCAATGGAAATGCCTACATCCATTACTGCGCCTAAAGCGCCAATCAAGATCCCGCTGAACAACAAGCCCTGGAAATTGGCTTTTAGGTTTAATGAATAAAAAAGTATTTTTGCCTCTTCTGAACTTAAACCGGAGAGATGGATAATATTTCCTGCCAGTGTGGCTAATATGCCGGCAATAGCCACGCCAATTAAAGTGCCGGTTGCTGCGCTAAAAGCTTTGGCTGTTTTACCTGCGATAATGCGAAAAACCAACAGGGAGATAAAGCCGCAAATAACAACAGTAACCAGCAGGGGATTAAAACCCAAGAGTATGAGGGGAAATAAGATAAAAAAAACTGTGGCCATGGTTAAGACTAAACTAAGCAAGGCTTTAGCGCCTTTTTTGCCGCCGATTACCACCAGCACTAGGGCATAAAGTATGGCCAGCCAAAATAACACCTGGCTCCTAAGATAGCCGTCAACATTAATTAAAGGAGAGCCATCAGGGCTTTCTGCTTTGCCGGGATTTTCTTCGACGTAAAGCAAGATTTTATCTCCAGCGGTTAAGTTTAGTTTTGTTCCTGCCATGCCGCCAGAGGCAATATGATCCAAGGAGAGAACTTTACCCTTAAATTTACCGGATAAAATTTTTATAGTGACTTGTTGGCGTTTTTCTGCTAATTGCGATTCAGGCTGGTCATCCAGATAAATATTTTCTGCTTCGACAACTTTGGCTTTTTCGTATTTAACCTTGGGAGGTTCGTATTTTTGGTCGGACCAGCTTAAATTTGTGAAGGAAAACAGGAACAGTCCCAGTAGCGAGAAGATAAAGAAGATCTTTTTTCCTGAAAAGGGATTAAAGTTCATTGACAACTCCGCGCTTGTAATTTGTACTTTGCAATCGTATTTGGTAGTTTGTTTCTGTCCCCCAAATTACAAAGTACCAACTACTAATTACCAAGACTGGGCCCACTAGGAGTTGAACCTAGAACCGATCGATTATGAGTCGATTGCTCTAACCGTTGAGCTATGGGCCCGGGTCAGAATATCAGATTATCAGTGAATCAGGATATCAGGGACGATTTTTATTATCTTATCCCACATTGCGACGATGAGTCAAGCTATGATAAGATAGAGTTACGGGCGGTTAGTTCAGCTGGTTAGAATGCCTCGCTTACACCGAGGAGGTCGTAGGTTCGACTCCTACACCGCCCACCATAGAACTTTCGGGCGGTTAGTTCAGCTGGTTAGAACGCCTGCTTCACACGCAGGAGGTCACTGGTTCGAGTCCAGTATCGCCCAGGTTAATAGAGCGGAGGTTCTCCCGATGGACATTATGATACAATAATAATGTAATCATCGGGATCCCGACGATTCCATTACTAATATATTATTATGTGCGTCGGGAAATCCCTCTCGCGCCCAATCTAAAAGGAGGTATCTATATGAGCGAAGAACAAAAGACCAAGAGTGTTGATGATTTAGTTAAGCAGATTGATGATTTTGAAAGTACCATTGCCAGTTTACAAGCCAACGTTGCAAATCTTAAGAATAAATTGGCTGATAATAAGGCTAAATATGGAGACGATATCAGTAAGTGGCCCAAAGACGCGCAGTAAGTTAGCGGCGGATTTTGGGGCCTAAGCGCTCAGCCAATAAGTTGCCAAAAAGAATAATTTGTTTCAGCGGATGGAGTCTTCTTGGCCAGCGGGCTAAGAGCCAACTGAGATTGTTTTGATTCCTTCTGATAGCGTGATTGAGATCAATTGATTCTCGCTTAGTTGCTTTTGGCCAACCACCAGCCTTAATAAAGTCTGCCGGCAATCCGGTTCCAAAGAAAAACTCTGCCAGCTTCAATGATTCTCCCACAACTAACGTGGCCCCAATGTCTTGACTCTTTCTTTTAAGCCGTTGCCAATCATCAAGGCTTATAAGTTGTTTAATCAACATAGCCATATCTGCCACCCAACTAAGCCGAAAAGAACCATGATGGGTCATGCGCATATGTACTGCTGCGTGAATCAAGGCATCGACTGGATTAAGGGTTAGAAAGGCAAGTTGGGGTGTTGTTATTGAAATGCTGTTGTCAAAGTAATCTTTGACTGATACATGTTTTAAAATGCCGAAGAAACAATGTATGTCCCAGTGTAAGTCAATTGATTTTAAAGCGGGAGTTTTCCCTTTGCTGGAAAACGATTCTTCATTTCTCAATCCTTGAAAGTGTTCAAATTCTTGGGTGTGACTTTGATAATCAAGCTGTCGTAAAACCGCTTTGGTTTTCGTGACATTTTCCGGGTTCACTAAAATATCGATATCACTAAAAGAACGCAGGGCTGGGTGAGGGTAAATTGATTGGGCAAAAGCAGGTCCTTTTAAAAGTAAAACTTTAATTCCAGCCGTATTAAATGCCCCACACAAAACTTTTAATTGTTGTTCTGTCTGTAAGAATTTAACGTAGTTGGCCATAAAGGCCTGTCGCAACTGCTCAAAGATTTCTTTGGGGGGGTGAAACGGTTCTGGCAGGTGTTTGGTTTTCCAATATGTTAGCTGCAGCAATCCTTGACTACTGGCCAGAGAAATATATTCTTGCCAATCTTGCGCAGTAAAATCTTTGGCTACAATTGCTTCGTCCCTTAGAAGAGAGCGGAAATAAACAAAAATTTTTTCTTTGGCTTGTAATAGAGGGTTGCTTTCGGGTAAAAGAATCTCTTCTTGTCTCTGACGAAGTTTTTCAATCAATTCAGTTGTCCTGTATCAATCAATAGTTTGAAAAGCGGGTTAATTCTCCAGCGGCGGCCAGGGAAACGCCGGCCAATTACATATTTGCCAATGACTAATTGGCGCTCAAAATAATCTTTCCTCTGATAATTAATAATCTTAGGCTTCAATTTAGCGGAAAACCATTGTTTTAATAATGGTTTCTTAACAAAGAAACGATAAATTGGCCTAACGAGCAACGTTATTTTCCTGCGTATAAAACGTTTTGATCTAACATAGGCCTCAAAGAGCCGGCCTTCTAAGCCCCCATGGATAAATCGTTTCCATTTGCCGCGTAAAGCCCAATCAACTCTGCCGGTGATGTTTTCCGGTTTAAGTAACCAGGGATCAGTGTTGCCGTTGTTGTCTCCACGAGTTCTTACGCCGTCAGGGCCAACGTAAATTGCCCGATGAGTAATATTCTTGCTGCCGTCAGGATGGGGAAAGGTTAAAACGTCGCCAACTTTAATTGGCTGGCCTTTATAAGGTGTTACTTCCAAAATATCAGGGGCTTTTAAAGTTGGGTTCATGCTTGGACCGATATAAACATAGCAGTTTTCTTTTTTAAGCAAATTAGGCAAAGAATATTCTGCAGGCTTATTTTCCATGTCGGGTTCTTCTTCTTGAAGCTGTTTTTTTTATACTAGCCACTAATTTGGGTGTATAAAGCTTAATAGAATTATCATTAACTGGTTTTTCCATGGGCTTTGGGTTGCCGGCTAAAACTTTTTCAATTTTCTGCCAAAACTTGCCTGTGATATGCACCCTTAAAATATAGCAGGGGATATGTTTGGCTAATTCGCAGGCATTGCCAAAAATAAGTTTTTTATGTTCCATGGCCTTGGTGGTGTCAAGAGCTTTAGCTTTTTTATGTTTACTGTGTCTGGCTCGATGTGTGTGAGTAATTTGCTGGTTAACTAAAATAACGGCCTGACCTGACCAAATAGGGATTACTTCTTCCTGACCTTTAGTTTGCTCAATAAAAAAAATGGCTTTAAGTGGAAAATGTTTTTCCACTTTCCAGGTTTTATTTGACTTTCTAATTAAATAATCGCTCCAGGTAGGGAAGGGGTGGACAAAATATTGGCCATTGTGTTTAACAATAACCGCTGCGTCATCAGCATGAGCTGTCCAGGGCTTGGGTGCGCGGCGGCAGCAAGTTGATTTGCCGGTACTGCCAGGTGCAGAAATAAGCACAGCTTGTCCGTCTTTTTCCAGCATACCGCAGTGAAAAGGGAAGCCGCCTTGTTTAACGATTTTATCGTATATACTACGCAAAGCCTGCATCATGTTGGTTATCTTTAATGTGTCGTTTTTTAAGTGTTTTACTTCGCAGATAATGTCTTCTAAATTATCATGCTGCCAAAACTGGATTGAGCCCATATTTTGTCTTTGCCAGCCTTTAGCCGGATATTTAATCGGCAGGTCAAGTTTAGGCCGTACAGTAAACTTTTTGCGTGCTTTGGTGAAAATTATTTTTGGCTGGTCATCTACTTGGCATTTTTCCAGCTCAAGGATTTTAGCAAAAGCTGTAAGCCAGGGGTTTAGGCCCTTGGTTGCGATTAGCGACCATTCTTGGCCATTAGCTAGGCGCAAACAGTAGGCATCTTTAAGTTTTGTAGAAGTTTTTGGGATCATGAATAATTTAATTATAGCATGAATTCTTTGGCTCGGGCGAAGGCTTCTTGGCAAAACATAGTATTAGAAACCCCGTTGCATAAATTGGGGTTAAACTGGTTGAGGCTGATGAGGGAGGAGTGGGTTATCATTAAAAGAATTTAATTATGATCTTGGGTAACCTTAGCCAAAATAAAATTTGTTGCCTGTTCAGCTTGGTTGACATAATTTAGGTCTTCTTCAGCCTTTAATTTCAGGATTTTGCTTTGTTTTTTATTTTCTTTCATATAAAAGTTTGCCTGTCCTAGCTACTTCTCCAGCTAGTGAATTTGGCTCATTTATTTGTATATTAAATTCTTCCGGCGTGTAAACAATAAAATCAATGCCAATAGGGAAACCGATTTTTTTGCTTTTATCTAAAGAGTATAGCGGCCAGGCTCTTTTGTGTTTTGGTAACGTAGTTGTTTTTATGATCAAAAAGTCCAGGTCGCTGGCAGCAGTGGGATTGCCTTTAGCATAAGACCCAAATAGATATATTTTTTCCGGTGAAATCTTGTCTTTTATAAATTCAATGGAATTTTTAATGGTTTTTTCATCTGCTATCATTGCTGATCTCACTTATTGGCTTGACCATAATTTCTATAACCTGCTGGGAATTGATTATACTAGAAAAGAAGTATTGAGGCAATTTTTTTACTGGTGTCAAGTGAAAACTCGGCTTTCACTTATCACCAATAGGCACTTTTTGCCAAGGTTTGCTTGGCGACATTTTCTCTGTAGGGTTCATTGGTGAGAAAATTAAAGATAGAAACTCGACGGCCTTTATTTTTTAAAAAAGAGCAAGATCTCTATCATTGAATTCTAAACCCCGTCGCATAAGTTGGGGTTAAACTGGTTAAGGCTGGTGGAGTGATTAAAGCGACTAAACAGGTGCAAGCGAAGCAATAACAAAAAAAAATAACCCCAAAATTAATAAAAACAAATTTTGCCAAACTAATCTCGATATTAAATTAAGGATACGAATTTGATTAATTAGGTGACACTTGTTCCATCGGCGATACAAGATCCTACCGCGACTCCACCATCATCACAATTTGAACCAGCCACGTTGCCAGGGAAACACTGATTAGTGGCTTCGCTCGTCCCGCGGCTACAATCGTTGATATCTGTGGGAGTGTCTCCTCCTCCGCAGTCGTTTGGGGCTCCGCCCGGATTACAACCACCACCATGTGAAAATTTGCTAAAACTTAGATTTACAAAGTTAGGAGAATTGTATTCAAATCGTTTTATTTGCTTTTCCATATTTTTACTCCTTCTATTTTGACTTCATCTTATCCTATCCTATCCTATCCTATCCTATCTTATCTTATCTTATTATTTTGTCAAGCGGTTTTTTTGGTATTCAAAAAGCGTGCTAAATCCTGTTGGGGGTTTTAAACTGGTTAAGGCGGATGAAGGAGTGGTGTTTCATGTTTTTGAAGCTTGATCTGTCCACTGAAGCCCGTTGGGCGGGCGCCAAATTTGCATAGACAGTTGTTGTTCCCCCTTGTATAATTAAAGCTGTAATGGATGAAGATATTAAAAATATTACTGAAAAAATAGCAAAAAATGTTAATCCGCTTCGGCTGGTGTTATTTGGTTCCCGTGCGGGGGGCAGAACCACTCCTAATAGCGATATTGATTTATGCATAATCAATGACAATATGAGGGATAAAAGTGAAGATTTTATTAAAATACGCAAAATTTTGGGTGATTTCATCCAGCCGATCGATTTATTGCTTTTTAATAAAGACGAATTTAACAAAAGGAAAGAAATTTGGGGTACTGTGCAGTATGAAATAGACAAAAAGGGAAAAGTTTTGTATGAACGCAGAGATTGAAAAGGAAAAAGCAGACATCCTTAAGGAATGGGAACAGAGAGCCGCTGACGATCTGGAATCCGCAGAAATTCTTTTACGGGAAAGTGACAATTATGACATTTCAGCCTATCATGCCCATCAGGCAATTGAGAAAATAATCAAGTTCCGGTTGTTGAAGTGTGCGCAAGCCTTTAAGTTTATTCATGACATAAACTCACTTTTTAAACAGTTGCCCGAAGCAAAAAACTGCGCGGACCTTTTTGATAAGATTTCTTATGTTAATTTTTTATATCCCCGATTAAGGTATCCTACTGGAGACAAAATAACTAGAGAGCAAGCTGAAAGGTGTCTTGTTATTGCCAAGGAGATCTTTTCCTGGGTCAAGACATTACAATAAAAGAACGGTCAGGCAGGATCAGTTCCAGCCAAACAATTTAAAGCAGCTGCTGTGTCATCTGCGCAATTTATCGCGAATTATTCCAATTAAACCTTTTGCAATTCTTGCTGTGGCACCAAGCGGCTCTTGGGGGAACTTACCCGTTTTATAAGCCGTGGCAGGGCAAATTTTACTTGACTCAACTGACTGTATTTGGCATAATTGGGTCAGTTGACTGACGGTATTATAGGAGGATGTATGTATATACCGCAAAAGCAATTAAAAAGGTTGAAGAAAACTCTCAAAGCTAACAAGGTGATGGTGATTTACGGGCCGCGGCGCTGCGGCAAAACAACCTTGCTGGAGCATTTCCTTAAAGACGAGAAGAAAAAATATCTGTTTGTAAGCGGAGAGGATATTATTAACCAGGAATACCTGGGCAGCCAGTCAATTGAAAAGTTGAAGGGTTTTATTGGTAATAATAAACTTTTGGTCATTGATGAAGCGCAAAAAATAAAGGATATCGGCTTAAATTTGAAACTTATTGTTGACCATCTTAAGGATCTTTTTATCGTTGCTACTGGTTCATCCTCTTTTGATCTTGCCCGTAATGTTGGCGAGCCTTTGACCGGCCGAAAAATCACCTTACAGATGTTTCCTTTGGCCCAGCTGGAGATAATGGCTACAGAAACCCTGGGTCAAACAAAAGCCAACCTGGAAAACCGTTTAATTTATGGCTCTTATCCGGAGGTTGTGATTATCAAAGATAATACCGAAAGGGCAAGATATTTAAAAGAGATTGTCAGTTCTTATTTGTATAAAGATATCTTGGAATTAGAAGGGATAAAACACGCGGATAAAATTGTGCGTCTCTTGCAACTGCTCGCTTTTCAAATTGGGCAGGAGGCATCCCATAGCGAATTAGGGACACAGCTGGGCATCAGTAAAAATACGGTAGAGCGTTACCTGGATTTGCTGGAGAAAGCTTTTGTTATTTATCGCTTAAGCGGTTTTAGCCGCAACCTGCGCAAGGAAATCAGTAAAAACCATCGTTATTTCTTTTATGATGTCGGCATTCGCAACGCCTTGATCAATAATTTTAATCCCCTAAAAATCAGGGATGATGTAGGGATGTTATGGGAAAATTACCTTGTTAGTGAAAGATTAAAAAAACAAGCTTACCTGGGGGTGTCAGCCAATAATTATTTTTGGCGGACTTACGATAAAAAAGAAATTGATCTGGTTGAGGAGCGTGAGGGGAAATTATTTGGTTATGAGATTAAGTGGTCAGCCAAGAAGCCTAAAGTAATAAAAGACTGGGTCGACACATATCCTAATGCCAGATACCAGGTAATTAATAGGGAAAACTATCTTGACTTTATTACCTAGTATACGTTTCTCAGTCATCCACTGGTAAGCTAGGCAACTGCTAAACCTTTTGCAATTCTTGGTGTGGAACCAGTCGGCTCTTAGGAAATTTACCCATTTCATCAGCCTTGGCGCAGTACCAGTAGGGGACAAAGGGGTTAAGGCTAATATGATCAGTCTTTTATTTTTTCTTCAATAAAGCTTTTAAAAGATAAGACGCGTTCGGTTTGTTCCCTGCTAAAAAGAAAGGGCGCCACATCATTGGCCAGGGCTTTATAATTTAGCTTTTGGCAGCGGCTTAAGAGCTTTTGCTTGAAACCTGCCGGCTCTAAATCTGTAAGCTTTTTTAAGTAGATATAATCCGGCTCTGCTAAGCCCCAAAGAAAAGAAGCATCATAAAAATCACGGCCTTTTTCCCGTTTTCTATATAAAATTGCCAACAATTTTTGTGCCAATAAAACAGTTGCGGGGTTAACGGGCAAATTCCTAAAGACCCCAAACTTATTTAAGGCCTTTATCTCCGGTTTAAAAATTTTCTTTTTTGTTTCCGCGTCTATGCTGACCAGGATTTTTTCATCCTTATGTCCGGATATTTTTAATTGGTTAAGGAGGGCAGGGAATTTAATGTAGCAATGGTAATGCGGAGCCTGGCTGACGAATTCCCTTTCCAACTCAAACCCCTTGAGCTTCATTTCAGCGCAGGCTTTTTCCAGCAATAAATGAAAGCCTTTGGCGCTAAGCCCAAAATTGTCAAAGTCCAGGTCTTCAGAAAAACGCTGGCTGTTATTGATGATGCGGATAGCGGTGCCGCCAATAAAACTTAATTTTTCCGAACCAGCTTGTTTAAAAATAGAATCTAATATTTCATATTGCAGGTATTCCACTAAAATGCCTTTGGGATTTAGTTTAGCTAATTCTTGGGGGAAATAGTCCTTAATTTGTTCCCAACCCAGCATTATTTTAGCTCCAGATTTTTTGAGCACAGTGCGGTTAATTTTTTATTATCAAATAATCTAAGATAATTAGCAAAAAGTTTGGGTCGAAATGTGTTGTTGATAATCTTTTGGTTAAGGCGCAGGCCTTGCCAATCTTTTTTGTCTTTGATCTTGTGCAAATATAAATAGTCCAGAAGGGCTTTTTCCGGCTCGGCCAGGAGATAAGAGGCCGGCCCGTCTTTTATTTCACGATACCCGCAAAATAAAGCGGGTTTAAGGTGCTGGTAGGTAAAATTACCCAGCCGGTTTTTAAAAGTGCGGGTGGTTTTAGGCGTAACCGAAGTAATAGAGTAAACCATTTCAGGAATCAACCCGTAAAAGGACAAGGCCTTTTCCAGGCTGATATAACTGGGGGCATAGAGATTGGCAGCAATTGTTTCCGGCTTAACCTGGCCAATCCCATCAGTGAAAACATACACACCATTTTTTAATTTGATAATATAGCCTTGTTTTTGCCACAAACAAAGCTGGTAAGCAAATACTTTGTCACCCAAAAGGCGGATATCTTGCGTGGTGAAAAGGGGCTTTTCTAGTTTTTTCTTAAAATCAAAGTATTTCATTTTTTTATTATAAATAATAATAAACTGAAATAAGTATATTGCGGCAAATTTAGTTTGTCAAGCGGCTTAAACCTTTTGTAGCACCAAAGTAGTAATGTTACACATGGCCAAAGTAGAAATGTTACATTTCTTAAAAAGGAGTGTGACAAATAATGGCCAAAC
>MEUC01000034.1 GCA_001771545.1 candidate division WOR-1 bacterium RIFOXYB2_FULL_42_35 | reverse complement strand
AAAGAACCCTGCCAAGGAGGGAGGTGATTTCGGTTAGGTCTTAATTGATTTAACGATATCCATTTGGGTTAGGTTCTTATATGATTTGACACGGGAGACAAAGTCAAGTTTGCCAGTGGAGCTTGGTTATGATTGGCACGCCAGAAAATCTTTCAATAACCTCAGCATTTGTTTCTTCAGATAATTCTTTGCCAGTAAAACCATTCATTATGATGCCAAGGATTTTGATTTTTCTCCTTCGTAAAGCTTCAATCGTTAAGAGGGTATGGTTTTGAGTGCCCAAGCCAGCCTTGGCTACTATTATAGTAGGGACTTTGAGCTCTTTGATTAGGTCGATTACTAGATAATCCTTTCTGATAGGCACTAGAACTCCTCCAGCCCCCTCGATGATAAGTAGAGAGTGGAGAGTAGAAAGTAGAGCGTAGGAGTCTCTAATCTTTTTAAGATTAACTTTCTTTTTGGCCTTTTTGGCGGCAACATAGGGAGCCAATGGATAAGGCAGGCTGATTGGATTGATTAGTTCGAGAGGATCTTTGAGTTTTAGGAGCTTCTTCAGATAAACAGCGTCGTTATCCTTCTTTGACCCGCATGAAATTGGTTTCATGTAGCCACAATCAATACCTTCTGATCGAAAGTGTTTAACTAAAGCTGCGCAAAATACTGTTTTGCCGCAGCCGGTATCAGTTCCTGTAATAAAGATGCCAGGCATTTGATGTCCTCCTTAGTGTGTAGTGCTGAGAGTGTTATTCGTAAGCGTGATTGGCCCTTGGGTACGGTTGGTGGTCTGATGGCTGAGACGTAGATGCCATGCTCAAACAACTTAGCAGAAACTTCTAGGGTTTTCTCAGTTTCCCCGATGATGATGGGGATGATGGGAGAGCTACAGGACTCAAGACCCAAGACACAGGACCGAAAATAAGAAATATTTTCCCAAAGTTTTTGTTGGATTTCCGGTTGAGTTTCTAAAAGTTCGAGAGCCTTTAAAGCTGCTGCGCAATTGGCTGGTGGTAAAGCTGTGGTATAGATAAAACTCCTGGCTTTGTTTCTTAAGTAATCAATCAGTTCTTGTGAGCCACAAATGAAACCGCCAAGACTCCCCAAGGCTTTTGAAAGTGTTCCCATTATTATTAGGTCTTGAGTCCTGTGTCCTGTGTCCTGTGTCAGAACTCCCGTGGCATGTGCTTCATCTGTCATTAGCATGGCATCATATTTTTGGGCCAGTGTGGCAATTTCTTGAATGGGAGCAATATCACCGTCCATACTAAAGACTAAGTCTGTCACGATTAGACGTTTTGAAAACTTAGCTGATCGTTTTAAGATCTTTTCCAGAGCTCCCATATCTTTGTGTGGATAAACCTGCAGTTTAGCTTTGGAGAGTTTGCAGGCATCGATGATTGAAGCGTGATTTAAGCGATCGATAATGACGGTGTTGGTATGGGGATCGGTATCTGTAGGGTTGAGGATAGTGCTGATCGTTCCAATGTTTGCCATGTAACCGGTTGGAAAGACGATGGCTGCTTCGCAACCTTTATATTGAGCTAATTTTTCTTCTAATTGTTGATGCAGAATAGTTGTGCCAGAGATTAATCTTGAGGCTCCGGCGCCTGTACCGAACTTATCAATAGCATCTTTTGCAGCTTTTATGACTTCAGGATGGTGAGTTAGGCCCAAATAGTTGTTGGAGCAAAAGTTTAAGTATTCTTTGCCGTTAATAGCGATGGTTCTGCCGTCAGTATTTTCGATGACCTTTATTTCTCGGTAGAGATTGGCTTGTTTGATTCTATTTAGTTCTTCTTCAAGGAATAAAATACCACACCCCGCCTCTTAATATGATCAATCAGGTCCTGGCTGTCTATTTGCTCAAAAATCGAAATATCAAAAGAATAGGGTAGTAGCAAATCGTCAATTTCAGAACTTATCTTGTTAATCATGGTCAGATTTAGGTTCGGGCCTTTTAATGTTAGGTCAATATCAGAGCCATTTTTGAAATTACCCTTTGCTCGCGAGCCATAAATAATTACTTCTTCCACTTGAGAGTGTTTAGCAAAGATAGTTGTTATCTTTTTGATGGTTTCTTCTTTGAGTCCGAACTTCATTGCTCTTTCTTTGCCAGCTCTTTGAGTTTTCTTTCCAGTTTGATGAATTCAGAATGGTATTGATCAACAATACTTTTGGTGATCTTCTTGGAAGTTTCTTCATTGTAGGTGTGTGAGGTTTCGTTACGGCTTTGGATCATATCCATCCAGACCTCACCGTTGGCGATTAAATTTAGTTGAAAAGCCTTTCTGCTGGTGTCTTTTGAGCCAAAAATTTCTTTGTTGCCGCTATTTTCTAAGAAGTCTTTTAGGGTATTCCAAGCGAGTTCATGGGTGTATTCAAAAGATTGGATCAAGCCTTGCTCCTCAAGTTCGTTTAGGTCTCCCTTGGCGATAAATCTAGAAAGTTGTTGGAGTGCTTTCTGGTAATTGACAAAGCGTTGGAGCCATCTGATGTCTTTGTTGGTCATGGTTTTATTATACAATCTCCAAGCCTAGATTTCTAATCATTTCTAAATCTTTGTTAGCTTCCTGTCCCTTTGTGGTTAAATAGTCGCCAACCAAGGTCACATTAGCCCCAGCAATAAACATTAGTGGTTGCAGTTCTTTTAAAGAGGTTTCTCTCCCTCCGAAAAGTCCGATGTCTTTATCTGGAAGCACAAAGCGGTAAGTGGCAATTAGTCGCAACACTTCCAAGGGAGAAATGGGTTTAAATCTTGCTGCGGCAGGAGTGCCTTCAATTGGATTAAGAATATTAATTGGTACAGAAACAGGATCTAATTCTCTTAAAGCAAAAGCCAACTCAACTCGTTGTTCTAAACTTTCACCAAGGTTAAAAATTCCGCCAGAACAAACTTCTATTCCAGCTTCTTTAGCAGTTTTAATGGTCTCAACTCGCTCTTGATAGGTGTGCGTAGTACAGACTTGAGGGAAAAAGCTTTCCGCTGTTTCTAAATTGTGATGGAGGCGTTTTAAACCTTTATTTTTCAAGTCCAAAATAGTCTCTTTATCCAAGGTTCCAGTGGAAACACAACGGTTCATTTGGGTTTGAGCGGAGATTCCTTCTAGAGCTTCACCGATTTTTTGTTTTTCTTCAGCAGTTTTAACCGCTTTGCCAGAAGTGACAATGGAAAAACAAGTGGCCGAAGAGTTTGTTTCAGCATTTTTGGCGTTTTTTAAGATTTCTGCCGGTTCCATTAAGGGATAAGACGAAACTTTGGTTTTATGATGCGCTGATTGGGCACAAAATGAGCAGTTTTCCGAACATTGGCCGGATTTAGCATTAACAATCGCGCAAAGTTTTACTTTGTTGCCCTTAAAATGTTGTTTAATCATATTGGCAGCTGCTAAAAACTCAAAGGTGTGCTCGTCAGGTGTGTTAATTAAGTCCAGGGCTTGCTTGAAAGACAAGGCAGAGCCGGCAATAACCTCTTTTGCGAGTTGTTGATAATCCATGTTAAGATTATAACATAGTTATATATGCCCTCACCCCCAGCCCCTCTCCCAGAGGGAGAGGGGAGAAAAAGGAAAAGAGAGGTTCTGGTTTGAAAAAAAATGTAATCTTATTCATTCATGGCTTTGCTACTGGGCCAGCTGTTTGGCAGCAGCAAATGGATATGTTCAAGCACGATCACCTGATTGTGACAAACTCTGATCATATCTTGGCGCATGAATCGGTTTATATAATTGCCTGGTCAATGGGGGCTTGGAAGGCCTTTAAGCTTTATCAAGATTTTCCTCATAAAGTTAAAGGGCTTATTTTAGTCTCAGCTTTCCCCAAATATCTAAAATCTGCTAATTATCCTCAAGGCATTGAGCCGGTTTTGTTGCAAAGGTTGGAAAAGAAGTTTCGGCAGGATTATAAAACTGGCATGCAGTATTTTTATGAGCTGGTTTTTAAAGATAAACAGTATCATCATCTAATTGATACTTTACCTCAGCCACCAGAAGAGGATTTATTGCGCTGGTTTGAAGGATTGAAAAACTATGATTGGCGAGAGTTTTTACCAGAGATCAAGGTTCCGACTCTCTTAATTCATGGTGATCAGGATACAATTACGCTGCCAGCTTCCTCTGAATATATGAAGGAAAAAATCCCCAACAGTCAGCTTGTTGTTTTTAAGGGGGTAGGGCATACCCCATTTCTAGAGCAGCCAGATAAGTTTCATGATTTAGTTAGGGGGTTTATTAGTAATAATGGATAAGCAAAAAATTAAACAGTCGTTTTCCAAGAGTGCGGTTAGTTATGACCAATACGCTGATTTACAACAAGAAGTTTTAGCTAAATTCTTTATGTCTTTACCGGAACTGTCTGGGAAGATTCTTGATATTGGCTGTGGCACAGGGTTGTTGGCTCGTTTAATCGCAGAAAAGTATCATCAAACAGAGGTGTTGGGTCTTGATCTGGCTCCAGGGATGATTGAGGTGGCTAAATACAGTACCAGTAGTCAAAGGATTAAGTTTGAGGTTGGAGATGGGGAGGACTTGCCTTTAATTGATAATATATTTAATTGGGTGGTTTCTAGTTTAGCTTGCCAGTGGATGGATCTGGAAAAGGTTTTTGCCGAGGTAAGCAGGGTATTAAAAAAAGAGGGGAGATTTTATTTTGCAACCTTTGGACCAGAGACACTCAAAGAGTTAAAAGCTGTTAATTGGTCAATTAATAACTTTCGTTCTCAACAGGAGATAGAGGAATTGTTGGCCAGGGACTTTGTAGAAATTAAAGTAGAACGAGAGATTGTAGCTAAAAATTATCAAGACGTTTGTTCTTTGCTTAGCTCGATGAAGAAGATTGGCTCAAAAAGTCTTAAGCCTTTGGAACAGCAGGGCTTAATGACTAAGGATAAAATTAATAGTTTATTGCCAAGTTCAGCAAAGGGAGTTGTGGCGACTTATGAAATCCTTTTTGTCTCTTGCCAAAAGAAGGGGCAGGTATAAATGATCAAGATTAAGGTCAATGGAGAAGAGTGGCAGGTTGAGCCGGAGACTAATATTGCCAACTTGCTAAGCAGAAAAAACCTTTCTCCTCATATTTGTGCTGTCGAGGTTAATCGACAAATTATTGCTAAAGAACAATATGTTGCTTTGGTTTTACAGGCTGGGGATGAAGTAGAGATTATTCGTTTTATGGCAGGTGGATGAGGATGGTTTTAAACAAAGAACAACTTGAAAGATATAGCCGGCAAATTATTTTGCCTGAGGTAGGGGTTGCGGGTCAGGAAAAACTTTTGGCGGCAAAGGTTTTAATTGTTGGGCTTGGTGGTTTGGGTTGTCCGGTGGTTCTTTATCTTGCTGGGGGAGGGGTTGGTACTTTAGGGGTGGTTGATTCTGACCTTGTTGAGTTGAGTAATCTACCCCGCCAAATTATTTATACTACCGATGATGTTGGTAAGGATAAGGTTGCTGTGGTTTCTGCTCAAATAAACAAACTTAATCCCGAGGTTAAGGTTGTGCCTCGTAAATTACGTTTGAGTTCCGATAGTGTCAAAGAAGTCTTAAAAAGCTATGACCTTGTTGTTGATTGTAGTGATAATTTCCCCACTAGATATTTACTTAATGATGCCTGTGTTGAAGCCAAGAAAACTTTAGTTTATGGGGCTCTTTTTCAATTTGAAGGGCAGGTAATGGTTGTTAGTCCTAGTAAGAGCGCTTGTTATCGTTGTTTGTTTCCTGCTGCTCCTCCTCCTGGTTTGGTTCCTAGTTGCCAAGAGGTTGGGGTGCTGGGGGCTTTGGCCGGTGTAATTGGTTTGCTTCAGGCGACAGAAACCTTAAAATTAATTTTGGGGATTGGTGAGCCATTAATTGGCAAGTTAATAATCTTTAATGCTTTAGAAATGAATTTTAGACGGGTTGATGTTTCGAGAAATATAAAATGCCCTGTTTGTGGTTATTAGTCTAAAAGCTGACAATGTGTTGGTCAGCTTGGTTGGGATGTAAGACTAGGTTTAGATTTGCCCCTATTTTTTTAATCTCGATTTAATTGGTCAACTAAGGCCGAAAAAGGGCTGGCTATTTTATTGTTTTTGATATACCCTATATGGGTATGCTTAGGAGTAAAGAAAAGGTTAAGATTCTTAAACGCTTAAACCGTATCTCTGGTCAGGTCGCAGGCCTAAAGAGGATGGTGGCAGAGCCTAGATATTGTGTTGATATCTTGACTCAGATTGCAGCGGTTAGAGCAGCCTTATCTAGTGTTGGTAGTTGCATTTTAAAAGATCACTTAGAAAGCTGTGTTTCCGAAGCAATCAAAAAGGGTAAAGGGAAAAAACATATTGAGGAGTTGATTGATGTCTTTCAAAAATTTTAAAATTTTAACAATAATGGTTTTAGCCGCTTTTGTTTGGACTTTTGCGGCGGCTTCTATCTGTCAAGCAGAAAAAGGCTTTAGCCATTGTGGTGGTCAGCAAAAAGAATGTCAGCTGGTTATAGGCCAACAAACCGCTAAGCTGATTTCAGCTAAACAGCTGTTACCAAAACTAGTTTTATTGGCTGATCTTCTGTATAGCCAGCGTTTTAAAGATAAAAGTTATATAATTCACGCCCCACCTAGCGCCTAAACTTCCTGTTCCTGTTTTTATTTGAGTAAAGGAGGTTAGTATGCGAGGCTTTGTTCTTTCATTGTTATTAGTAGTTATCTTTTCTTCGCTGGTGCAGGCTTTAACGCTTGAGCAAGCCATTAATCTGGCTCAAAAGCAAAATCCGCAAATTGTTGCGGCTCAGGCTAAAGCTAGTCAAGCCCAGGCTGTTGCCACCCAAGCTAGTTGGCTCAATGAGCCGGAATTAATGTATGAGTTTATGCAGATCCCGGCCAGTAGCCTTAACCCTACTAATTCAACGCTAAGGCGTTATGGCTTGGCGCAAAAAATACCATTCCCCTATAAACTTTGGCTGCAAGGTTCAGCGGCGGCAAAACAAGCCCAACAAGCTGGCTATATGTCTCAACAATCAAGCTGGAATACACGTCAAGCAGTAATTGCGGCTTATTTTGGCTTGTTCCTGGCAGAAAAAGAACAAGAGATTAACCAAGCTAACCTGACAATTTTACAGGGCTTAAGTTCTGTGACCCAAAGCAAATATGCTGTGCTTAAAGCAGGTTATTCTGATGTGCTTCTCGCTCAGATTGAGGCAGAAAAATTAGCTAATGACCAAATTACTTTGAATCAAAAAGTTGGGCTGGCGAAAACAGAATTGCAAAGAGTGCTTAATCAGCAAACTGCGGGCAGTTTGGGAACAAAACCACAAACATTTGAGTTTAATGTCAGCCTAGAAGCTTTAAATACGGAAAGTAATTTTCAGCTTAAATCTTTAGCCGCGGCTGATCAGGCCCGTCAAGATCAACTAGCCTTAGCTAAATGGCAATATTGGCCTGATCTTAAGACGACAGTTCTTGAGCGTGAAACCCCTGGAGTTGGTTTGACTGGTTGGGATCTTAACTTATCAGCGGAGATTCCGCTCTGGTTCTGGACTCAACAAGCTAAAGTGGCTGAAATTGGCTTTAGCCAGGATGTGGCTCAGCAAGCTTATGTTGATTATAGCAATGAATTACAAAAGCAAGTAGAAACAACATACATTCAACTTGACCAAGCTGTGCGGACAGAAAAATTGTATCGGCAAACTATTGTAACCAAAGCTAAGCAGGCTTTAGCTGCGGCTCAAACAGCTTATCAAGTTAACAAGCTTGATTTTTTAAGTCTGCTAAATATTGAGAAAACATATTTTAACGCTCAACTGATACGCTATCGTAATTTAGTCAGCATGCAAATTTATAAAGCTAAGCTGGAAGCAATGCTAGGGAGGGAAATATAATGAAAAGAAAAAACATAGTTGTGGGGTTGGTGGTAGTTTTGCTGGGGATTTTTTTAGGCTGGAAGTTTTTGGCTTCTCAACCTGTTCCAACTTATCAAGTGGGCGACCTTCAACTTGAAGTGACGCTGTCTCCTAATCCGCCCAGGGTGGGAGATCTTGGCCTCAAGGTTAAAATTCTTGATCAAAAACTTCAACCAATTACATCTGCTCAGGTTAAGGTTAGCTCTGGCATGCCAGCCATGGGTAATATGCCGGCCATGCAGGCTGAGGCTTTGGCCCAGCTTAAGGGGCAAAGCTATGAGACGCTCTTGTCAGTCTCTATGCTGGGAACCTGGAATCTAGGTTTAAATATTAAAACCAATGACGGAAAAACTCAGCAGGCCAATTTTAAGTTTTCCACTGGGCAAAAGGGCTTAATCTTTTATCCTGATAACGAGCCAGCGCCTATGGATATGTCGGCTAATGTTTCAATGATTAAACTAACCGGTCAGCAAATTAAATTAGCCCGGGTTCAAGCAAGTCAGCTGAAAAAACTGCCAATCTATCGAACGATAAGGGCGGCTGGTGTGGTGGCCTTTGATCAGGAATTAAATGTGGCAGAGCAGGAATATCTTGCCAGCTTAAATGACAAAAGTGTTTTAGCCTTAACGCAGTCCAAACTAAAACTGTTGGGCCTAAGCCAGCTTGAGCTTGAGCGCTTAAATAATAGTAAGCAGCCTGATCAAGCTTTGATTTTACCTGGCGAGCGAGCCTGGGTATATGCTGATATTTATGAATACGAAAATCGGGGAGTAGCAGTTGGCCAAACAGCGACAATTAAATCTTTGGCCAATCCCGAAGAAAATTTTTCTGGGGTAGTTAGAGCAATTGTGCCTGTGCTTGATCCTAAAACCAGAAGCAGTAGAGTTCGGATTGAAGTTTTGAATGCTGCCGAAAAGTTAAGCCCTAATATGTATGTCGATGTCATGTTTAATGTTCCCTTAGGCGTAAAGTTGGCAATTCCCAAAGCAGCTGCTTTGATAACTGGCAAAAATATCTTAGTTTATGTTGCCAAAGGCTCTGGCTATTACGAAAGAAGGCCGGTTGTCTTGGGTCCCCTAGCTTATACTCAAGAAAACAAAGAAGAAAGAGCGGTTTATCCGCTAATCTCTGGGCTTAGAGCCGGAGAACTAATTGTTAGCCAAGCCAATTTTTTGCTTGATTCACAAAGTGAGCTGTCAGGGGGAACGTCTGGTTTATACGGCTCTGGGGCTAAAGAGGTAGAAAATAATGATCAACAAAATAATTGAACTGGTTTTAAAAAGAAGAATAGTCTCGCTGGCTTTTTTTGTTTTCTTGGTTTTGTGGGGGATTTATGCTGTTCAAAATGCGCCCATTGATGCCATCCCTGATATTGGCGAAAAACAGGTTATTGTTTATAGCGATTGGATGGGTCGATCGCCCAAAGATGTGGAAGACCAGGTTACCTATCCCTTAACCAATGCATTGCAGGGGGTGCCTGGCGTTAAAGTTATTCGTTCTTCTTCGGCCTTTGGCTTTTCCATGATCTATATGATCTTTAATGACAATGTTGATTATTATTATGCCAGATCCAGGGTTTTAGAGCGCTTAAACGTAGTGCAAAAGGATATGCCGCCAGGGGTTGTGCCGGCTCTGGGTCCTGACGCAACTGGTTTGGGACAAATTTTCTGGTATACGGTGGAAGGTAGAGATAAAAATTTAGCGGAATTGCGTTCTATTCAGGATTGGTATGTGCGTTACCAATTAAATTCTGTGCCTGGGGTGGCAGAAGTTGCTTCAGTGGGTGGTTTTATCAAAGAATATCAGGTTGATATTGATCCTAATCGTCTTCTGGCTTACAACGTCCCGGCCAGCAAAGTTTTTATGGCAGTTAAAAAATCCAATCTTGATGTTGGGGCAGGGGTGGTAGAAGACGGCTCAAGGGAATTTATTGTTAGGGGGTTGGGTTTTGTTAAATCAGTCAAAGATTTGGAAGATGTTGTTGTGGCCGAACATAACGGTGTGCCGGTTTATTTAAAAGACCTCGGTAATATTTCTTTGGGGCCGGCTTTTCGGCGTGGGGCTTTGGATAAGGAAGGTCAAGAAGCAGTTGGTGGGGTGGTGGTGATGCGCTATGGCGAAAATCCCCGGCAGGTTATTGACCGGGTTAAACAAAAAATAAAGGCAATAGAACCTGGTTTGCCGGCTGGTGTTACGATTAAGCCATTTTATGATCGCACCGGTTTGATTGGGAGAACAATTGCCACTTTAACTTCAGCGCTTAATCAAGAAATATTAATAACTGTCTTGGTCATCTATGCTTTTTTGCTTAGTTTACCTGCGACCTTGATTGTTTCTCTGGTTTTACCGATTGGTGTTTTAATTTCTTTTATTGCCATGTACTATTTTGGCATTGACGCCAATGTCATGTCTTTAGGCGGTTTAGCCATTGCCATTGGTGCCATGGTCGATTATGGCATTGTTGTCACAGAAAATATTTTCCGTCACCTGGCGGAGCGGCCGGAAAAAGAGAGTGTGATTGAAGCAACCTTAACAGCTGTTAAAGAAATTGCCGCGCCGCTTTTAACTGCTACCATGACCACGATAATTGGCTTTATTCCGGTCTTTGTTTTGCAGGGGGAAGAGGGCAAGCTTTTTAGGCCTCTGGCTTATACCAAAACCTTTGCCATGTCCGGTGCTTTAATCTTAAGCTTAACTTTGGTGCCTGTGTTAGCCACTTTTTTGTTGCGTGGCAACCTTAAGTCGCCACAAGAAAACCCCGTGGCTCGTAAATTGAGCTTGATTTATGAACCATTACTGCGTAAGGCCCTGGCTTATCCTAAAATTATCATGGCAGTTGTGATGGTAATTTTACTTTTGGGTTTTGGTTCAGCTAGATTGATTGGCCGAGAATTTATGCCGCCTTTAGATGAAGGCTCAATCCTTTTTATGCCGGTCATGTCACCGGCTGTTTCCTTAACTCGGGCTTTTAAAATTATGCAGCAGCAGGATGAGATCATTAAAGCCTTTCCCGAAGTTGAGCAGGTGGTGGGCAAATTGGGTCGGGCCGAAACATCAACTGATCCGGCGCCGATTGAAATGTTTGAGACTGTCATAAATCTCAAACCAAAATCAGTTTGGCCTAAGGGGATGACCAAAGATAAATTAATTATGGACTTAGATCAGGCTTTGCAGATTCCTGGCGTGTCCAATATCTGGACCCAGCCCATTGTTAATCGCATTGCCATGCTTTCTACTGGGATCAGGACCAACGTTGGGGTAAAATTTTTTGGGCCAGACCTTAATGTTTTAGGTCAGCTGGCAAAGCAAGTGGAACAAGAAGTCAGAAAAGTTAGGGGGGCAACTGATGTTTATGCGGAAAAAGTAGCTGGTAAACCGTATTTGGAAATAAAAATTGACCGACCAGCCATTGCACGTTATGGCCTTAGCATTAATGATGTACAAAGCGTGATTGAAATGGCCTTAGGCGGGCAAGCTTTAACCTGGACTGTTGAGGGCAGAGAGCGCTATCCGATTAGGGTCAGATATATGAGAGAGCTGCGCCAGAGCCTGCCTGATTTACAACGGGTTTTGGTTGCTAGCCCAGATGGGCGACAAATTCCTTTGGCCGAGCTGGCAAAAATTACTACTACTATTGGGCCCTCAATGATCAATTCGGAAAATGGTTTGCTGCGCGCTTTTGTTTTAATGAATGTTAGAGGTCGCGACATGGTCGGTTTTGTGGAAGAAGCCAGCAAAGTTGTCAGCCAAAAGGTTAAATTGCCGCCAGGTTATTTTATCCAGTGGTCAGGCGAGTTTGAAAACCAGGTGCGAGCCAAACAACAACTTATGCTAATAGTGCCCTTGGCCTTTTTTCTGATCTTTTTTGTGCTCTATTTAGCGCTTAATTCGTTTAAACAATTGTTAATAATCTTTTTAGGGATTCCGGTTGCTATTGCCGGTGGCTTAATACTGCAATTTATCCTGGGCTTTAATTTTTCTGTGGCAGTCTGGGTGGGCTACATTGCCTTGGCTGGGATTGCTACTGATGCGGGCATCATTATGATCTCGGTTTTAAATGACCTAACAGCGCGCCAACCAATTAGAAGCCTGGCCGATCTTCAAGCAATTGTAATTGAGGGGGCCAAGCTTAGAGTCAGGCCGATTATGATGACAGTTTCAACCACTGTCTTGGCTTTGATTCCGCTAATGTTTTCTGGCGGCGCTGGTTCGGAAATTATGAAACCAATGGCTACGCCCTTAATTGGCGGCTTGTTTAGCGCCACCTTTTTAAATTTATTTGTGGTGCCTGTTTTATTTGTTTGGCTAAAAGGACAAGAACTATTAAATGTCCGGTAATGGGAACAATGTGAAAAAGTCACAGGCTTATGCTAGTACAGAGTACCAGGGCAAAACCTATTATTTCTGCTGTGCCGCTTGTCCTGGTGAATTCAAAAAGAATCCGGGAAAGTACGCTAAATAGGCAAAAGTAGGGGGCGGCGGCCTGTCAGACAAAGAACGGCGGGAGAGTATTTTTGTGCCCGAATAAATCTTTATGGGATTTTAGCTTGACGTCTAAAGCTACTTAGTTTATAATTATCGAAACCATGAAACAAGTGTATGAATTGCACGCCGAGGTCTGTAAGGTCTTGGCCAATCCGAAAAGGATTGAAATAATAAACACCCTAAGAAATATGGAGATGTCGGTGGGGGAATTGCTCGCAAAATTAAAAATAAGAAAAGCGAATTTGTCCCAGCATTTAGCTGTCATGCGAACCAAGGGCATTGTCAAAACTCGAAGAGAAGGAACGAGCGTTTATTATCGAATTTCAAATCCAAAAGTCATTAGGGCTTGTGACATAATGAGAGAAGTTCTTCTGGAGCAATTAACTGAATCCAAGAAATTAATTGCGAAATTAAGGTGAGCGGTATGGGTAAAGCAGTTCTTGTTTTGGGTGGTGGTTGGGGTGGTCTGGCAGTAGCTTATCGTTTGCGAGGTTGGCTCGGGCCGGAACATCGTATTGTCGTAATCGAAAAAAATGCGAAGTTTTCTTTAGGGCCGGTAAATCTTTGGGTTATGACCGGGGACAGGAAATATCCTGATGATGTTGAACGACCCCTAGCTGCTCTGGCGCGTAAAGATATTGAGTGGGTACAGGCGGAGGTTATCCGTATCGAGCCGGAGAAGAAGACTGTTCACACATCAGCCGGAACGCTGACCGGCGATTATCTTGTTATCGCTTTGGGATCTGAGTCGTATCCTGAGGGCGTGCCTGGTTTTGTTGAGCAGGTTTACAACCTCTATGATGCGGCGGGTGCAGCACGACTGCACGACGCATTACAGCAATTTAACGGGGGCAAAATTGTTATCTTTGTGTCAAACACTCCTTTTCGCTGTCCTCCCGCCCCGTATGAAGCGACACTCCTTATCGAATCAATGTTGCGTAAGCGCGGGCTTGGAGAAAAAACAGAAATTCACTTGTTTACCCCGGAGAGTATGCCCATGGCTGTGGCTGGTCCGGAAATTGCAGCAATGTTTAGACAAATGGTTGAGGGACGTGGCATCAAATATCATCCTAATGAAAAAGTGGAGCGTGTCGACGGTGCCTCACAAAAGATCATTTTTAAAGGTGGCGAGGAATCAAGTTACGATTTATTAATTGGTGTGCCTCCGCATCGTATTCCTCCGGTGCTGGTTGCCGCTGGTCTCACCGACTCCAGCGGTTATATTCCAACTCATCCTCAAAGTCTGCGTGTGCTAAGCAATGTGGAAGAACTGGAGACTAGATTGCCAGGCGTTTATGTAATTGGGGATAGCGCTTCAATCACTCTTTTTAATTTTAAAGCATTGCCCAAAGCCGGGGTTTTTGCCGAAGAGCAGGCGGCGACGGTGGCAAGTAATATTGCGTCAGATATTCGGGGTGAAGAACCGAGAGCCGTCTTTGACGGCAAAGGGGTCTGCTATATCGAAACAGGAGAGGGAATGGCGTCAGAAGGATCGGGAAACTTTTACGCTTATCCAGCCCCACGAATATCAATCAATTCCCCTTCGGTACAAGGGCACAAAGCAAAAGAAGAATTCGAAAAGATGTTAAAAACATGGTTTGTGTAATTTATGAAAGATAGAGTGCTTTATATTGAAATAGCCAAAAGATTGGGAGAAGCCGAAAATATTCTGGATATCGGCTGTGGCGAAGGTAAACTCTGTAACTATCTTGCTAAACATACAGGCAGGAAAATAACCGGGCTGGATATTTCTGGGATGGGGTTTAAGAAGGCTAAAAAAATGGCTCATAAAATCAAGGTGCCCAGTTTGGTTGAGTGTGTTGAAGGAGATGTCGGCAACATGATCTGTTTTAAAGACAATATATTTGACGCGGTGACAATGGCATACACACTGCATCATGTCAATGATGAGAAAAGGGCGCTTTCGGAAATAAAAAGAATTTTGAAGCCCGGCGGTCGACTAATTATAGCCGATTACATTATTGAAGAAGAGGGAAAGGGAAGTGAATGTCATAAATTTAATTTTAAAACCATGAGAAAATTGTTTCCCAAAGAGGCTCTTTCTCTTCTAGAAAGCAAACTTCTTAAATCGGACCTGGCTCTTTTGGTGGCAATAAAATGACGATGAAAACTATTTATTTTGATTACAATGCCACCACTCCCATTGGTCCTGAAGTTTTGAAAGAAATGCTCCCTTATCTCAAAAAGCATTATGGCAACCCTTCTTCTTCCCATATTATTGGAAAAGCCGCCAAAGAAGGAGTAGAAAAAGCCAGACAAAGGGTGGCAAACCTTTTAGGCTGCGAAATATCCGAAATTATTTTTACTTCCGGCGGCAGCGAAGCCAATAATATAGCGCTAAAAGGTGTTGCCGAAATATTAAAAGCTAAAGGGAACCATATCATAACTTCCCAGATCGAACACCCGGCGATTATCAATCCTTGTAAATACCTCGAGAGGAAAGGCTTTAACGTCACCTATCTTCCAGTTGATCAATACGGCATGGTTGATCCTGACGATGTCAAGAAAACCATAACACCCAAAACCATTTTAATTACTATTATGCATGCTAATAATGAGGTTGGAACTATTCAGCCCATTGCGGATATTGGAAAGATCGCCCGAAAACACGGGATTTTGTTTCATTCGGATGCGGCGCAAACTATTGGCAAGATCGAAACAAAAGTCGAGAAGCTTAAAGTTGATCTGTTGTCAATTGCCGGCCACAAGTTTTACGCTCCTAAGGGTGTTGGGGTATTATACATCCGCAAGGGAACAAAGCTTGAGCCGCTTATACATGGCGCGGGGCATGAAAGCGGCCGCCGGGCGGGAACTGAAAATGTGGCTTCGATTGTTGGTTTGGGAAAAGCAGCTAAGATCGCAGGCAAGGATTTGAATAAATATCGTGGGCAGGTCTTTGAATTAAGAGAAAAATTATATCATGGAATAATCGATAAAGTCGAAAGACTCAAATTAAATGGCCATCCGATTAAACGGTTGCCCAACACCCTAAACTTGAGTTTTGCCGGCGTTGATTCCGAAGGGATGCTTGCAAAAATGAAAAATATTGCGCTTTCCACTGGTTCTGCTTGTCACGCAGGTCATAAAGAACCATCCAAGGTTTTGCTGGCTATGGGAGTAGAGCCAAATTTAGCTTTGGGTGCTGTAAGGTTTAGTTTGGGTAAATATAATACTCAAAGGGAAATCGATCAAATTATCAGCATTTTATCGGGATTGATTAATAAAATTAGGAGGAAGAAACTATGAAATTAGGAATTATCATCGCGACCAATGACGCCGAAACTGTTTGGAACGCTTTGCGCTTTGGGAATTTCTCCTTAAAAGAGGGGGATGCGGTAAAAATTTTCCTCCTGGCCAAAGGAGTGGAGTGTGAGTCGTTAAGTACAGATAAATTTAACATTAAAGAACAAATTCAATCTCTAGTTAATAGTGACGGCAAAATCTTTGCCTGCGGCACCTGCCTTAATATCCGCCAGTCGGAAGGTTCTGAAACCTGCCCTTTATCAACCATGAAAGAGTTATACGATCTGGTTAAAGAGAGCGATAAGATTGTTTCTTTCTGACTATTAAGCATATGATAGAATAGTTCATGAGCTTTGTTGAAATCATTGCAACCCCGGGCGAAACTATAGAAAGAATCATGATTAAAATTCTAATAAGGAGGCGCAGTAATGGCCAAAGATCCTGATTCTAATACCGGGCAGATTCCGACCAAAAAAGAAAAAATCTTTATTGCCATTGCTGGCATGAGCTGTGCTTCTTGTGTCTCGGCAATTGAAAGTGGACTAAAGAGTTTTAAAGGGGTAATCTCCGCTAAAGTCAATTTTGCTTCTGAGAAAGCCATGGTTGAATATGATCCTAAAATTACTGATCTTGCCAAGATTGAGCAAGTCATTGAAAAAACCGGCTACAAAGTTATAAGGGGAAAGGAACAGGAGCAGGAGGAGGAAAAGGAAAATGTTCTGCAGCTAACAGTAGTGGGCATGGATAATCCCCATTGCGTGGGCACAGTTGGAGGCGCAGTGGCATCTTTGCCGGGAATTATTTCTAAGGATCTCAGAGTAAACCAGAAGGTAGTAATAAAATTTGATCCTGCTAAGGTGGGTATTGGTAAAATTAAGGCCGTTATCAAAGAGGCTGGCTATGAACCGATTGAAAAAGAAGAGGAAGATCAGGATCTAGAAAAACTGGCCAGGGAAAAAGAGATCAAGAATTTACTTAAACGCTTTGTTGGCTCGCTAACCTTGAGTCTGCCTTTACTATATTATATGTTTGTCATGCTTTTGGGTTGGCCAATGCCTAAGTTGCTGATGCACAATGCTGCTACTATCCAATTGATCCTAACTACGCCAATAATGTTTATTGGCAGTATCTTTTTTGCCAGAGGGATAATCTCTTTGATCAAAACAAAGACTGCCAACATGGATACTTTGGTTTCAATTGGTGTTGGCTCTGCTTATCTATACAGTCTTTTTATTACTGTTTCAATCTGGCTGGGAAACTCAGTCTTTGGTATGAAAGATTTCTACTTTGAGGTGGCTGGTTTTCTGATTACTTTTATCCTCCTAGGAAAATACTTTGAAGCAATTGCCAAGGGCAGAACTTCTGAGGCAATTAAGAAGCTGATTGGTTTGCAGGCTAAAACAGCAATTGTTGTGCGAAAGGGTCAAGAAGTTGAGGTCAAAATTGAAGAGGTTCAAATTGGGGAGATTATTGTGGTTAAGCCTGGCGGAAAGGTGCCGGTAGATGGTACGGTTGTTGACGGCCATTCAAGTGTTGATGAATCGATGGTCTCGGGTGAGAGCATCCCGGTAGAAAAGAAGGCCGGGGATAAGGTTATCGGTTCAACTATCAATAAGACCGGGTCTTTTAAGTTTAAAGCAGAAAAGATTGGCAAAGATACTTTCTTGGCGCAAGTAATTAAACTGGTTGAAGAAGCCCAGGGGAGCAAAGCCCCGATCGAAGAATTGGCTGACAAGATTTCTGCAGTTTTTGTGCCAGTAGTTTTTGGCATTGCTGTTTTGGCTTTCATTGTTTGGTTGGTGGTCGGCCAAAGTTTTATTTTTGCTTTAACGGTTTTTATTGCTGTCTTAATTATTGCCTGTCCCTGTGCTTTGGGATTAGCCACACCAACGGCAGTAATGGTGGGCACTGGTTTAGGAGCAGAGCATGGTATTTTAATCAAAAGTGCAGGAGCTCTGCAAATGGCAGGGAGTTTAACTACTATTGTTTTTGATAAGACAGGGACATTAACAAAGGGGAAACCAGAGGTAACTGATGTAGAGGGGGAGGGGGAGCTATTGTTGCTTGCAGCAATTGCGGAGAAGAACTCAGAGCATCCCTTGGCCGAGGCAATTGTTAAAAAAGCAAAATCAGCAGGAAAAGATATTCCCGACCCCGAAAGTTTTAATTCTATATCGGGTAAAGGGGTGGAAGCTAAGTATAATAAGGCGGTTATTTTACTGGGCAATCGAAAGTTGATGAGCGAAAAAAATATAAATGTTACCACTGTTGAGCAAAGGATGGCTGAACTGGAAGGACAAGGAAAAACAGTCATGCTGGTCGCGAAAAACAATTCCCTGCTGGGTTTAATTGCTGTTGCAGATACTTTAAAGCCCTATTCCAAAGAAGCCGTAGAGCAATTGCATAAAATGGGCAGAGAAGTTGTGATGATTACTGGTGACAACAAAAGAACAGGGGAGGCTGTTGCTAAACAGGTTGGTATTGATCGGGTCTTGGCTGAGGTTCTGCCCCAAGATAAAGCTGACAAGGTTAAGAAGCTGCAGGCTGAGGGAAAAAAAGTTGCTATGGTTGGAGATGGGATTAACGATGCTCCAGCTTTGGCTCAAGCAGATATTGGCATTGCCATTGGGACAGGAACAGATGTTGCGATTGAGACAGGAGATGTTGTTTTGGTCAAAGATGATCTGCGCGATGTTGTCACCGCTATTGATTTAAGTGCCTATGCAATGAGAAAAATTAAACAAAATCTATTCTGGGCTTTTGCTTATAATTCTCTGGGGATCCCGATTGCCGCTGGAATGCTTTATCCCTTTACCGGCTTTTTATTGAGTCCTATAGTTGCTGGGGCAGCTATGGCTTTTAGTTCTGTGTCTGTGGTTAGCAATTCGTTGTTGATGAAGAGGTTCAAGTCTAGAATATAAAGCTACCAACAGGGAAAAGCTTCTTTGGGATAGCCTATCTTGACTAATTTGGTCGTGTTAGTCAAAATAACGCTTGCTCCTGACTTTAATTTGCTATATCCTACTGTTGTGAGATTTTCGATCAAAGTTCAATATGGTCTGCAAGCCTTGCTGGAGCTGGCCCTGGCTTATGGCGGAGGACCTGTCCAAATTAAGGAAATTGCCAAGTCGCAGAAATTGCCCATTCGTTATTTGGAGCAGTTGTTGTTGATTTTAAAGCGTGGGGGGTTGGTTGTTAGCCAAAGAGGCAAAGAGGGGGGCTATTTATTAAAGAAGCATCCCAGCGATATCCCTCTTTTAGAGTTGGTTGAGTATCTTGATGGAAAAATAGAGCTAGTATCTAAGAATATGAAAAAGACGCCGGTCTTGTTTTCTACCTTTCAAGTTGTTCAAGATAAGATTAAGGCAGGGTTGGCTGAAGTAAGTTTAGAAGATTTGGTAATTCGTAAAAGACAACGCGAACGGTCTTATGTATATAATATATAATAGTGTAACAAGATCAAAGATCCAAGTGCAAAGATCAAAATAAGGTTAAGGAGAAATATAAATGGCTAAGATTGCAAAAGATATTACTGAGTTGGTTGGTAATACGCCTCTAGTTAAAATAAATAAGCTTACAGCCGGGGTTAAGGCCGCGGTTGTGGCAAAGCTTGAGACTTATAACCCTTGTTCTAGTGTTAAAGATCGTATCGGTGTGGCCATGATTGAAGCGGCCGAAAAGTCTGGCAAGATTAAAAAAGGGGCTGTGATTGTTGAACCGACTTCTGGGAATACTGGGATTGCCTTGGCTTTTGTTTGTGCGGCAAAGGGCTATAAGCTTATTTTAACTATGCCGGATACCATGAGTGTAGAGCGCAGAAATCTGCTCAAAGCTCTGGGCGCCGAAGTAGTTCTCAGCGATGGGAAAAAAGGGATGAAGGGGGCTGTTGAAAAAGCTGAGGAATTAGTTAAAAAGAATAAAAATGCTTATTTGCCACAGCAATTTAATAATCCGGCTAATCCTGCCATTCATAAAAAAACCACGGCTGAAGAGATTTGGCAGGATACCGATGGTAAAGTTGATATCTTTGTCGCTGGGGTAGGGACTGGTGGAACAATAACTGGGGTAGGGGCGGGTTTGAAAAAGAAAAATCCAGACATTAAAATTATTGCGGTTGAACCGACTGATTCTGCGGTTTTATCCGGGGGACAAGCTTGTTCTCACAAGATTCAGGGCATTGGAGCCGGATTTGTGCCAGAGGTATTGGATACCAAGATTTATGATGAGATTATTAAGGTTTCTAATGATGCCGCCCTTAAAACTACGAAAAGGCTAGCACGAGAAGAGGGTTTGTTGGTGGGTATTTCTTCCGGGGCAGCTGCTTTTGCTGCTATAGAAATCGCAGAGAGAGCAGAAAATAAAGGGAAGCTTATTGTAGTGCTTTTTCCTGATACCGGGGAGCGCTATTTAAGTACGGAACTGTTTCAGGATTAAAACGAGGAGGATTTTGTGTTATGTTATGGATTATGGCTTGCCCTCAACAGGGGGCAAAAGAAATTTCTAGAACGATTTATTTAAAAAAAAGGAGTTAATTAGACATGGTAAAAACAATTGCAGAAATAAACGAAAAGATTAAAGCAGGGAAGGCGGTAGTTGTTACAGCAGAAGAAATAATTGATATTGTCGCTAAAAAAGGGATTGCAGCAGCAGCCCAGGAGGTTGATGTTGTTACCACCGGTACTTTTGGGCCAATGTGTTCATCTGGAGCCTATTTTAATTTTGGTCACACTAAACCTAAGATTAAGGCTGGGGGTGGGAAGGCCTTATTAAACGGTATTCCTGCCTATACAGGCTGGGCAGCAGTTGATCTTTATATTGGCGCAACAGCTGTGTCGGAAGATGATCCCTGCAATGTTATTCATCCAGGAAATTTTGCTTATGGTGGTGCCCATGTGATTGAAGACTTAGTGGCGGGCAAAGACATTCGTATGCAAATAGAGGCTTATGGCACAGATTGTTATCCACGCAAACATTTAGACTCTTTGATTAATATCAAGGATTTAAACGAAGCGGTGCTGTTTAACTCCAGAAATGGTTATCAGAATTACAACGTGGCTGTTAACTTGTCTGAAAAAACCATTTATACCTATCTGGGGACACTTAAGCCAAAGTTGGGCAATGCAAATTATTGCAGTGCCGGACAGCTTTCCCCGCTTTTAAATGATCCATTTTATAAAACATTTGGAATTGGCACTCGGATCTGGTTGGGTGGGGCAGAAGGGTACATTGTCTGGCAGGGGACCCAGCATAACCCTCATGCGCCAAGGACAGAGAATGGGGTTCCTAAACGACCGTCTGGAACAATCGCCGTGATTGGAGATCTAAAAGCCATGAGCCCAAAATGGATCAAGGGTGTTAGCTTGTCTGGTTATGGCACAAGTTTAAATGTAGGTATTGGGATCCCAATTCCAATCCTTGATGAAGAAATCCTTAAGTTTGTCTCTGTTAAGGATGAAGATATTACCTGTGCGGTGGTTGATTACAGCGACTCTTATCCTAATGGCAAGCCTGATGTTTTGGGTGAGGTTAATTATAAACAGCTCAAGAGTGGTTCTATTGAGGTTAAGGGCAAAAAGGTGCCCACTTCAGGGCTTTCCAGCTACAAAGGTGCTTTGGAGATTGCTACTGATCTTAAGGAAAAGATCGAAAAAGGGGAGTTTTTGTTGACCCAGAAAGTTGCTGATTTGCCTTGTGGTGATAAGGCTCCCAAGTTTGGGCCGTTAAAAGAGCGACCAGTTAAGGAGGGCAAATAAGATGACAGCAAGCAAAATAGTTTTAAATTTCCCTAAAGACAAAATTGATAAACCGGTCGTTTATAGGTTGATCAAGGATTTTGATTTAAGCTTTAATATCATGAAGGCCAGCATTACACCGGATCAAGAAGGGCACATGGTTTTAGAATTGAGCGGAGAGGCGGGCAATGTTGACAAAGGGATCAAATACTTGAAAGAACAGGGAATTTCTGTTGAGCCCTTGAGTAAAGATATCAGGGTCAACTGGGACAAATGTTCACAATGCACTGCTTGTGTCTCTATTTGTCCGACTGGAGCACTCCATATCAAAGATCGTGCAACTATGGAAGTAGCATTTGATTCGGAAAAGTGTATCGCCTGCGAACTATGTATTAAACCATGTCCACCAAGGGCGATAGAAGTACACTTCTAGGGAAGGGCGATAAATGGCCCATGAGAGCCTGGGGAGCATTCCCCCTCTTCATGGGTTTTCCTATGCCCTAATAGCCTTCAATAATAGTGCCAGTTTCCCCTTTCGAGATACGATAAATATAACAGAGGAGATTGCCATTGTGAGCAGCAATACTGGCATCCAAACCTAAAACCTAGTTTCGGCTGACTCTCTACCCTTGTTTCCCCTAATATTCTCCTGTAAGATTAAGTTATGTCCTCAAAGCTGGAACAACTTAAAGCCTCTTTAACTTATCTACAAAAGGTCCTCATTGCTTTTTCTGGTGGGGTAGACAGCACTTTTCTCCTTAAGGTTGCTAGAGATATTTTGGGCAAAGATAATGTCTTGGCTGTAATTGCCGAATCACCAACTTATCCCAGTGATGAAGTTAAATGGGCAGAGGATTTGGCCAAAAAACTTGATGTTAACTATAAAATTATTCAAACCGATGAGTTTTCTAATGAAAAGTTTATAAGTAATCCTAAGGAGCGCTGCTATTATTGTAAGAGTGAATTATTCTCTAAATTAAAACAGATTGCTAAAGAGAATAATATCCCCCACGTGCTTGATGGTTCTAATTATGATGATAAGTCCGATTATCGGCCTGGCACACAAGCTAAATGTGAGTTGGAAGTAAAAAGTCCTCTACTAGATTTAGAGTTTACTAAAAAAGACATTCGAGGTGCCTCTAAAGAACTCAATTTGCCTACCTGGGATAAGCCGTCTTATGCTTGTTTGGCTTCGCGAATCCCTTATGGCACTCAAATAACCCCGGAGATTTTAAAGAGAGTAGAAGAGGGAGAGAAATTTTTACTTTCCTTGGGATTTAAACAGTTACGAGTCAGGCATCATGGTGATATTGTCCGAATTGAGGTTGATCAAGACTCACTGCCTGATGTTGTCCAAGACGAGGTCAGAGATGAAATCGCTAAGAAGTTTGAGCAACTCGGTTATACTTATGTGACCTTTGATCTCAAAGGCTATCGCACTGGCAGTATGAACGAGACATTGTAGTTTTTTTTCTTAGAGTACTTGACAAAAACAGTCAACTACTCTATAATCCTAAACATGAAACTTTCAACTAAAGGTAGGTATGGGGTTACGGCCATGTTTGACTTGGCTACGTATGGGAATGGCTCACCAATTGGTGCAGCAGAAATTTCTAAAAGGCAGGGGATATCTTTGTCTTATCTAGAGCAGCTACTTTCAAAACTTAGACAGGCGGGGTTGGTTAAGACCGTCCGTGGACCGTCGGGCGGATATGCTTTAGCTAAGCAGCCTAAACAGATCAGCATTGGTGACATTGTTCGAGCTACCGATGGACCGGTGGCGTTAGCTAGTTGTGTCTCCTCTAAGGCTTGTTGTCCTAAAAGTGGCTGTTGTTCTACAAAGGAATTATGGCAAAACTTGAGTGCTAAGGTTTCTAAATTGTTAAATCAGACTAAACTGGCTGACTTGTGTAAGCCAAAAGGGAGTAAGAAATGAGACAAGTCTATATGGACTATGCAGCTACAACCCCGCCTTTACCGGAGGTTGTGGAAGCAATGCTGCCCTACCTTGATGAAAAACGCGTTTTTGGCAACCCTTCTTCTTTGCATAGCTTTGGTCAAGAGGCTAGGGCCGCTGTTGAAGAAGCTCGAGCTAAGGTTGCTGCGTTGATCAATGCCGATCCCAGAGAAATTGTGTTTACTTCCGGGGGAACAGAATCCGACAACTTTGCTCTTCATGGGGTTTTATATGCTAACAAAGATAAAAAAGATCATATTATAACTACTAAAATCGAACACTCCGCCATATTAGCACCATGTCGTTTTTTAGAAAAGCAGGGTTTTAAGGTCACTTATCTTAATGTTGATAAAGATGGCTTAGTTGATCCAGAAGAGGTAAAGGCTGCCATTACAGATAAAACAGCTCTAGTTTCGATCATGCATGCTAATAATGAAATAGGGACAATAGAACCTATTGCGGAAATTGCTAAATTGTTAAATGGTAAAGGGGTCTATTTTCACACTGATGCTGTGCAAACCGTTGGCCAGATCAATGTTGATGTTAAAGAACTTGGTGTTGATCTGCTTTCTGCTTCTGCTCATAAATTCTATGGCCCTAAGGGAGCCGGTTTCCTTTATATTAAGAAGGGGACTCGGATGAAAGCCTTTATGCTTGGAGGAGAACAAGAACAGAGACGTCGAGGTTCCACTGAAAATGTCCCTGGCATTATGGGCATGGGCAAGGCTTGTGAGATTGCTAAAATAGACTTGCCTAATAGAATTAAACATTTAACAGATTTGCGCGATAAGTTGAGTCAGGGATTACTGAAAATAATTCCTGATATACATCTTAATGGCCATCCGACTAAAAGATTGCCGAAAAACGTTGATGTTTCCGTGCAATTTATTGAAGGGGAATCAATGCTGCTTAACCTGGATTTGGAAGGGATTGCTGTTTCTACTGGGTCAGCTTGTAGTTCTTCAACGCTAGAACCATCTCATGTCTTATTAGCCATTGGCAAACCACCAGAAGAAGCCCATGGCTCGATTAGGTTTACTCTAGGTCGCTTGAACACAGAAGCAGATGTGGATTATGTTTTAGATATCTTTCCAAAAATTGTCGAAAAATTGCGGGCCATGTCACCGCTAGTAAGGAGGAAATAGTTATGGCAGCTGGATATTCAGAAAAGGTTATGGATCATTTTCGTCATCCCAGAAATGTGGGGGAGATGGAGAATCCCGATGGGATAGGACATGTTGGCAATCCAACCTGTGGTGATATTATGGAAATGTATTTGCGGGTTAAAGATAAAGTAATTACTGAAGCTAAATTTAAAACCTTTGGTTGTGGGGCAGCGATTGCGACCTCCTCGATGATTACAGAGTTAATTACCGGCAAAACCCTTGAAGAGGCCCTTAAGGTCTCCAATAAATCAGTGATTGCTGCCTTGGATGGCTTACCTCCTGTGAAACAGCATTGTTCTGTACTTGCCGAGGATGCCCTAAAGTCGGCAATTGATGATTATCTCAAGAAAACAACCGGTAAAGGCCTAGAAGGCTGGCAGCCGCACAATGAACATTAATCTTTTTATCAGCTCATTTATTCATTATATTATTGAGGTCGCGCCGGCGTTGCTGTTGGGTTTTCTTATTTCCGGATTGATCCACGAGTTTTTGCCGGACAACTTTGTCAATAAGTATCTTGGTACCAAAAATTTTCTTTCGATCCTCTGGGCGACCTTAATCGGTGCTATGTTGCCAATTTGCTGTATCGGTTCTCTGCCGGTAGCTTTAAGTTTCCATAAACGTGGGGCTCGCTTGGGTCCGATCTTGGCTTTCTTGGTTGCGACTCCAGCCACTTCAATCACGGCTTTGTTAGTTACATATAGATTATTGGGTTTAAATTTTACAATTTTTATTTTTTTGGCTGCTGTGGTGATGGGAATTACGATGGGATTGATCGGCAATACGCTAACAGTCCCGGTCAAAGAAGTCGTTGAAGAAAAAAAATGTCCTCATTGTGTTGAAGCTGGGTCTGAACAGCATGAGGAAGATCACGTTCATAAATATAGTTTTATTAGTAAGCTAAAGTCAGCTTTACACTATTCATTTTTCGAAATGCCTAAAGAAATTGGGGTAGAGGTCTTAATTGGTTTAGCCTTAGCTGCTTTTGTAGTCTCTTTTGCTCCGCTTTCTGGAATAATCTCTACTTACTTAGCTGGTTCGTTTGGTTATGTCTTTGCTTTGGTCTTTGGCGTTGCTATGTATATTTGTTCCACGGCCACAGTTCCTCTGGTTCACGCTCTAACTATCTCTGGGATGAGTATGGGGGCCGGCATGGTTTTCTTGCTAGCCGGACCGATCACAAGTTTTAGTACACTTTTAGTAGTCAAAAAAGAGTTTGGTTCAAAGATCTTGTTGATTTATCTAACAGTAATTTGTGTTATTGCTTTAGTTCTTGGGTACAGCTTTTCTTTGCTTTTTTCTTTGCTTTAAAGACACGGTCCTGTTTTTATAGTAAAATAGCTTTACAATGAGACATTCAATTAAGGTCGGTTTCAGTTTTGGTTTAACCTCAGGCATCATTACTACGCTAGGCTTATTGGTTGGTTTAAGTTCCAGCACTAATTCCCAGCTCGTGGTCATTGGCGGTATTTTAACTATTGCCATTGCCGATGCTTTTTCTGATGCCTTGGGTATCCATATTTCCGAAGAGTCATCAAATGAACATACTCCCAGAGAGGTTTGGGAGGCAACAATCTCTACTTTTTTGTTTAAATTTATTATTGCGCTAACTTTTCTTGTGCCGGTTCTCCTGCTTAACCTTCACCTGGCTGTACTGGTGAGCATTGTCTGGGGATTGTCATTGTTGGGTCTGCTTAGTTTTACAATTGCCAAAGAGCAGGGCGAAAAACCGGTGAGCGTTGTATTAGAACACTTATTTATTGCGGTAGTGGTAATTGCCTTAACCCATATGGTTGGGGGCGTTATTGTCTCGGTTTGTAGTTAGGACAAATATTTTTTAGTAAAAAAGGACAGGTGGTCGGTTTATGAAGATAGTAGGTTTGATTGCCGCAACGCTGACCTCTTCCGGGTTTTTGCCCCAGATTATCAGGGGTTTTAAGACTAAAAAGCTTGAGGATGTTTCCACGCTGATGCTTTTGGTTATCATTATTGGGACAGCTTGCTGGACGCTTTATGGTTTCTTTATTGGTGACTTAATTGTTGTTATGGCCAACACCTTTACTTGTGCTACGGTTGTGCTGCTGCTGATTATGAAATATTCATTTCGCCGCTGATCTAGCCACTAAAATTGGCAAAGAATTTGAAATGTTGTAAAATGGTTTATAGTGCTATTTTAACCTAAGGAGGGGCAAGTTATGAGTGGTGAACAAATGGGCCGCAAGGCTTACGAAGAGTTCAAAGAGAAGTTAAAACATCTTAAAGGGGTCAAACGTAAAGAGTTGTCTAAAGCTGTTGGGGAAGCGAGAGACCATGGGGATCTTAAAGAAAACTCTGCATATCATGAAGCTAAAAAGGACCAAGGCTTAAACGAAGCTAAAATTAGAGACTTGGAAGCGCGCTTGGAAAATATGCAAGTTGTTGAGGATGGGGATATTAATAAGGATCAGGTTAGGCTTGGTTTGACGGTTAAGCTTAAGGAGTTAAAGTCAGGGGATGAGGTTGAGTATAAAGTTGTTTCCGAACTGGAAGCTGATATTTTTGAGAATAAAATTTCTGCTACTTCACCTTTGGGCGATGCCTTATTGGGCCATAAGCTTAATGAGGTGGTTGAGTTTGAAGCCCCGCTAGGTACCATGAAGTATAAAATACTGAAGATTTCCTAAATCTTTTTCAAGGGAGTTAAGGCCTTTAAGGCTTTTAGGGGAATGAAGATTTTTAAGGGAATAATGGCCTTAAGGATGACCAAAGTCTTATGAACTAAGGGGTTCAAGGCTATCTATCCTTCCATAACAGCCTTTAATGTCTTAACAGCCTTTCTTCCCTTAAAGGCTCTAAAAGCCCTAACCCCCTTATCCCAAAAATCGAGTGAATTTTTTTCCTAAACGTGTCGATATATATATGGAGACAAAGATTTCTAAGAAAGAAACAAAACAATGAAACTTAACGATAAAATCCGTGATCGAAAAATAGTTTACCTCTTCAGGAAAAAACCTGAAATCGCTTTTGAGTTAGCCCTACTTTATTTTACACTAGCAAAAAGAAAAGAAGCCCGCAAACAAGTTGTGGAGGCTTGTCAGAAATCGGTTTATTGGTTAAAACAAGCCGGGATCGAAGTTGCCCGTCATTTACATTTGCTGAGCCCGTTTGGTCAGCTGGAAGAGATAGAAAGAATATTAGTTAATAATAAGGCTAGCCTGTCTTCGGCAGGTAAGTGTTGATGCACGCACCCCTCAATTAATTGAGGGGATTTGTCCTCCGAAGCCCGCCGTAGGCGGATGTAGGAGGAACTAAGGCATTGATAGGGCCAGTTGCGGTATCCGTGTGTATGCGGAGACCGGGACTGGCCTTTTTTATTGGGAAAGGAGCGGATAAGTGTCTCTTGAGAAAAGAATAAAACAGTGGATGATTGATTTTTATGTGAGTAAAGACAAGCGCCTGGCAGCAGAACTGGCCTATTTGTATTTATGTTTCTCCCAGAGTGGGATTGAAGAAGAGCTGGCCATTTCCGCTTGTATTGAAGGGTTTCATTGGTTGAAGGTAGCCGGTCATGATGTTCCCCTGGATTTGCTCGACCCAAAATTAAAGGTTTTACAAAATGAGTTAACTCGTTGGCTCAAGGTTTTAAGTAAAAAACCGGATTGTATTTAGAAAGGAGGGTTGATGATGCCTATAGAGAAGAAAATTCAGCAGTTGGTGAGGGATTTCTGTGAGCGTAAGGATAAATATCTGGCCGCTAAGCTGGCAAATTTATATTTAGCCTTATCAAGGCGCACGGTTGAAAAAGAGGTTGCTGTAGCTGCCTGTATAGAGGGTTTATATTGTTTAAAGGCAGTTGGCTGCGATGTTTCAATTAATGTTCTTGATCTAAGGTTAAGAGTTTTACAAAAAGATTTGGGCTCTTGGCTTCAGGTTGTGAGTAAGAAATCGTATTGCCGCTAAAAAGACCCCGTACTTGCGATACCCTTGAGGATGCGGTGCGGGGTTTTTTGTTGTAAAATGGGGTTATGAGCGAGAACAAATGTCTTAATTGTGGGCAAAAGAAGAACTGCCAAGATTCTTTTACGGCTTGGGTCTTTTTTGTTATCGGTTTAGTCGCCACTCTAGCTATTCGTCTAGTCACCGTTTTAATAAACATCAATCCACTTTATGGTAAGGTTGCCTGGTATATTGGGGTGGTTGGTTTTTTAATCTTCTTTATTAATAAGTTTAATGTTAACAGTGCTTTGGCCAAGATTATCGACCAAAAAGATCTAATTAATAAAGCAAAAACCAAACAGCCGCTTTCTGATGAGGAATATGGTTTGATTTCCACAATACTTTGTAATTCTCGCTCCGAAAAAGAGCGGATCAACTATTTCTTCATCTTTGCTGTTTCTGCGCTGGCTTTTGTTTTGGCAATCTATTTTGATTTTTTAAGATAGAGGATGAACTGGAGAATAACAAGCTGTTGAAATTAAAATCTAGAACAGCTATTATCTTCTCGTGAAACATCAGGCCGACAAAATAATAGATTATTCCGCCAAAGAGCTTCTGATTGCTCAACATCCGTTGTTTTTCTGGCAAAAAAAGTTTCAGCTGCCAATCCATTTGTATTATGCCCCTACAATCCGCAGCAATTTAAGGGCTTTTAAAAAAGTTTTTAAACAATATTATCCCAAGGGTCGGGTTTGTTTTGCGGCCAAAGCCTGTACCCATCAGTCAATCCTGAAGATTGTTAAGGCTGAAGGTTGTGGTTCTGATGTGGCTTCGTATAATGAAACTCGCTGTGCCTTGGAGGCCGGCCTTTCTCCGAAAATGCTGGATCTAAACGGTAATTGCAAAGAAGACTTTTTGATTGAAGAGGCAATAAAGAAAGGGATGAATATTATTGCTGACAGTTTGGAGGAATTTGCACTTATCGCCCGACTGGCGGACCAGCTGGCTAAAAAGACTAATGTTTTACTGCGCATTAGCGGCTATCAGCTGGAAAATGTTACGGCTGACAGTGTTTTTACCGCCGGATTATGGACTAAGTTTGGGGTGCATCTTGATGATGTTCCGCAACTTATTAAATCCCTTGATCGGTATCCACAAATTAATTTTCTTGGCTTCCATACTCACATTGGTTCGCAAGTAGCTCAGCTTAAACCGTATCAGGCTGTTCTAGGCAAAATGATCGAAATGGGGCATCTTTTGAAAGCGACCGGTAGAGAGTGTCAGGTTATAAATATCGGGGGTGGTTTTCCGATCCGCTACGTGGAAAAAGAAACCTGGGACTATATTGTCAAAAGAATTAAGCAAGGGTATTTAAGGGCGCAAAAGGGTGATATGAGCCGGGTTTTTGTTTGGCACGATGGGTTGGCTGGTTTTGTGGGCGAAAGTGATGCGCTGATCCATTTGGATCGTTGGACTGGAGAGCGGTTTTACACAAAATATCCCAAGGAGCAGATGCTGGCGGCTCTTTTGCGGGGGAATATAATAGTCAACAAAAAAACAGTTAAAGCTGTGGCTGCGCTCAAGGCTTTAGGTGAGCCGCTGTTGACCATTGAGCCGGGCAGAAGTGTGGTGGAAGATGCCGGTGTTACTCTGGCCAAAGTGGGTATCGTTAGAAAAGTTGCTCGCGACCATAATTTAATCACTTTGGAGATGGGGATTACCTGTCATGGCGAATCGTTAATTGAAAGGCCGGTTAAAAAGTGGGAGATCTTAAATAATTATCAGAAGAAGGATAAGGCTGCTTTTGAGGCTTTTGTTGGCGGCAATCTTTGCTTCTCCGGTGACATGATTTCCAAGTACAAGGTCTTTTTGCAAAGAAAACCTGTGCGGGGTGAGGTGGTCTTAATTCATGATACCGGGGCTTATTCTTCCAGCTTGTTTGCGGCCAACAGTAATTCTTTTCCCAGGCCGGCTCGGGTTTTGGTGGATGAACGGGGACGAATTACTGCGATTAAAAAGCGCGATGCTTATAAACAGATATTTGTGTAGGGTTGTTAACTAATTTTATTTGGAAGAAATCTAATTTTGGCGTATCTTTGGTCTCGGGGAGCAATTCGTTTCCAATAACACATTCTAGGTTTTCTATTTCTTTGTTTATATTCTTAATTATTTGCTTATAAAATGATTTTGTTAGCGTATCAAAGGGAATGGCGAAAAAAATTTTTCTTTTTCTCATGGTTTTCTCCAAATCCACCCATTAAAAACACAGAAAGACAGCTCGAGTTACATTCTCCCACTTCCCATCTCCCCCTGTCAAAGTAGGGGAGGCTACATCCCCAACATCTTCAATAATCCATAAACCAAAAACGCTGGCCAGACCATGGCCTTAAGGACCCCGATAACCCCCAGCCAGAAACTTGCGGCTGTAGAAATATAATAAACCAGGGCGCCGACGGCTCCAAGACAATATACAACCCCACTTGTTTGATTAGATCCACATTTACTCATTTTTTGTTACCTCCGAGTAATATTTTGGCACTTTGGACCTTAAAATGTCAACTGTAGCAAAACTCGACACCAACTGACCGGATTTTGCCACCCCAACATCCAATTCCCTCGTAATTTCTCAATTTTGACCTGGTAATAACCTTGCTACCAATATAGTTACGGGTTACGGGTTGCGTGTTTCGAGTTTTGGGAGGAATTATAAATGGTAAAAAGCTTTGAAGAGTTGACTGCCTGGCAAAAGGCCAGAGAGTTAACAAGAATTATTTATAAAATTAGTTCGACTGGTGAATTCTCCAGAGATTTTGGGCTTAGGGATCAAATTAGGAGGGCGGCTACTTCGGTAGTGCTGAATATTTCATAAGGGTTTGATAGTGGAACAAATCAACAATTTATTCAATTTCTATCGTATGCCAGGAGATCATGTTCTGAGGTGTAAGCTGCTCTCTATGTTGCCTTGGATAATCAATATATTGATGAAAATGAATTTAAATTTTTATATAAACAAGTAACCTTGATCAGAAAAATGTGTGTAGCCTTAATAAAATATTTAAAAAGAACCCGCAACCCGAAACCCGAAACTCGCAACAAACAAAGGAGGTTTAACTCGTGAATGGCTTAATCCCGGTTGAAAGGATAGAAAACAAGATTTTCTTGATCAGGGGGCACAAGGTGATGTTGGATAGGGATCTGGCAGAGCTATATCAGGTTTTAACTAAGAATCTTAATAAAGCAGTTAAGAGAAATGCTAGCAGGTTTCCGGAAGACTTTATGTTTCAATTAACAAAAGAAGAGTACGATTCTCTAAGGTTCCAAATTGGAACCATAGAACCAAAAGCAGGTGGAAAAGGTAAGTATTCTAAGTATTTACCTTTTGTCTTTACTGAACAGGGAGTAGCCATGTTATCCAGCGTGCTCAGAAGTGAAAGAGCTGTCCAGGTCAATATAGCCATCATGCGAGCTTTCGTTAAATTGAATCGTATTTTGACTAGTCACGTTGAAGTCTCTCGCAAACTAAAAGAATTGGAACAAAAAACTATCAAGAACGAAAAGGATATTCAGGGAGTATTTGAAGCAATAAGAAGGATAATAATTCAAAAGGAAAAACCCAAGAGAAGAATCGGTTTTAATGTTTAAGCAGGCTATTTGGTTAGCGTTACTTTTGATCGGATTGACCCTTATCTTGACTCCTACGGCTCAGGCCCTGACAGTTGGTGACTGGGGTGGTTGGGCAACTGTTGGAACCAAGTTAGCTGACAAGGTTTCCGGTTGCGTTGGATTTAGTGTGTTTGGCGGAACAACTTCAACAACCTGGTTGTTGGCTAAGGTTGATTATGATTTGGTTAAACCGGGTAAACTTCAAACCAAAGCCGGTATCTTTTATTGGCTGACATCACCCCGATTCAGGGACACGCTTAGGCTTTACCTGGGGCGCTTCTGCAATGGTCCTGGATAATCTTTCGCTGGGAACTGATCTAGTCTTGGTGCAGGTTAACACTAGCCCTAGCACAACAGATATTTTGCCTTCAGCGGTTATAACTGCAAATATCTATCTGTAGAAAATACTTTTTTTCTAGATAGCTCTTGCCCTTAATGGTGAGAGCTATCTTTTTTTGACTGTCCCAGCTTATGTGCCTTCCTCGTCCAATCTCTTTTCCCAGAGGTAATGTTTGGTTTCTTTGACAATAATTCCGCTTAAGAGGAGCAAAGAGATTAGGTTGGGGATGGCCATTAAACCATTGGCAATGTCGGCCGCGTCCCAGACAATTTTCATGGAAAAGACTGCGCCGACAAAAACCATTACACACCAGAGGATCCGATAAGAAAAAATAATCCGTTTACCAACTAAATACTCCAAAGCCTTTTCGCCATAATATGACCAGCTGATTAGAGTGGAAAAAACAAAGGTCAAAACCGCTAAAGAAAAAACATTGACACCGATTCCTGGTAAGAACTGAAAGGCTTCTCTGGCTAAAAGCGGGGCAGAGAGCCCGCTATTCCAGACCCCAGTGTTGACTAAAACTAAACCGGTTAAAGCACAAACAACTACCGTATCCCAAAATGTGCCTGAAGCAGAGACCAAGGCTTGCCTAACAGGATTTTTAGTCTGTGCTGCTGCAGCAATAATCGGCGCACTTCCCATACCGGATTCGTTGGAAAATAAGCCGCGGGCTATTCCATAACGCATGGTTACCAGCATGCTGGCGCCCATAAAACCGCCTAAAGCTGCCTGACCGGTAAATGCATCCTTGACGATAAGCACAATTGTTGCTGGGATGGTTGCAAAGCCTAATCCGAGCAGAACAAGGCAGCTACCAATATAAAATAAAGCCATGAAAGGCACTAAGGCTTTGCAAACCCGGGCAATACTCTTGACCCCGCCAAGAATTACCAGGGCAGTTACAAGTGCCAGTACCCCGCCAGTTTGCCAGCGAGCAATATTAAAAGTGTCGAGCATTAAAATCGCAATTGAATTGGATTGCACTGTACAGCCAATACCAAAAGCAGCCAAGGCGGTAAAGACAGCAAACAGCCCTGCCCAAAATTTAAAGTTAAGGGCTCGGTCCAAGACATACATTGGTCCGCCGGCCATGGTGCCGTCCGCTGTTCTGATTCGATATTTAATAGACAGTAGTGCTTCGCCATATTTGGTGGCGATACCAAAAAGACCGGTTAACCAGATCCATAAAACCGCCCCCGGTCCGCCAATTGCTATCGCAGTTGCAACCCCAACTATGTTGCCTGTGCCAATCGTGGCAGCCAAGGCTGTTGTTAGAGCCCCAAACTGGCTGATATCACCGCTCGATTTTTTTTCTTTAACAAAATAAAGTCTAATAGCTGTGCCAATATATTTTTGAATAAATCTGAGCCGAAAGGTTAAATATAGATGGGTACCAAATAGTAGTATTAAGAGCGGCAGTCCCCAAACTAGACCGGCCAGGTTAGAAAGTAAGGTTTCCAGAGTTGTCATCATAATTGGGAATTATTATAACATGGAGTAGAAAAGATATTTACTGCTTTCTATTCTTATGTCTGTGGTACAATTAGTTGAAGTCAAGATCCAAATAACAAGGAGGAACAATCATGGCTAACAAAGAACAGGGCGGCAATAAAAACGTTAAGAAGGTGGCAAAGTTATCAATTAAAGAGAAACGGGCTTTAAAGAGAGAAAAAAAAGCCAATAAAGGTTCGCTCGCTTAAGTTAATAACCAGGTAATTGATCAAAGCTGCTACTATCAAGATGGGGGTCTACGCGGAATAGATAAGATTTTCCAGCAGTCCCAAGGCTTGATGTTTAAAGTATTTGCCAATTGAGGAGCTGGCTTTGAATATGCAAATTGAGATTAACGAACTTTTTGCCAAGGCCCTGGATCTGCTGGAAAAGACCAGGCAAAATGTTTTTATCACCGGCAAGGCTGGTACCGGCAAATCCACTCTACTGCAATACTTTCGTAACAATACCGGCAAAAAAGTTGTGGTTCTGGCGCCAACAGGCGTGGCAGCCATTAATGTTTTAGGCGAAACCATTCATTCTTTCTTTAGATTTAAACCCAACCTAACTTTGAACAAAGTCAAAAAGATTCGCTTCCAAGACGAAAGCAATAATATCTATAAGAAGATTGATGCTATTGTTATTGACGAGATCTCTATGGTTAGGGCTGATTTGTTGGATTGTATTGACAAGTTTTTGCGCTTAAACGGCTCCAAGAGAAACCGACCCTTTGGCGGCCTGCAGATGATTTTTTTCGGCGATCTCTATCAATTACCACCGGTGGTGGTCAGCAAAGAAAGAGCTATTTTTAAAAACCACTATGATAGTCCCTATTTCTTTGCCGCCAAAATATTTCAGAAGATTAAGATGGAATACTTGGAGCTGGAAAAGGTCTATCGCCAAAGGGATGACAAGTTTATTGCTTTGCTCAATTCCATCCGCAATAACAGTGCCGGTGAGCTTGAGCTGACAGGACTTAACCAAAGAGTCCGGGCAGAACAGGAACCGGAAGGGGATTATTTTGTTTGCCTGACAACTACCAACCAAATGGCCAAAGATACTAACGAAAAGAGACTTGAGCAATTGCCCGGTAAAATGCAGGTTTTTGAGGGTCTGCTGGATGGTGACTTTGATTTGAAACAGCTGCCAACTGGGCTGGTGCTCAAGCTTAAGCAGGGGGCGCAGGTGATGATGCTCAATAACGACCGCTATGGCCGTTGGGTTAATGGGACGATGGCCAGGATAAAAACAATCAAACAAGACCAATTGGAAGTTGAATTGCAAAACGGCGAAAACTATGAAGTTGAGCCACACACTTGGGAGATTTTCCATTTTAGCTACAACTCTAAAACCAAGTCTCTGGATTCGGAAATTACCGCAGCTTTTACCCAGTTTCCCTTAAAGCTGGCCTGGGCCATTACCATTCATAAAAGTCAGGGGAAGACCTTTGATAATGTGGTGATCGATATTGGCAATGGCACTTTTGCCCACGGACAAATGTATGTGGCCCTTAGCCGCTGTCGTAGTTTAGAAGGGATTATCCTGAAAAAACCGCTTAAAAAGAGTCATATTTTGATGGATTGGCGTATTGTTAAGTTTATTACCGGTTACCAATACCAGCTGGCGGAGGAGGGTTGTTCTTTTAAAGCTAAAATGGCTTTAATCAAAGCGGCCATCAAAAACAAAGCTGAGCTGACCATTACTTATTTAAAGGCCAGCGATGAGAAATCCCGGCGGACAATTGAGCCTCAGGCTGTTGGTGAAATGGAATTCAAAGATAAACCTTTTATTGGCGTTAAGGCTTTTTGCCAACAGCGCAAGCAGGAGCGGGTTTTTCGTGTCGACAGGATCTTGGAGATCCTCTAACTTCCTTGCCTTTAGGGTGAAACAGGCGTAAACTTAGTATAATGGTTGTAAATATTAAGGGTTTAAGGCAAAAAGCTTCCTCGAAATGCTCCTGCGGCCAACCAGCTTCAGACGGCAGTGTGTTTTGTTCCACTTGTAAGGCAGAGGTCAACCGCAAAAACGTTATTACGCTTAAAAACGAAGATCGCCGCTATCAAAAAGAGGTTATGGCTAAGAAGAAGGGGAAGAAGAAGTAGTCCTCAGGTTCCTCAAAGTCTAAAGCCACCACACGATTAAACCAACTCGATTTCCCATCTATCAGCTATGCTGATACCTTTTGCTCCAACTCTTATTCTGTAATAATCCCCGCAATCATTCTTGGCGGAGTAACCCGTTCTGCTCCAATTACAAAAGCAGCCAAGACTTTTGCTTGCACTTTTTTTATATAGGTTTACAAACCCGCAACTCGCAACTCGTAACTCGTACCCCCCTTTTCCCTTGCCTCCCCCCATAATAAGCAGTAAAATCAGTCATAGATTAGAATAAAGGAGGATCTCGTATGATAAGGAAAATTCTGTCGGTTGTCCTGCTCCTGACTCTTTCCCTCTCAATTACTTCTTTCGCTCTTGATTTTAGATCCGCTGATAATATTACCATTGCTAAAGGGACAGTTATCAATGACAACCTTTTTGTCGCCGGCAAGACCGTGATCGTCTCCGGCCTCATCAATGGCAACCTTTTTACCTGTGGCAGTAATGTTATTGTCGACGGTCGGGTAACAGGCACAATCTTTGCTAGTGGCGGCGACCTCTACCTTTCTGGTCAGGCCAAGAATATCGTGGCTGGCGGCGGAAAAATAAATGTTGATGGCATTATCAGCCAAGACTTATTAGTTGGTGGCGGACAGGTTTATCTGGGGAAGGGGAGCAGAGTTGGCAGAGACGCTGCACTTGGATGTGGAGAAACTACCCTGGCCGGCACAATCGGTCGCACCCTTAGTATTGGTAGCGGCAAACTCACTCTCTTGCCTTCAACCATAGTTAAAGGAAGATTTAACTACTCCGCGCAAACGGCTAATATTTCTGATCAAGCCAAAATAGCCGGCAAGATCAATGTTATTGCTCAGCCTGAAGTTGCTAAAACACCGGCCCAATCGTTGGCGGGTTTTAGCTCAGCTTTTAAAATCATCAGTTTCTTGGCCATCCTCTTATTGGGGATCCTGATAATTATTTTTATGCCGAACCAGGTGGAAATGATTACCGCAAAAATGACCAACCAATGCTGGAAAAGTCTGGGCTGGGGAATCCTTGCCTTACTTGTTATTCCTTTAGCAGTTATCCTCTTAATGGTTACCTTAATTGGCTTTCCGCTCGGAGCAATGCTGCTCTTTTCATATAGTGTTTTAATTTATGTTGCGGCAATTTTTGTTAGCCTCGTAATTGGTAAATGGGTTTTGGCCAAAATCGGCAAAGCTAACTTCTCTCTAATCTGGGCACTCTTGATCGGCTTGGTTGTTCTCAAAATCCTGGCCATGATCCCGATCTTAGGGGGAATTGCCGGCTTCTTAATGTTCCTCTGGGCCTTTGGTGCGGTGATTTCTACCAGACACCAAACCTACTTGGCTGCCAGAGAAGCAAGGGTGTTGTAGGAAGCGAAGGGTGGAGGCGAGAGGTGAGTAGCTTGTTACCATGTTACAAATAAATAACGTATCTTTATCGTTTGGTCAGCAAACACTCTTTGATGATGTTAGCCTAACTCTCCACAGTGGTGAGCGCATCGGGCTGGTTGGTCGCAATGGTTCAGGTAAAACCACTCTTTTTAAATTAATTGCCGGAGAGATGGAGCCTGATTGTGGGCGTCTAGCCTTACCAAAAAATTATACTGTTGGCTACCTAAAGCAGCATTTACATTTTACCGAATCAACTTTATTAGACGAAGCCTGCCTGGGGCTCAAGGCAGATGAAAAGGATCAGATTTGGAAAGCCGAAAAGATCTTAAGTGGTTTGGGTTTCAACGAAGAGGAGTTTTATAAATCACCGGCAGAATTCTCCGGCGGTTTTCAGGTCCGCTTAAATCTAGCCAAAGTCTTGCTGGCCGAACCACATCTGCTGCTGCTCGATGAACCGACCAATTACCTCGATATTATCTCGATCCGCTGGCTGAAGCGATTTCTACAACGTTGGAGCAACGAGCTAATCCTGATCACTCATGATCGTGATTTCATGAATAGCGTTACCACTCACTCTGTCTCTATCCATCGACAAAAGATCAAAAAAGTCGAAGGCGATACTATTAAGCTCTATGAGCAAATTGCCGTTGAAGAAGAAGTCTATGAAAAGACTCGCACCAAAGAACAGAAAAAACGTGAAGATGCCATGGAATTTATTAATCGTTTCCGCGCTTCGGCGGCTCGTGCCAGCATGGTTCAATCAAGAGTCAAAGCCCTGGAAAAGATGGGCGAGAAAGAAGAGCTGGTTAAGGTGGCGGATTTAGGTTTCAAGTTTAACGCCGTGCAATTTGAGGCTCAGAAGTTGCTGCGCATTAGTGATTTAACTTTTGGTTATACACCGGAGCGCCTTTTGATTGAAAATCTCTCAATTGATATTGGCAAAAAAGATCGCATTTGTGTGATCGGAAAAAACGGCAAAGGTAAATCAACTTTACTGCGCTTAATGGCGCAAGAGCTTGAACCGGTTTCAGGGGAGGTTGTGCCGCATTCAAACTGTAAGATCGGCTATTTTGGCCAGACTAATATTGAGCGCTTACAGCCAAAACTTACAATTGAAGAAGAATTTTCTCAGTTGCGGCCGGATTTAAGTTATACGGAGATTCGTAAAACCTGCGGCATCATGATGTTTTCTGGTGATTTAGCTTTAAAAAGGATTGCAGTCCTCTCTGGCGGAGAGAGAAGTCGTGTCTCCTTAGGTAAGATTCTTCTTTCGCCTACTAATATGCTGCTCCTGGACGAACCGACCAACCATTTAGATGTTGAGTCTTGCGATTCCATGATTGAGGCTTTGGATGCATTTCCAGGCGCAGTTGTTATTGTTACGCATAGTGAAATGTTTCTCCATCATCTGGCCAATAAGTTGATTATTTTTAATGATGACAAAGTCATTGTTTTTGATGGTACTTATCAGGACTTTTTAGACAGAATTGGCTGGCAGGATGATGCGGACAAGAAGAAAAAGAAGAAGAAAAAACTGGATGCGCAGGAGCAAAAACAGAACGCCCTGGAAGCGGAATACAATAAAAAGCATAAGGCTTTGCATAATAAAATTACCAAAATCGAAAAGCATATTGACGACGAAGAATTAGCCTTGGAAGAAATTAATCGTCACTTGGTGGAAGTAACTGTTAAATCGGACAGCGAAGAGATTAAAAGGCTACAGATCGAATTGCATCTGAAACAGCGCGTAATCGATTTAGGTTATAGTGATCTGGAAGCCCTAATTGCCGAGCTAGATCTGCTGGATAAATCTAGGCCGTAGTTGTCTCTGAGCTGAGGTTGCCAAGTTGATAACAGAGCAAAATATCAAATGTGTGCCGGGGTTAGATGAAAACAGGCATTTGGTTGGAATAATTGATCGTGTTGCTTTGGTCAATCACGGTTCCGTGTCAAATCATATAAGAACCTAACCCAAATGGATATCGTTAAATCAATTAAGACCTAACCGAAATCACCTCCCTCCTTGGCAGGGTTCTTTTA
>MEUC01000033.1 GCA_001771545.1 candidate division WOR-1 bacterium RIFOXYB2_FULL_42_35 | reverse complement strand
ACAGAAAGGATGGTGCAGGCTCAAAACAAGCTCTTTAATGGCATCTTCCCCTAACTAGATTTCAGGGACATTCTTGTATTGGAAAATACTGGGCTCGAGAAATGTGTTCTCCTGTTATCTTTGTTGGATCTCCATTTGTCCAGTCGTTAATTGGTGATTGTCGATAAGCTTCGGCTTTTGAGCTAACTGCCAATTCTTGAGCAATTCGCTGAGCAGCATTACCAGAGGCAAAACTTTCTAAATGTTTAAAACCACCACAACCACATTCAACCTTTGGAAATTGAGGCAAAACAAAATGCCCAATTTCCCCTTTAACCCCCATTTCTCCAATTGGAACATGGTCTGTTTCAAAGTTAGCTGAGCCAACCCCAGAACTAACTGTAATTATAGTAAAGCGACTCACCCCTTCCCTCCCGGCCTCTCCATCAACTGCCTCACGAAAAGCCATTGGCACCATATCATTAGCAATAAGAGGTCTTACTCCTGTCTCATCTTGAACCATCTGGGCTAAGGCCACATTGCCAACATCTTTTCCCCAAATGTTCGGGGCTTTTACCACCACTCCATCACGAGTTACTGGACCAGCAAAGGAAGCCCCAATCAAATCAATTGAACCATAACTTTCAACGATCTGAGCAATTTTAGCTGCTAAGAGTCCTGGCAAATTAGCAGGTTCAACGTCAGTCTGATTTTTAACATTAGGGGTGCTTTCCCTTTTTGTCTCCCCAGAAAAAGTAATTTTCCCCTTTCTTCGATCAATCTCAAAAGGCGCTACCCGGAAACCTGTTCCACCAATATCTAAAGCTAACCCTCTTAGATTGAACAATCCCACTCTTCTTCTAATCTGTGCCGGTATATAATCACACACTCTTCGTAACATTATAACAAGTCTCCTTTTTAATATTTATTCTGATCCACAAGTACATCTGCCATTTTTTTTAAAAATTTCACTTTATTTTAGATTTATTGAGAATTTGTTTAGTAAGTCGAATCGGCCTCGTTCAGAATCTTCTGCTCTATCGAGGTGTGCGGGCCCAGGGGTTCAATGCGGGGATCATGCTTGGCAATGACCGAGAGAATTTCACCGGAAATGCCAATCTTTTCTAAAAGATCAGCCCCGATTTGACCGTGATGCTTGTGGAGATAATAACGGCGAAAACGCAAATTAGTCTCTCCCTTTTCGGCCAGAAAATCATAAAAGGTGGGCAAAAAGAAACGGATAATGACCAGAATGGCTTTTGTGATAATTGAGCTCTTTTCCAATATTTTACCAATATCATGTAAAAGGCCTAACCGAACCAGTTTGCGTTGGTCAAGCTCTGGATGAAAGGCTGCCTCAGCCAACATCTTGCGAGCAACAACTACAGCATGTTTTTTCTCAAAACCAGCTAATTGATTAAATAAAGACCTTTCTTGAATGGTTAAGTAACCACGCACAAAAATTTCATCTTCATTCTTGTAACGACAGAACAAACCAAAGTAGAATTGCTTGCAGCGATAGATAATCTTACCTAGCATCAATAGCCCGTCTAAGCGAGGCGACAAATTTAATGGCTTGAGTGATTTTCTTTTTACCAATCAAGTCAACAATAGCAGAACCAACAATAACCCCATCAGCAATATTAGTCGCCTCAGCTGCTTGTTTGGGGGTAGAGATGCCAAAACCAATCGCAATTGGCAGTTGAGAGTAGTTTCTAATCCGTCCAACCATGTTCTGTAAATCAGTGGACAACCCCTGACGTTTTCCTGTGATCCCAGTAACCGAGATTAAATAGATAAACCCCGAAGACTTATCAGCAATTAATTTGATCCGCTCTTCAGTGCTCGTCGGCGCCACTAGATATATGCCGTCGACTGTCGACTGTCGACTGTCAACTGTCGACCCCTCTGGTGGTAAGTCTGGCACTATCACCCCATCAACCCCCACCTTTTCACATTGTTGATAGAATTTTTCAACCCCGTACTTGAGCACCAAGTTATACGAAAGCATAAAGCAGATTGGGATTTGGGTTTTCTTTCTGACTTTAGCAACTAACTTAAAACAATCTGCCAGCGCAACATCTTTCTTTAAAGCCCTTTGATGCGAAGCCTGAATCACTGGTCCATCAGCTAAGGGATCAGAAAATGGTATACCAAGCTCAATAATGTCTGCCCCAGCTTTCTCAAGCTGGTAAATTAGCTTTTCTGTGGTGGAAAGATTGGGATCACCAGCTGTTATATATGTAATAAGGGTTTTGCGCTTTTGGAAGGCTGCTGCGATTCTTGACATGGGAAAAGTATAACATAAAGCTTTTTCGGGAAAAAGGAAAAGAAGTGAAATTTTGCTAAAAAGTGTCGATATATCTTGGAGAGGAAGACAAGAAAAATGAGTGCTTTAGTTGATTTTTTCTCTGATATAGGCTCAAGGTTGTGGTCTGGCTCAACTTCAACAATCAGTGCTACTGGCTGCGGCGGAAAGGCAACTGGTCCTTCTGATGATGCTTCCAAAAGCGAGACCAATCAGCCCCTTGATTCAAGAGGGGCAGATAAGAGGGTTGATCTGCAAATCAGAGATATGAGATTAGATCGAGGGAGAGATAAAATACACTTCCCTGATTTTCCAGTTCCCGACAAACCAAGGCCAGACTCTGGGCTTCCTGACAAAAAAAATGATCAAAAAATCCCGGATATAAAAATCCCCCTAGACAAAACGATCCCACCTGATAAAAATATCCCTACTGAAAAAACCAATCCAGACCTTTATAACCCTTGTGGGCCAGGGACATATACACAATACTACATGAACGCTGGGGCAGTAGGCGCCTTCCCTGGGGTTCCGTCAGGTGGAATAGTCTATGAAAAGGATGGGAAAACCAAAGTAGATGGAACAGATGCTGGGGGAAAATGCGGCTCAACTGGCGCTTTAATTCAGTGGATCAGAGTTGGGAATGATGGCATCAAGCAGCCTCCCGACAAAACTCAACCCAATTACGTAAGTCCCAATGACGTTTTACATGGGTCATATCGAATTGGTGATGACACTGCAACCAATATGTTTACACAATTAGACGGGGCATTTTTTAATATGCTCGCAGGTTGTTATCCTGGCACAAATACCTCTGCAGCACAATTTTTTGTTAGGGTCTGGAATGGCACGTCCCCTCAAACAGCCACTCATTACGGGGATTCAAAGTTGCTTACCCCAAGCACCAGCCCCCTTACCCCTACACCAGAATATGAAATTGGCAATCTAACACTCAATATTCCCACACCTTGAGGACAATAAAACACTCAACAGGGTTTCTTTAATAATAGTATTAGTGATTTGCGGTAGAAAGAAGAAACTAAAGCTACCAACGAAAAGTCCTTTAGCTATTCAATTAACAAGTTCGAGTAATTAGCGGCAGCTTCTCACTTCATCAACATCCTTGTCTCCACGACCAGAGAGGCAAACGACAACTGTTTGGGTTTTGTCCAATTTTGGGGCTAGTTTTTTTAAATAAGCAATGGCGTGGGAAGATTCCAGTGCCGGAATAATTCCTTCAACTTTTGAGAGCAATTTAAAAGCAGCTAAAGCTTCTTTGTCGCTTACCGTAACATAAGTTGCCCGACCAGATTCTTTCAAATAACTATGCTCAGGGCCAACGCCTGGATAATCTAGTCCCGCTGAGATTGAATGAGTTGGGAGAATTTGCCCCGTCTTGGATTGCAATAAATATGAATGTGCCCCGTGGAGTACTCCTGGTTGGCCAGCACATAAAGCTGCTCCATGCTGACCCGGTTTAAGTCCTAATCCCCCAGCCTCTACTCCAACCATCTTTACTTCACTATCATCAAGGAACTCATAAAATAGTCCAATTGAATTTGAACCGCCACCAACACAAGCAACCAAATAATCAGGCAATTTCTTTTCTGCCGTCATAATTTGACCCTTGGCTTCCCGGCCAATAATTGCCTGAAAGTCACGAACCATAATTGGATATGGATGAGGCCCAACACAGGAACCTAAACAATAAAAAGTATCTTTGGAGTGCGCCATCCAGTCGCGCAAAGCTTCGTTGGTGGCATCTTTAAGAGTTTTGCTGCCAGATTTGACTGGCACAACTTTTGCCCCCATAAGTTCCATCCGAAAAACATTTAAAGCCTGTCGTTTGACATCTATTTCTCCCATGTAAACAATGCATTCAAGACCGAAAAGCGCCGCCGCTGTTGCTGTTGCCACCCCATGTTGCCCTGCCCCTGTTTCAGCAATGATACGAGTTTTTCCCATTCGTCCGGCTAAAAGAATTTGACCAATAGTATTATTAATTTTATGGGCACCGGTATGAGCTAAGTCTTCGCGTTTTAAATAAATTTTAGGGCCTGCGAAAACCTCGGTTAATCTTTCAGCATAATATAGTGGGGTTGGTCTGCCTACATATTGTTCCAGATAGTAGTTAAGTTCTGCTTGAAAACCATCATCCTCTTTAACAGTTTGATAAGCCACTGCTAATTCTTCGAGTGCCGGCATCAGGGTTTCCGGCACAAACCTGCCCCCAAATTGCCCAAAATGGCCACTTTTGTCTGGTAGGTTCTTTAACGTCATGGTGAGATTATTATATTCTATTCACTATAGTGGGTCAAACAAAACAAGACTGTGGTTGAAGAGGAAGCAGCTGTTTAAGAACATCAGTGAACCAGGATATCAGAACGAGAGCATCAGAGAAACAGAATATTAGAAAACCAGAGCAAAAAATTTTGTCTGATATTCTGTTTATCTAATAATCTGATATTCTGGCTCTGATACACTGATTTTCTGATGCTCTATTCTGCACCTTGAGCAATCCTCCTGAATCCTATATAATTTACATCTACTCAAAAAAAGGGAGAACTCTATGAAATGCGATAAATGCCAAATTAGACCGGCTCACATCCATGTAACAAAGATTGTCAATGGCAAGAAAACAACCAAACACCTCTGCGAAACCTGTGCCGCACAAGAAGGCCTAATGCCAGGAGCACACCCTTTAAGCGGTGGCAGCTTTGACGACATTGGTATTCCCGGTTTTTTTGAGTTCCCCGACATATTTGCTTCCTTATTTAAACGCCGGCCCACCGAGCGCTTTTATGATTACTTTTCCCAGGAAGCTCAAAAAGTTCTCCAATTAGCCTCTGAAGAAGCTAAAAGATTAGGCCACGACAATGTCCGCACCGAACATCTGTTACTCGGTTTGATCAAAGAAGAGGGTTTGGTTTCCAAAATCCTCCAAACTCTGGGCATAGATCTGGTTAATCTTTTCTCTGATGTGGAATCAATGATTGGCCGCGGTGAAGGAGCCCCTGACAAAATTATCCTCTCCCCTCGAGCCAAAAAATCACTCGAACTAGCCTACAATGCCGCTCGCGAATTAGGCTTCAACTATGTTGGGCCGGAACATATTTTGCTAGGCATCATCCGCGAAGGAGAAAGCATTGCTGCCCAAGCCCTGCATAAAAGAAAAATCACTTTTGATAAGGTTGCTAAAGAAATAATTGTTGAAGTAGAAAAAGCCTTGGGGGAAGAATCCAGCTCTGACGAAGAAGATTTTCCCGAAGAGATGGAGTCAGATATGGGTGGACCACAATCTATGTTTGGTTTCCCCGGCCTGGGAATTGGTGCTCCTCCTAAAAAGTCCAAACCGGCTCTTTCCAGTTATGGCCGCGATCTAACTGCCCTGGCCAAAGAGGGTAAACTTGACCCAGTTATTGATCGTCATAAAGAAATTGATCGAGTTATTAGAATTCTCTCCAGAAGAACCAAGAACAACCCTGCCCTGCTTGGTGATCCCGGGGTCGGCAAAACTGCCATTGTTGAAGGTTTGGCGGAAAAGATTATTAAAGGCGAAGTGCCTGAAACTTTAAGGGACAAACAAGTTATTTCTCTGGATCTGGGCGGCTTAGTTGCCGGCACAAAATATCGCGGCGAGTTTGAAGCCAGGGTCAAAAAGATTTTAGATGAGGTTCTAGCCAAGAAAAGAAAAATTATTTTGTTTATTGACGAGCTCCACACCTTAGTCGGCGCTGGTGGAGCAGAAGGGGCTATTGATGCCGGCAATATGCTCAAGCCTGCCCTGGCTCGAGGAGAGTTGCAAGTGATTGGCGCCACCACCTTAGACGAATATCGCAAACATATTGAAAAAGACGCTGCCTTGGAGCGACGATTTCAGCCGGTTTTAATAAATGAGCCGAGCGTTGAACTGACTATAGAAATATTAAAAGGGATTCGCGACCGTTACGAACAACATCACAATGTTAAGATCCCGGATGCAGCGCTGATTGCGGCAACCTCCTTGGCTGACCGCTATATTTCTGATCGCTTTTTACCTGATAAAGCTATTGACGTCATGGACGAAGCTGCAGCTAAGGTTAGAATGCGCTTACTTTCCCCTGTTAAAAATGTTCAAGCACTAAGGCGCGCCCTAGAAAAAGCTGAAAGAGAAAAAAACGCCCTGCTCTCCTCACAAAAGTATGAAGAGGCTGCCAAAATACGGGATAAAATTGTTGAAGCTGAGAAAAAACTAAAAAAACTCGAAGAATCCCACAACGCCGAAGTTGCCGAAGGCGACGCCATGGTGACGGAAGACGACATTGCGGAAATTGTTTCGGAATGGACAGGAATTCCGGTTGTTAAACTGACTGCCGCGGAAACGGAAAAACTTACCAAAATGGAAGAAGAGCTGCACCAGCGAGTTATCGGCCAGGACGACGCTGTACGGGCAATTTCTCAAGCAGTGCGCCGCGGTCGAGCCGGCTTAAAACCACCCCAACGACCTGTTGGTTCTTTTATCTTTGCCGGACCTACCGGGGTAGGAAAAACTGAAGTTGCTAAACGCTTAGCCGAGTTCTTATTTGGCACCCAAGATGCTTTGATTCGTCTAGACATGTCCGAGTTCATGGAAAAACACACTGTTTCCAGATTGGTTGGCGCACCTCCCGGCTATGTTGGTTACGAAGAAGGGGGCAAATTAACCGAAGCGGTCAGGAGAAAACCTTATTCTGTAATTCTTTTTGACGAAATCGAAAAAGCCCATCCAGATGTTTTTAACCTGATGTTACAAATATTGGAAGATGGCAAATTAAGTGACGCCAAAGGCCATGCAATTGACTTTAAAAACACGGTTATTATTATGACCTCAAACGTGGGACAAAAATATATTGCCTCTCAAGGTCCCATCGGTTTTATGGCCCAAGAAGATCGCGAAGCCAGCTATGACAAGATGAAAGAGACTGTCATGGATTCTATGAAACGTGATTTTCGGCCGGAATTCTTAAACCGTATTGACGAAATAATTGTTTTCCATGCTTTAACCGATAAAGAATTAACGATTATTGCCGGTTTAATGATTACTGATGTCCAAAAACAAATGAAAAATCAAAATATGTTTCTTGAGGTAACCGATGCTGCCAAAGAACTCATTGTTAAGAAAGGGTTCGAACCCAAATTCGGAGCCAGGCCATTGCGACGAGCAGTGCAAACTTTAATCGAAAACCCACTTTCTAACCAGATAATTGAAGGTGATTTTAAGCCAGGGGATAAAGTTAAGGCCGACGCTGACGGCCTGCCTGCCGGCAGGCAGGGCAAAAAGATTGTTTTTGAAAAAGTTGGCGAAGTTCCAACTAAAGATGTTACTACCATAATAAAAGAAGACGTAAGAAAAGAACCTCCTGCTAAAACTGCAAAAGTTAGAGCCAAGAGAAAAAAGAAGTAGTTTTTCTGGAGAGTTGTCTCTATTTTGTTCTCTTCCTCGACTTACTTCGGCAATTTTGTTAGAATTTTGTCATGAAGGATAAATATTATTCCCTGGTCATGTTCCCCTACCCCTCTGGCAATATCCATATGGGGCATGTGAGAAACTACGCGATTGGTGACGTGATTGCTCGCTATAAAAGGATGAAGGGCTTTGACGTTCTTCACCCGATTGGTTGGGATGCCTTTGGTATGCCGGCAGAAAATGCTGCCATTAAACACAAATCTCACCCGGAAAAATGGACTGACTCCTGCATCGCCCGCATGCAAAAGCAACTCAAAAGTTTAGGCCTTTCTTATGATTGGGATCGCGAGGTTAACACCAGCAAACCTGATTATTATAAATGGACCCAGTGGATCTTCTTATTAATGTACGAAAAAGGTTTAGCCTACAAGAAAAAAGCTACTGTTAACTGGTGCCCCAAGTGTGCAACTGTTTTAGCCAATGAACAAGTTAAAGACGGGCAATGCTGGCGCTGTGACTCTTTAGTCCAAGAAAAGGCCTTGGAACAATGGTTTTTTAAAATCACCGCCTACGCTGACAGATTGTTAGCTGATCTTGACAAACTCACCGGCTGGCCAGAGCCCGTTAAAATTATGCAACGCAATTGGATCGGTAAATCACGAGGGGTCGAAATTGACTTTAAACTCGCAACTCTAAACTCGCAACTCAAAGTCTACACAACCCGCCCCGACACATTATTCGGCGTAACATACATGGTCCTCGCCCCAGAACACCCCATGGCAATTAAGCTATCAAAAGGAACAGAGCAGGAAAAAGCAGTTTTAGCATATATTGAAAAAGCTAAAAATAAAAGCGCCCATGATCGCACTGTAACTCAAACCAAAGAAGGGGTTTTTACTGGTGCATATGCTATTAACCCTGCCAATGGGGAAGAAATCCCTATCTGGATCTCTGATTATGTCTTAATGGCCTACGGCACCGGTGCGGTGATGGCTGTCCCGGCCCATGACCAACGTGACTTCGAGTTCGCCAAGGCTCACAATCTCCCCATAAAAGTAGTTATCAAGGACGGAAACCGCGACGCCCGCCTTGCCGAGCAGGCGAGGCAGGTTCAGTCGCAGGTTTCCAACAACCAGGCTTTTGTCGACCAAGGCATAATGGTCAACTCCGCCCAATTTGACGGCCAACCATCTGCTGAGGGATTGAAAAATATCGGCAACTGGCTGGAAAGCAAAAAAGTTGGACAGTGGAAAACAAATTATAAACTTAGAGATTGGTTAATTTCTCGCCAACGATATTGGGGCGCTCCCATTCCCATGATCTATTGCGAAAACTGTGGCCCTGTTCCTGTGCCTAAAGAACAATTGCCAGTTGTTTTGCCAACTGATGTTAAGTTTACCGGCGAAGGGGCTTCACCTTTGACCACTTCTAAAACATTTCTCAGCACTAAATGTCCAAAATGTGGCGGAGAAGCTAGGCGAGAAACAGATACCCTCGATACTTTTAACTGCTCTTCCTGGTACTATTTTAGATATTGCGATCCTCATAATGATCAAGAACCTTTTAGCAAAGAAAAATGCCAAGAATGGATGCCAGTTGATCAATATATCGGCGGGATTGAACACGCCATTCTTCATCTACTCTATTCTCGCTTTTTTACTAAAGTTTTATTTGACGCTGGCTTGAGTCATGTTGACGAACCTTTTACTAACCTATTAACTCAAGGCATGGTTATTAAAGATGGCGCTAAAATGTCAAAATCCAAGTGTAACGTAGTTGACCCTGATGAGATTATTAAAAAGTATGGTGCCGACACAGCCAGAATGTTTATTCTCTTTGCTGCCCCACCGACCAAAGAGTTGGAGTGGTCGGACAAGAGTGTTGAGGGTTGTTCGAGGTTTCTCAATCGAGTCAAACGACTTGTGGAAGAGAAATCCAAAGATCAAAGTTCAAAATCCAAAATAAATCCTAAATCCCAAGATCAAATCACCAAAAAATTACATCAAACCATCAAAGCTGTAACCGAAGACATTGAACGCTTCTCCTTTAACACTGCAATCGCCAGACTAATGGAACTAACCAATATAATTCAGGAGACTGATCCTGAATCTTGTGTCCTGAGTCAACTACTCATTCTCCTCGCTCCTTTTGCCCCTTTCACAACCGAGGAGCTTTGGCAAAAACTTGGCAATAAAGATAGTGTCCACAGCCAACCCTGGCCAACCTTTGATCCTAAGCTGATTGTGGAGACAGAAATTACCTTGCCAGTTCAGGTTAATGGCAAGTTAAGGGATACGATTAAAGTAGTCAGCGACACAAGCGAGGCTGAGATTAAAGACATGGCTCAAAAAGCAGAAAAAGTTCAGAAGTTTTTAGAAGGCAAAACCATTCACAAGATCATCTACGTGCCAAAAAGAATGGTTAACATTGTGACCCCTTAAACCTCCGAAGACCAATTGACACCCCTATATAGTTTACTGTATACTTTAAGCATATATGCCACATAACTATATAGAGCAAATCAAGGCCATCCTCAACACAACCGGCCTAAGCCAGGTAGAGCTGGCCAAGAGGCTGGGGATAACATTTGCCGCCCTTAACCGTTGGATCAACAAACATTCAATACCCAGGGCTATAGCACAAAAGAATATCTATGCCCTTTACAAAGAAACTGTTGGCGTACTCCCCTTATCAAAAGAAACAATAAAAAGCCTGCTTTGCTCTCTGGACAAAGAAAAAAAGAAACATCTGAACGTCAAAAAGATCATTAGAGACAATAGAAGTTTTAGAGACGATTTGCTGCTTGAATTAACCCATAATTCTAATGCCATTGAAGGCAGCACCTTAACAAAAAAAGAAACCGAGAGCATAATCTTTGACAAAGCCCAGATTAAGGATAAAAGCTATGTAGAACACTTGGAAGCGACCAATCATGCAGCCGCACTAGAAGCTATCTTTGAAGGGGACTTTACCGGATCAATCACAGAAGCAAAGATAAAGGAACTTCATCGTATCCTTCTCCAGGGCATCAGGCCTGATGCCGGTAAATACTCTAAACACCATCGAGCAATCCGAGGAGTAGAGCTAACTTTGCCTGCTCCAGAGGATCTCCCAGAGGAAATGCAACGTTTTCTAAGAAAAATAAATATAGTTAAAGGAAAGATTGTTGCCCATATTGCCGCTCTACATGCAGATTTTGAGGCCATCCATCCCTTTGGCGATGGTAACGGCAGAGTTGGCCGACTAATAATGATTATCCAGCTGCTTAATGCCGGCTATGCGCCCTGTGTAATTGAAAACAAAAGAAAAGCTGAATATTATGAGGTCCTGGAGCTTGCCCAAAGGCAATCAGAAAGCCACTTAATCAAATTTGTTATTGAAAGCATTTTGCGCGGTTATCAAATCATCAAAAGGCATAAAAAGTAAACTTTTTACGTGCCGAAAAGAATGGTTAATATTGTGGCGCAAAAAAATAAGTCGGATTTCACCAAACTTAACAAAAATGCTAAAATAGATAGATGAAAGACCAATTCGAACAAATCCTCCCCAATGTCCGCAGACCGGCCAGATATATTGGCAACGAGCTTAATTCAATTCATAAGGATTGGGAAACAGTAAAAATAAAAGTTGCCCTCGCCTATCCTGATCTCTACGAAATCGGTATGTCTAACTTGGCCATCCAAATCCTCTACTACATATTGAACAATGAGCCTGATGTGGTTGCGGAGAGGGTGTTTTGTCCTGCTCCAGATTTGGAAGAACAACTTTCTGCTAACAACTTTCCACTTTCCACTCTCGAATCCCTAAAGCCTATCAACCAGTGCGACTTAATTGGCATCAGCCTGGGTCACGAACTAACCTATACAAACATTATCACCATGCTTAAGCTCGGCAATATCCCTATATATAGTAGAGACAGAAAAGACTCGGATCCATTAATTATGGCTGGCGGACCATGCTCCTTTAACCCGGAACCCGTTGCTGAGTTTTTTGATTTTTTTGTCATTGGGGAAGCAGAAGAAGTAATTGTTGAGATTGTTAAATTGTTACAGTGTTATATTGATAAGACTCGACAAGAAAAACTCGAAGCACTGGCGAAACTCCCAGGCATTTTCGTCCCTCAGTTTAACAATTCAACAATGAAACAATCTAACAATAAGGTAGTTAAGCAAATTATTAAGGATTTTAACAACGTTCCTTATCCCATTAAGCCCATTGTCCCATTTATTGAAGCAATCCATGATCGCGCTGTAGTGGAAATCATGCGTGGCTGTAAATGGGGCTGCAAATTCTGTCAGGCGGGCTGGGTATCAAGACCGATGCGGACAAAAAGTATCGAAAAGATAACGACTCTTACTGAACACTTAATTCAAAATACTGGTTATGAGGAATTGTCTCTGATTTCTCTTTCCAGCTCCGACTACCCTCAAATTGATAAACTGGCTAAAAGTTTGGCTGATAAATATTCACAGCAAAAAATTAGCATAGCCCTCCCCTCTCTTAGAAGTAATAATTTCTCTATCAAATTAGCCAAAGAAATCTCTCGAGTCAGGCCAAGCGGGATCACCATTGCCCCAGAAGCTGGCACCCAACGCTTGCGCGATGTCATCGGTAAACAATTAAGCGAAGAGGATATTTTGGAAAGCGTCAAAACAGCTTTTGAGGAAGGCATTGAATCAATTAAGCTATATTTTATGATTGGACTACCTTCCGAAACAGATGAAGACTTGCTGGGAATCTGTGAACTAGCCAGAAAGATACTGCAAACTGGCAAAGCAATTTCCAAAAGAGCCAGAATAACAGTTAATCTCTCTACCTTTATTCCTAAGCCTCATACCCCACTACAATGGGAAGAGCAAATAACAATTGAAGAAACCTTTGCCAAACAAAGATTGATCAAGGAAAACTTAAAAGTAAAAAGCATCCAAGTGCGTTGGCATCATGCAGAAGCTAGTTTCCTTGAAGGGGTCTTTTCTCGTGGGGACAAGAAGCTGGCTAAAGTAATTGAAAAAGCCTGGGAGCTCGGCGCGCGACTTGATGCTTGGTCTGAACATTTCAAATTCGATCTCTGGCAAAAAGCCTTTGCCGAATGTGGCCTTGACCCCAACGAATATTTAAAGGCCCGGGCAAAGGAAAAATCCCTCCCCTGGGATTATATTGATACTGGCGTGCCAAAGGAGATTTTATTACGTGCAGCAGGTTAAAATAAAGTATACCAAAGGCGAAATAATAAAATTTATCTCCCACCGCGACTTGATGAGGGCTTTTCATCGGGCCATCCGTCGCGCCAAACTCCCCATTACCTTTTCTCAAGGCTTTAATCCCCACATGAAAGTCTCTTGGGGACAGGCTCTTAAAGTAGGACAAAGCTCGGAGGGAGAAGAAGCCACCTTACAACTTGATAGCTGGACCCGTCCCAATGATGTCAAAGAACGACTCAACCAACATCTCCCCCCAGGCCTTGAAGTCCTAGAGGCTTTTCTGGTATAATAAACAAGTTATGTACGCTATTATTGAAACCGGTGGAAAACAATACAAAGTTGAAAAGGGTGACATCATTGAAGTAGAGCTTCTTGATGCCGAGAAAAGCATCACCTTCAGCGAAGTATTACTAGTTAGCGATGACGGTAAAGTTGAGATCGGCACCCCTTATGTTAAAGACGCTAAGGTTGCTGCTACAATTTTAGGCACAGGCAAAGACAAAAAAGCCGTCACCTTTAAATACAAAAACAAAACTAACTACCATCGAACCAAAGGCCACAGACAACCTTTTACCAGGTTGCAGATTGAGGAGATAACAAATGGCGCATAAGAAGGCCGGCGGTGCATCGAGAAACGGACGTGATTCAAAAGGTCAAAGACTTGGTGTCAAAACTTCTGGCGGACAAATAATTCCAGCCGGATCAATCATCCTACGTCAACGCGGCACTAATTTTTTCCCTGGTGAAAATGTCGGCATGGGCAGAGATCACACCCTTTTTGCCAAAGCTTCTGGTCTGGTTGTTTTTCAACCCAACAAGCGTGTCAGCATTCAAGAAGCTGCCTGACTTATAGACAGGCTCGCTAAATAATGTCTAAAAACAAATTCAATACTATTGTTATCAAGGTTGGCAGCTCCTCTCTTACTACTTCCGCAGGAAAACTAGACCTTGAAAACCTTAAGAGAATTGTCGCTGAAATAGCTAAGCTCTGCCAGGCCAAGAAGAAGGTTGTTTTGGTCACTTCAGGCGCAATTGTGGCCGGCGCAGAAAAATTGGCTTTAGGCAAACCCAAAACTATTCCGGAAAAACAAGCTGCGGCAGCCGTCGGCCAAGCCCGGCTGATGCGACAATACGAAAAGGCCTTTGAAGAGTTTGGTCTGACAGTAGCTCAGGTTCTCTTAACTAGGGACGCCATTGCTGACCGTGAACGCTATCTGAATGCCCGCAACACTCTCTTAACCCTCTTAGCCGAAAAAGTCGTACCGATTATTAATGAAAACGATACTGTGGCTATTGATGAGATTAAAATTGGCGATAACGACAACTTAGCTGCCTTAGCTGCCAGCCTGATCGGCGCTGATTTATTGGCACTTTTAACGGATGTCGATGGTTTTTATATGAATAACGAAGAAGGAATTTCTTACTTAGTCCCTGAAATAAAAACAATTACAAAAGATGTCGAATCCGCGGCCGGACATTCTTCAACTCAATTGGGAACCGGTGGGATGATCACTAAAATCCAGGCTGCGAAAATTTGCAGTGCTGCTGGCGTTCACATGAGCATAATTAATGCTCGCAAAGATGGCTTAATCAACAAAATTGCTAATGGAGGAAAAGCCGGAACATTATTTATTCCGGAAGGATCAAAGCTAGAAAGCCGCAAACGCTGGTTAGCTCATGGCCTGCAAGTCGAAGGAACGTTAATAGTTGACGCTGGTGCAGAATCTGCTCTCTTGAAGAAAGGAACCAGTCTACTGCCTATTGGTATCAAAAAGATTACCGGCAGCTTTAAAGCTGGTTCACTAGTTAGCATTCGCACAGAAACCCAAAAAGAAGTTGCCCGCGGCTTAGCCGCTCTTGGCCACGAAGAATTAAAAGAACTTATCGGGAAAAAAGATGTTGGCGAAGCTGTTCACCGCGATAATTTGGTTATTTTGTAAACCTTAATTCCCCTTTTATATAACGTGCGGAGTAATCATAAAAATTATTTCGGTTTTTTCTTTTTCTAAGGTCTTATTAGAAAAAAGCGCTCCGGCAAGAGGTAAGTAACCCAACACCGGCAGCCTGGAAACATTTTCTCGCTCTGTTTCAGATAGCAATCCGCCAACCACAATTGTCTCCCCATTTTTAACTCTTAGGGTTGCTTGGGCATTGCGCGTAGAGATTACAGGAAACTCACCTGCCGCAGTTGTTCTCCATTCTGAGATAGAAGAAACCTCAGGTTGAATTGAGGTTATAATCAGGTCATCTTCCCCTAAGCAAGGGGTGATCTTTAACTTTACTCCGGCATCAATATATTCAACGCTCCATTGCACAGTGTTTGATCCGCTGCTAACCGGAACTGCGTAGGGAATACGACGGCCAATATTTATCAAAGCCTCATGGTTATCTAAAGTCGCAATCCTGGGATTGGCGACAACTTTAGCTTTGCCCTCGCCGATCAAGGCATTAACCGTTGTTTGCAAATCTTCCGCCAATTTGGTTCGCTTAGTATCCTTATCGGTTAAAAACTTAAAAACTCCTGCCTGTGATCCATAAGCTATGCCCAACCGCAGCGAGTCTGCTGTAGAAATCTCCAGAACCTTGCTTTCAATCAGAATCTGGGGAATTGGCTGATCAAGAGCAACAATTAACTCTTCACTTTCTTTAAGTTGATCCGGCCTCCCCTGTAAAATAATTACGTTGGCTCTTAAACCAGAGCTAGCTTTTAGGCTGGGCATCATCTTTTCCAGAAGAGAAGCTACCTTATTGGCAGAAAGATGCTTTAGTTTAAATACCTTCGTACCATTACTAAAGGAGCTGGCGGATTGGTCCTGGCCCAAAGTTGAAATTAATATAACCTTGTCCCTTTTCTCATATTGCAGGCCATTAGTTGTTAAAACATAATCAATGGCCTGCTCCGGGGTAACATTGTTTAATTGCAAAGTTGTTCGCTTGTTTTGAGTTAAATTATTATCACCACTTATAACCACATCAAGCCCGGCTTGTTGGGCCAAGGTCTGAACAACATCCAAAACCGCTGCATCAGAAAATTTAACCTGGGAAGTCAATTGCTCAGCGATAGCCATTGACGACACGACAAAGACTGATAAGGCTATTATAATAATCCTGTGCCTATTTCTCATTTGTTCTCCTTTGACAGAGTAACACTACTATTGTAAATATCGCTGACCTTATATCCACAAATACTCTCACCTTGACCGATGACACACCCCCTCCCCCCAACTTCAATTAAAGCTATGTTATTGACCCCACTGACCACGCCAACCAAGCGCACATAGCTTTTAGCCAGGAGAAGGGGTTCGCTGTTCAAGCTTAGAGTTAATTCTTCTGACTGCTCCCCTGTCACATTTCCGTACACATAAACAGGGGCACGTGAGTCAGCCTCAACAGTGGGCTGCGATTCATCAAGAAAAACCTCATCATCTGTTTCTTTAGCCACTATTTCTTTTTCAGTCGGTGCACAAGAAGACAACAATAAAGCAACAAAAATAATCGAGAGCAATTTAGCAAATCTTTTTATCATACTAATCCCATTAGCAATCTTATTACCAGGGTGAGGAAGAATGAAGCAATACGTAAAGCGTAATAAATATTTGCTATTATAACGGCAAAAACATTGTATTTGCCTTACTCATTAGCATTACGCTTTACTCAATGAGTGTCAAGATTTCGGACAGTGGTGAACGATTTTCGCTACACCTGGAAAGGTCCCAGGTACCTGGAAATATGGCCCATAATCTTCTGAGCAAAAAAACCCAAATCTGTTCGTCCACCTAAAACAGCTAGAATAGTCCGCAGCACTTCTTTAGCCTGAGGGGAATGGTCGTGGCGCCAGCGCTCAACTTCTGCACTTAGGAAGGCTTCGGCATCTTCTTCCAATTGATCGCATTGCCGTTGCTTGTCTTCAAACTCTTGGCGTTGAAAAGAAGGGTGAATCCGTTGGTTTAATGTTCGGCGCCATTCTTGCGTCCACCCGCGCTTGCTTAAATAACTATTAGCTATACGACGACCTTCAAGAACAGGATCAAAAAAATCTTCAATCATATTAGATGTCTAGAGTTGTTGTCGTTGTAGGAGTTATATAATATTCGATACTAAAATTCTGCGTCACTGTCTCACCGCTTCCTACCGTAACCTCGGCAGAAGCAGGCCGATATTGTCCCTGAGCCCCAGTGTCGGTCCAAACCTCATAAGTTCCGGCTGGCAAATTAGAGATGGAATAATCACCGGTAGAATTGGTAAAATCAAAATAGGTTGAATCAATATAAACCTTTAAATTGTTGGGTCTGGCACTGGTATTATCTGTAACCCTGCCCTTGATCCAGCCATTGCCTGTTACGGTAACCGAGGAAGCGTCTGTTACTGTCCCATAAGTTGCCACGACTTCCCCTGACCCATTAGAGGTTCCGGCGGAAAACATCCCCGAACTATTAATGGTTCCTATCCCACCAGTTACACTCCAGGTTGGGGTTACTTCAACCAGATAGCCGGAGGTGTTTCTGCCCACAACAGTAAAGGCTTTGGTTGTGTTAATCCCAACAGTTGAACTTGCAGGAGAAACTATCAGGCTGGATAAATCAGCCGCAAGGTCACCACAACCGCCTATGGCGAAAATTCCAAATCCTAAGATCAAAATTCCAAACAAACTCCAAATCCAAAATTTGAAAGTCGAAAATTTAATATTTGGATGTTGGGATTTATTTTGAGCTTTGAGTTTTGAGCTTTGGATTTTAGTCCTGTAGTTTCCCATCTCTCACCACCACCTTACCGCCAACAATAGTGAAGAGGACTTTTCCCTGAAGTTTCCAGCCTGTAAATGGTGTGTTTTTACTCTTGGAAGCAAATTGCAGAGGATCAACTTCCCACTCGGATTTGGGGTCAACAATAATTACATCGGCATCAGCGCCAACAGCAATTCTGCCTTTATTTTTAAAGTTTAGAATCTTGGCCGGGGCGCTGGTTAATTTTGCAACAGCCTCCTTCAGGGTTAGATGTTTTGTGTTAACTAGCTTCGTTAGAACCAGAGCCAAAGCGGTTTCCAACCCGACCAAACCAAAAGCTGCCCGATTAAATTCCACCTTCTTTTCTTCAACATTATGCGGAGCATGGTCAGTAGCAATCACATCAATGGTCCCATCTTTTAAGCCTTTGATTACCGCGGCAACATCTTGAGCGGTTTTCAAGGGGGGGTTGACCTTAGCGTTGGTATCATAATTAGCCACGGCCTCTTCGGTGAGAGAAAAATAGTGCGGGCAAGTTTCACAACTAACGGAACTATTTTTCTTTTTCGCTTGGCGAATAATATCTACTGATTTTCCTGAAGAAACGTGGGCAATATGTACTTGACCGTAATGCTTTGCCAACATTACATCACGCGCAACCATTATTTCTTCAGAAAGAGCCGGAATCCCGGGCAAACCAATTGCCGTGGATAGAGCCCCTTCATTCATGGCTCCACCATGAGCTAATTCCCTGTCTTCGCAATGGGCAATAATTGGCAAGCCAAACTGTTTGGAATACTCAAGGGCACGTCGCATCATGTCTGCCTTCATGATAGGCTTGCCATCGTCAGAGAAAGCAACTGCCCCCTCTTCGGCCATTAAACCCATTTCCACTAATTCTTCACCAGCTAAACCTTTGGAAACGGCACCAATAGGATAAACATTAACCATTCCAGTTGCAGCCGCTTTTGTGCGAATGTATTCAATTAAAGCCGGGCTATCAAGAACCGGTTCGGTATTAGCCATACAGCAAACCGTGGTAAAACCACCCCTGGCTGCTGCTCTGGTTCCGGAAGCAATTGTTTCTTTGTCTGGCCGGCCAGGATCACGTAAATGGGTATGCATATCAATGAGCCCAGGCAGAACCAGTTTCCCTTTTGCATCAATAATTTTGGCTTTGGTACTGTGTAGTTTAGTCTTAATAAACTTAATTTTACCCTCTTCAATTAAGACATCACGAACCGCATCAAGCCCAGAGGCTGGATCAATTACTCTGCCATTTTTAATCAATAAAGCTGCCATTAGCCGCCAATCCTTTTTCTCACTTTGGAAATCAAGCCCTTGATTCCCTTGCCTTCTTTTTTTCTGCCGCCCAACTCCTCGGCTTTCAAATTGTTCAAAGCCCTTGTAGCTGCTCGTTGCTCCGATTCTTTTTTGTTCCTTCCCTTGCCGATCCCATATCTTTTACCGCAAACTTTTACTTCCATCCAAAAAACCCGCCGATGCCTGGGTCCGGTTTCTTTAATTACCCGATAGCGCGGCAACTCCCATTTTCTCTTTTGGGTATATTCCTGCAAAGTAGATTTATAGTCGGTAATATATCCAACTTGTGAGGTTTTTTCTATTTCCGGAGATAAAAGTTTTAAGATCATTTCCCGTGACTTGCCAAGGCCGGCATCAAGAAAAACCGCTCCAATAATTGCTTCAAAGGCGTTGGCAAGGTTTGATTTTCTTTTAGTTCCACCACTTCTTTTTTCATTGGGACTTAAGAGCAAATAATCCCCTAGCAGCAGCTGTTTGCCTATCATTGCCAGAGTATCATCGGAAATGACCGAAGCGCGAATTTTAGTCAGGTCTCCCTCTGCTCGTTCAGGAAATTTATGATAGATATACTCGCTGATCACTAATTTTAAAATTGCGTCACCAAGAAACTCTAAGCGTTCATTGTCAGGGATCTTTTTTTCGTGGCCAAAGGAACTGTGAGTCAAAGATTGGTTTAAAATATTCTTATTGAGAAAGAAGGTGTCTAGTTTCTTTTCGATTTCTGCTAGCTCTTTTTCTCGTTGCGGGGAAATCTGTTCCATTTGACAATATATTATACATTACTTATACTTACTTAGCAAACCAACCTAAATTGCTAAATTGTGGGCGAATAACAACAATTTAATAGTTTCGCAATTTGTTTTTAATAAGGAGGTTTTTATGGCCGTTTTATCTCCCTTGATGAGTTACATCGTAGACAAGGAAGTTGGTTTTCCTATTCCGTCAGAAAAAGAAAAAATCAACAAAGCTTTAAGACGTTATCGCAATATATTAGGCCAACACCCCAATAGGGCTGACGCTCCTGAAATCATGTTCGGCATAGCCGATCTTTTAGTCGGACGTAATGAGCCTGGAGACTACTCCAAGGCAATGAGCTTATACGACCAAATATTACTGCGCGCTGCTCCAGAATATTTACGGGCTCGCGCCTTCATCGGCAAAGCCGAATTGATGATTGGTTCTCCGGAAAAATTTAGCGATGCAATCTCTCTGTGTGAAAGAGCCAGAAAAATCTTTAAGGCTGATGTCTCTGATTTTTTTGCCGCTAAAGCCTTTATTGTGGAAGCCGAACTTCTCCTGTCCCGCCAAGAAAAGGGTGATTGGGCCAAAGCCCTTAATTTAATCAACCGGGTAGTCAAAGAAAGTGAAGCCCATTGGTATTTCAGGGGCAGGGCTTTGCTTTCCAAAGCAGAGATAATGTTATACCGCCAGCCAGCCGATTTAGCCGCCAGCCTAAAATGCGTTGACTTTGCCTTAAAAGAAATGAAGGCTAGGCCTGATGACTATTTTAGTAATAAGGGCAAGGTCGTTAAAGCGGAAATCCTTTGTCGCCGCGGCAAAAAAGCTGACTTCAACCGAGCAGAAAAGCTGCTGCTGGAAGTCATTAAAATGCCGCTGCCTTACAAAGACCTGATTGCCAGAGCCAGGCTTGACTTAGCTGAAATTGCCCATCATCCTAAAGCCATTAAACTGCTTAAACAAGTTCACGAGATGGAAGGTCTTGATCCTTACCTCATTGATAAGGCCCGCATTATTGAAGAAAACATCGAAAAGACCAAGAAGGAAAAGAAAAAACGAAAATAATGGGTCAAACTATTGCCGAGAAAATCCTAGGTTCCCACGCAGGAAAAACCGCCAAAGCCGGCGACATTGTGGTTGCGGATCTTGATTTTATGATTGGTCAAGACGGCACTTCTGGAGTGGCCATTGATTCTTTCCGCAAGATGGAGGCTCAAAAAGTTCTTCGCCCGGACAAAGCAGCTATTATAATTGACCATAGTTCCCCTTCCCCTAATTCCGGAGTTTCTGCTATACACAAAAAGATCAGGGAATTTTGCCTGGAGCAAGGGGTAAAACTTTATGATATTGGCTGCGGTGTTTGCCATCAAATTACCCCGGAACAAGGCCATGCGGTTCCCGGCGACTTAATTATTGGCGCAGATTCTCATACCTGCACTTACGGCGCTATCAACGTTTTTTCAACTGGGATTGGCTCAACTGACTTGGCCGCTGCCTGGGCATCCGGCAAACTCTGGTTCAAGGTGCCTGAAACTATTAAGGTCGTTTATAATGGAAAGTTACCTAAGGGCCTTTCTTCTAAAGATATGGTGTTAAAGCTGATCGGCGACATAGGGGCTGATGGAGCTACTTACATGGCACTGGAAATTGGTGGAGATACTATTTCCGACCTGTCAGTTGACGCTAGATTCACAATTTCCAACATGGCTATCGAATGCGGTGCCAAAGCTGGACTGATGGAGGCTGACAAAAAGGTTCTTGATTGGGTGAAACAACATTCTAAACGAAAAGTTAATCCTGTGGCAGCGGATAAAGAGGCCAAATACGCTAAAACAATTGGAATTGATGTGACCAAACTTGAACCACAAATCGCCAAGCCACACACTGTTGATAATGTTGTGCCGATTTCCCAACTTGGGGATGTTACAATTCAACAAGGTTTTATTGGCACTTGTACTAACGGTAGATTAGAAGATTTTCAGATTGCTGCCAAGATTTTAAAGGGTAAAAAAGTCAAGGCTGGTTGCCGCTTAATTATTGCTCCAGCCTCAACCCAAATACTTTTGGAGATGATTAAAGACGGAACCTATCAAACCTTACTCGAAGCTGGCGCAATTGCGGTAACCCCAGGTTGTGGACCATGTGTAGGAACACACAACGGCGTTCCTTCTGATGGGGAGAATGTGATTTCCACTGCAAACAGAAACTTTTTAGGCCGCATGGGCAACACCAAGGCTTTTATCTACCTCGGCTCACCTGCTACAGTTGCTGCCTCTGTGATTGAAGGGAAAATCGCTGACCCAAGAAAGTACGTCTAAGGGAACCTTCCCTCCTCCCCCTTTGTCTAATATAATGTAGCCATGGATCAATTGGACTTTACCGAAATATACTCGCAACACAAGGAATTTGTCTGGCGGCTGGTTTCTCGCTTTGTTGTGACCAAAGAAGACCGTGAAGACTTGTTTCAGGAAGTTTTTATTAGGATCTATCGCGCCCTAGGTAAGTTTAAGGGCCAATCTAAATTGGAAACCTGGCTCTATCGGCTTACAACCAATACCGCCATAAATTATTTAAATAAACAGAAAAGGATCCGCAGAGTGAAAGAATTATTAGAAAAAATGAGAATTATCAGTTCCGTTGAGGATAAAGAGCCTGAAATAGAAGGGTCGTTGCTAAGACCTTTAGAAAAACTTAACTCCAAACAAAAAATGATTTTGTTGCTGGCCGAGGTAGAGGAGCTGCCCCTGGCTCAGATTGCCGAAAACATGAATATTCCCATTGGAACGGTGAAGTCCAATTTGAATAGGGCCAAAGAAATTATGCGTAAGTCCCTTAACGAGGAGGACTTGTCCTCCGACTTGTCCGCCGAAGTCCGTAGGACGAAGGAGGAAGTTTCAACGAAGGAGGAGAAAAATGGATAAGTATAATAATTATATCGAGAAGTTAAAAAACTATGCACCTGAGGCAGATTTCTCTAAAAGGCAGACTGCGATTGAACAAAAAGTAGCTACAAAATCATTTTTGTCCTTTTCGAAACTCGCTCTAGTAACCGGATTGGCCTCTATCCTAATCCTAATCTCAGTATTTTCCTATTCCGGCCAATTCAATTACAACAATGAAGATCCTGTGTCCTGGGTCTTGAGTCAAGACTCAAACAATAACGATGATATTCTCTTGAGTTATATCTTAAATGACTAAGGGAACCTTTAAGAAACTTAGATTGTCTAATATTTTAGAAACCAAAAGGAGGAACCGAAGATGAAAAATAAACTTGTCTCTCTCGCTCTGTTCCTGGTTCTGTCTCTAGCCCTCACGACCTCTCAAGCCTTGGCCTGGGGCGGTGGTCAAGGGGGACCTAGCATGAAGAGAGGGATGGAATCCAAGATGTTTAAAACCCTGGCTTTAACCAAAGAACAAAAAGAAAGGTTTCTAACCGAAAGACAAAAGATGGCAAAGGAAGCCCTGGAATCTCGGCAAAAAAACGAAAGGTTTAGACTGGAAATGAAGGCCGAGCTTGTCAAAGATAGCCCTGATAAAGACAGGCTACATAAACACATTAGGGAAATTAACAATAATTCAACCGAGCTACAGATAAAGCGGCTGGATTTAATGCTGGAAATGAGATACCAATTAACCCCCGAGCAAAGAGTTAAATTTAAAGAAATGGTCGAAAATGAGAGAAAGCAAATGAAGAAATCATGGGGCAAGAAAAAACATTAGGTTTGTCGTTAATTAAACCCCTAAAAAGGTCTACCACTCAGTAGGCCTTTTTTATTTATTTTCAAAAAAAGTGAAATCCTTGCCAAAAAGTGTCGATATATATATAGGAAGCCATACCTTCCTTTTCACCAAAAATCGAACAATGACGGAAGAGCCTGTTCTTCCGTTTTTTGTTGTCTAAATTAGCCTGCTTGCCCAGATGAGCGAAGCGACATCGGGGTTGGGGCTTTTTTCTTTTATAAGAAAAGACCTCTGAAGGCCTCTTTAATGTTTGGGGTGGCTTTGGCTTTAGAAGCTTTTAACTCCTTAGCATTAGCCTGAGGAATAACAATTTGTTTAAAGCCTAACTTTTCTGCTTCTTTCACCCTTTGTTCAATTTGGGAAACTGAACGAATCTCCCCTGCCAAACCAATCTCCCCAATAACTGATGTTTTGGCATCAACCGGTTTGTTTTTATAACAAGAAGCAATCGCCACTGCAATAGCCAAGTCTATCGCCGGCTCAGTAACTTTAACTCCCCCAGCCGCATTAACATAAATATCAGCTGAAGAAAGCTTTAGACCAAGCTGTCGTTCAAGCACCGCAATAATAATTAAGACTCGATTATAATCTACCCCCGTAGTCTTGCGCATCGGATAGGCTAGTTTACTAGGGGTTACCAGGGCCTGGATTTCAACCAATAATGGTCTTGTTCCTTCCATGGCCGCTGTTATAACCGATCCCGGAGAATCCAAGGGGCGCTCGGACAAAAAAACTTCTGATGGGTTGGTAACCTCAACCAAACCCGTATCTTTCATCTCAAAGATACCAACCTCATTGGTTGAACCAAATCTGTTTTTATTGGCCCGCAGAATGCGATACTGTCTGTGTTTCTCCCCCTCAAAATAAAGGACCGTATCCACAATGTGTTCCAATAGCCTGGGACCAGCAATGTTGCCATCTTTAGTCACGTGACCAACAATAAAGATTGGTATGCCTGAAGCTTTGGCTAGTTGAACTAGATAATTGGCACATTCTCTGACTTGAGAAACAGAACCAGGGGCAGAGGAGACGTCTTCGCGAAACATCGTTTGAATAGAATCAATCACTACAAACTGGGGTTTAACATCCGCAACAGCTTTTTCAATCGCAAAAATATTGGTTTCTGCTAGTAGCAGCAGATTTTTAGATAAAGTTCCCAACCTTTGCGCCCGCAATCTAATCTGCTTAGCCGACTCTTCACCAGAAACATAAAGCACTTTTTCTTTTTGGCTTAGGGCTTCCGCAACCTGAAGCATCATCGTGGATTTGCCAATTCCTGGCTCACCGGAAACCAAAACCGCCGATCCACCAACCACTCCCCCACCCAGGACCCGATCTACTTCTGGAATTGAAGTGCTTTGCCGCTCTTCATGCTTATAGTCAACCTCTGTTATGGAAATCGGGGTTTGGATCTTTGCACTTTGAACTTGGAATTTGTTTTGTCCTTTGATCCTTGAGGTTTGAGCTTCTTCAGTTAATGAGTTCCATTCCTCACAAGACGGACATTGTCCCGACCAACGGGGAAAGCTTTGTCCACAAGAAGAACAGACGTAGAGGGTGGTTTGTTTAGTCACGTGAAGCGGGTGCCTTTTGTTTTTTCTCCGAACTCTTTTCCGTTGGCGCTAATTTCCCTCTGGTCCCACTAAAAACAATCTTGTCTTTTTCCACTTTTAAAGCAATCTTACTACCATATCCAAACTTACCTTTTAAAATTTCTTCAGAAAGTGGATCTTCAACATATTCTGAAATAGTGCGGCGCAACGGCCTGGCTCCTAATTTTGGATCAAAGGCCTTATCAACCAAAAAGGTTTTTACTGCCTTAGGAACTTTCAAGGACAAAAACTTTTCTTCTAGCCGCTTATTTAAATCTTCCAGCATAATATCGATAATACCGACCAAATCTTCTTTGGCTAAGGCCTTAAAAACAATCTTGGCATCAACCCGATTAAGAAATTCCGGCTTAAATTCCTTTTCCAACTGCGCCAGAACTGTTTTTTTCATTTTCTCATAATTTGACCCTGTATCCTGGCTGTTAACAAAGCCCATAGAGGTCTCTTTGCGAATTAAATCAGCACCAACATTGCTGGTCATGATAATAACCGTATTTTTAAAGTCAATCTGCCTGCCCTGGGCATCAGTGATTTGACCATCATCTAAGATTTGCAATAAAACATTCATCACATTTTGATGAGCCTTTTCAATTTCATCAAAAAGTACTACAGAATGTGGCCTACGTCGGACTGCTTCAGTTAACTGACCCCCTTCACCAAAACCAACATAGCCCGGAGGGGAACCCATCAGGCGAGAAACTGTGTGCTGCTCCAGGTATTCAGACATATCAAGTCGTACCATGGCATCAATATCACCAAAAAGAAATTCCGCTAAGCGCTTGCCCAGCTCTGTCTTTCCCACTCCAGAAGGACCTAAGAAAATAAAAGAGCCAATTGGTCGCTTGGGATCTTTCAGCCCTGCCCTGGCCCGGCGAATAGCTTTAGAAATAGAGGTAATCGCTTCATCCTGGCCAATTACCCGCTTCTTTAAATCTTCTTCCATTTTCAACAATCTTTCCGTCTCTTCAAATGTTAACTGGGTAACCGGCACCTTGGTCCAGGCAGAAACCACCTGGGCAATAACTTCTGAAGTAACCTCCGGGTAACCTTCCCGGCTCAAACCGGTAATCTTTTTGGAAGCTGCTTCATACTGCAGCCTTAAGGCATCTTCTTTGTCCCTGAGTTCTGCGGCCTTTTCAAATTCTTGGTTTTCCACGGCACTGTTTTTTCCGCCTTTTACTCTTTCAATCTCCTTAGTTATCTCCACCAGCTCGGGCGGAGCAACTGCTGACTGCAACATTACCTTGGAAGCAGCTTCATCAATTAAGTCTATCGCCTTATCGGGCAAGTGACGGTCAGCAATGTAACGAGCCGATAAACGAGCTGCCGAAACCAAAGCTTCTTCGGTAATCTTGACCTTGTGGAAGTCTTCATAGCGACCACGCAAACCTTTTAAAATCTCGGTTGTCTCTGCAATCGAAGGTTCCTCAACCATGACTGATTGAAACCTTCGCTCCAGAGCAGGGTCAGATTCAATTTTTTTACGAAATTCGTCAATCGTCGTTGCACCAATACACTGTAACTCTCCACGAGCTAAAGCTGGTTTCAAGATATTAGCAGCATCCATAGCCCCTTCTGCCGCCCCGGCACCAATCAAAGTGTGTAGTTCATCAATAAAAAGAATCACTGAGCCATCTTTGGTCACCTCACCAATTACTTTTTTCATCCGCTCTTCAAATTCACCACGATAGCGAGTCCCAGCAACCATTAAGCCTAAGTCCATAGTGACAACCCGCTTACTTAAAAGTGTGGGCGGCACATCTCCGGCAATGATCTTTTGGGCTAACCCCTCAACGATAGCGGTTTTGCCCACGCCAGCTTCTCCGATTAGAACCGGATTGTTCTTTTTACGGCGGGAAAGGATCTGAATTACTCGCTCTATTTCTTTAGCCCGACCAATCACCGGGTCAAGCTTGTTTTGCCTTGATAAAACAGTTAAATCTCTGCTAAAGGTATCTAGAACAGGGGTTCTGGTTTGTCTCGGCATTCTTTTTTGAGAAATATTGACCTCGCCCAGAATAGCAATAATGCTATTTTTAGCCGAAGAAACTGTGATCCCCAACTCACCCAAGACCTCGCTGACCACCCCACTACTCTCTCTTAAGATCCCAAGGAACAAGTGCTCAACACCAACATAACTATGCCCCAACCCACGCGCCTCATCCCAGGCAAGTTCAATAACCTTTTTCACCTGGGTATTAAAGGGGATTTCTGGCTCGCTGGCAGATTCGTCAGTTTCCGAAGAAATGTTTTCTTCCAGTGATTTCTTTAAAGTAGCCGGCTCAACATGAAAAGTCTCTAGGGTTTTAATTACAACCGCTTCCCCTTCTCTTAACATTCCCAAGAGGAGATGTTCTGCCCCTACAAAATCAGAGCCTAAACGTTTAGCCTCTTCCTGGGCCGCCATAATTACCCTGATAGCTTTTTCTGTAAATCGTTCAAACATTGCCATAGTGGACTCATTCTAGCAAATTTTAATCGTAATCTCCAGCTTGTGCTGAGGCTAGCATTTTTAAACAGGAGGGAGATTATTTTTGTTTTATCCCTTCCAAATATCGATTAATTGCTTGTGCGGTTTGCCTGCCTTCATAAATCGCCCAGACAACTAACGATTGTCCTCGTCTTATATCACCAGCAGCAAAAACATTATTAACCGAGGTTTGATAATTATCAGCTTTAACATTCCCGCGCTGGTCGTAGTCTACTTTTAATTGATCGAGCAAGCCAGCGTGTTCAGGGCGAACAAAACCCATAGCCAAAAAAACCAGATCCGCTTCAAGACAAAACTCCGAATCTGGAATTTCTATTGTTTTTTTATCTGCAAATTTAACTTGTACACATTTCAAACATTTTACTTGGCCATTTTTACCTTCAAATTCTTTAGTTAAGACCGCCCACTTACGATCTACCCCCTCTTCATGACTACTGGTAGTCTTTAAAAGGAAAGGATATGTTGGCCAAGGCTGTTGTTTTGGTCTCTCTTCCGGGGGTTTAGCCAATAATTCGACCTGAATAACACAAGCGGCCCCTTGACGGTTTGCAGTACCAACACAATCAGAGCCAGTATCTCCCCCACCAATAACTACAACCTTTTTACCTTTGGCATTTATAGGACTGGCAACAAACTTTTCTCCCGCTACTTTGCGATTGCTCTGAGTTAAATACTCCATAGCAAAATGAAGGCCCTTCAAGTTCCGCCCAGGAATCTTCAGGTCGCGAGGAACACGAGAGCCGCCAGCCAAACAAATAGCATCGAACGACTTTGTCAGTTTAGCAATTGGATAGTCGCTGCCAACGTCAACCCCTGTCTTAAATATAATTCCCTCTCGTTCCCAAACACTGATTCGTCGATCAAGCACTTTTTTTTCTAACTTAAAATCAGGAATTCCATAACGCATTATCCCGCCAACTTTTTGATCACGCTCAAAAACTGTCACCTCATGACCAGCTCGGTTAAGGTTAACCGCACAGGAGAGTCCTGCTGGACCAGAACCAACTACCGCAACTTTTTTGCCTGTTCTTTGCTTTGGTGGTTGAGGCTTTATCAAGCCTTCTTTAAAGGCCTGTTCGACAATCGCTAATTCATTCTCACGGATAGTAACAGGATCGTCGTTAACCCCCAACACACAAGCATGTTCACACAAAGCCGGACAAACTCGGCCGGTAACCTCTGGTAAAATATTACTAGCTTCAAGCAAGGCACAAGCTTTTTCCCACTGCTGGTTGTGAACCGCATCATTCCACTCGGGAATATAATTACCAAGCGGACAAGCCCAATGACAAAATGGGACACCACAATCCATACAACGCGAAGACTGCTCCCTAGACTCTCGCTCTGAACGCAAAGAAAAAACCTGCCCATAGTCTTTGACCCGCTCACAAACCGGGCGGTACTCCGAAGACTGCCTTTTGATCTTTAGAAATCCTTTTGGATTACCCATGAGTTACTCCTATCTTCGCCAACTCCTCTTCATCCATGGCTCGTTCTTCTAAAACTCGTTTATATTCTATCGGCATTACTTTGATAAAGCGGCGACTCTCAACAGAATAATCATCCAAGATCTCTTTGGCGATTGGACTGCGTGTATATTTAAAATGTTTCTGCAACAGATCCTTAACAACTTTTTTGTCGGCAACGTCTAACTGTTCTAGCTCAACCATGCTGTAATTACAATTGGCAGAAAATTCATTGTATTTATCATAAACATAAGCAATTCCCCCTGACATCCCAGCGGCAAAGTTCCTTCCCGTTTTACCGAGAACAACAACTAACCCACCAGTCATATATTCACAGCCATGATCCCCTATTCCCTCAACCACAGCACTAAGTCCAGAATTGCGAATGCAGAAACGCTCCCCTGCTTTGCCACGAATATATGCTTCACCGGCAATAGCGCCATAGAAAGTCGTATTGCCAATCAAAATATTTTCTTCTGGTTTGTAGGTTGATTTTTTACCGGGATAAACAATCAACTTGCCACCAAACATCCCCTTGCCAACATAATCATTAGCTAGGCCTTCAAGCTCAAAAGTAATGCCTGGAGCTAACCAAGCCCCAAAACTCTGGCCAGCCACCCCATTTAATTTAAAATAAATTGTGTCCGCCGGCAACCCTTTTTCTCCTTGCTGTTTAATTAATTGACCGCTTAACATACCACCGCAAGTGCGGTTCATATTTTCAATCTTTAATTCCGCCTTAACCGGCTCGCCTTCTTCAAGGGCGGCTTTGGCTAATTTGATTAGTTTGCAATCGAGAATTTTATCAAGACCATGATCTTGTTTTTCCGTACAATAACGTTGTTCCCCATCCGGTTGAGCGAGAATTTTACTGAAGTCTAAATCCTTGGCTTTCCAGGGCAATAGTTTTTTATCAACTTCCAACAAATCAACCCTGCCCACCAGCTCATTTACGGTTCGAACCCCTAACTCAGCCATGATTTCTCTCAATTCTTCGGCTACAAAACGTAAAAAATTAACAATATGCTCCGGTTTGCCTCGATACCTTTTGACTAAGCAAGGATCTTGAGTTGCCACACCCAACGAACAGTTGTTCAGATGACAATGGCGCAACATCACACAACCGGAAACAATTAAAACAGAAGTGGCGAAACCAAATTCTTCTGCCCCTAACATGGCAGCAATAGCTACGTCTCGACCGGTGCGAATCTGCCCATCGGTTTGCAGACGAACTCGACCGCGCAAATTATTTAGAACCAATGTTTGATGAGTTTCAGCTAAACCAAGTTCCCAAGGTAACCCAGAATATCTAATTGAGCTTAGAGGAGAAGCCCCTGTCCCTCCATCCCCTCCTGAAATCAGGATCATATCAGCATGACCTTTGGCAACACCAGCCGCAACAGTTCCTACCCCAACTTCAGCAACAAGTTTGACACTAATACGCGCTCTGGGATTAGCGTTCTTCAGATCAAAGATTAATTGGGCTAAATCTTCAATGGAATAAATATCATGATGTGGTGGTGGGGAAATCAAAGTCACCCCTGGCGTGGTATATCTTGTCTTAGCAATTATCTCACTAACTTTATGACCCGGCAGCTGACCCCCTTCGCCAGGCTTGGCACCTTGAGAAATTTTTATTTGAATCTCATCCGCATTAACCAAATAGTTAGTAGTTACACCAAAACGACCGGAGGCAACTTGTTTGACAGCACTGCGGCGATCATCAAGAAAACGACCGGGATCTTCTCCCCCTTCACCTGTGTTTGATTTTCCGCCAATCATGTTCATGGCTTTAGCAATCGTTTCATGAGCAGGCCCAGAGATTGAACCAAAACTCATCGCTCCGGTGACAAAGCGCTTGAGGATATTTTCAACAGGTTCAACTTCTGTTATCGTTATGGGTTTCGGTTGCGGCTTGAATTTTAACAAACTGCGTAAAGTTGTCGGATTCTTGCTTTGGTCATTGATTAGTTTTGAAAACTCTTTGAAGCGGGCAAAGTCATTATTTTTAGCTGCATCTTGAATTGCGGCAATAGTTTCTGGATTCCAAAGATGAAATTCCCCATCTCTCCGCCATTGATAAACACCACCACTAGCCAGAAGGGGCTGCTGGTTAGAAAAAGCCTGTAGATGTCTTAACTTGTTCTCTTTTGCTAAAATTTTAAAATCTGCTCCCCCAATTCGTGAAGGAGTCCCCTCAAAACAACGCTCGATAACCTCATCCCCCAAACCTAGAACTTCAAAAATCTGCGCGCCACGATAACTATTTAGAGTAGAGATGCCCATTTTAGACAAAATTTTCTTCAACCCTTTTTCAATGGCTTGACGATAATTATTTATTGCCGTTTTACTGTCTAAAACTAAATCGCCCCGCTCTGCCAACAACTCAATGGCTTCGTAAGCCAAATAGGGATTAATCAAGTCAACACCATAGGCAAAGAGCAAAGCAAAATGATGCACTTCTCTCGGTTCAGCGCTCTCTATAATAAGACCGACTTTAGTTCTTAATGCTTGTCTGATCAAATAATGATGAATGCCCCCCACAGCCAACAAAGCTGGCATGGCTCGCTGTTTTTCGCTGATGCCACGATCACTCAAAATTAGGTAGGTATACCCCTCATTGATGGCTTGCTCTGCTTCACGACAGATCCGCTCCAAAGATTTAGCTAAATGAGAGGTGTAAAGCAAGGAAATAGTTTTACTGCGAAAACCATCCCTTTGAATTGCCCGAATCCTTTCTAAGTCTTCATTGTTGAGAATTGGTTCTTTAACAAATAACTTGTGGCAATGCTCGGGGGTCTCTTTCAAAACATCCTGCTGTGGTCCCACATAACTGGCGAGACTCATCACCAACCCTTCCCTAATCGGATCAATGGCTGGATTAGTCACCTGAGCAAAGAGCTGCCGAAAATAATTATATAAGAGCTGCGGTTGATTTGACAAAACAGCATGCGGAGTATCATTCCCCATTGAGCCGACCGGCTCTTTGCCCTTCTCGGCCATCGGTTTAATAATGGTACGAAAATCTTCCCGAGTGTAACCAAAAGCTTTTAAGCGGGTTAAAAGATCTGTCTGTTCTTTTTCCTGACTCCCTATCTTGGGCAAATCAGTCAGATTAATTAGATTTTCTTTGAGCCATTGTCCATAAAAACGCCGACTATATATCTCTTCTTTTATTTCTTGATCTTCAACGATACGACTTGTTTCTGTGTCAATGTAGAACATTTTGCCTGGCTCAAGACGACCAGATGTTTTAATGTTTTCTGGTTTCGTATCCATAACGCCAACCTCGGAGGACATAACCACTGTGTCATCTTTGGTAACAATATATCTAGCTGGTCGCAACCCATTGCGATCAAGCACTGCGCCAACGTGTTTTCCATCAGTAAAAGCGATCGCCGCCGGTCCATCCCAGGGTTCCATAAAGCAGGCATGGTATTTATAAAAATCCCGCACCTCTTTGTTCATTAAATTATTATGTTCCCAAGCTGCGGGGATCAACATCATCATGGCATGTGGTAGAGAGCGGCCAGAAAGAACTAATAATTCAAAAACATTATCCAAAGCGGCAGAGTCACTGCCACCCGGCACAATCACATCTATCCCCCTAGCCCGCATCCAGTTAACATTACCCCGCAAAGTATTGATCTCACCATTGTGCGCTAGAAAACGAAATGGTTGGGCCAAATCCCAAGTGGGAAAAGTGTTAGTGCTATAACGGGAATGCACTAAGGCAATTGAACTTGCTATGGCCGGATCTTTAAGATCAGGGAAGAATCTTTCAACCTGATCCGGCATCAACAAACCTTTATATATAATAGTACGAGAAGAGAGGCTTAAGGTATAAAGATCAGTAGTTTTAACCTCTTTTTCGATCTTGCGACGAATTGCATATAGCCGACGTTCAAACTCAAGTTGCGAGTTAACTTTTTTACCCTTAGCAATAAAGGCTTGTTCAATAACCGGTTGTGAGTCTTGAGCGGTTTTACCAATTGCCTCTTTATCAACAGGAACCTTTCTCCAGCCTAGAAAAACCTGCCCCTCTTCTTCCACCACTTTGGCAAAAACAACTTTGCAAATACTGCGCAATCTTTTATTTTGGGGGAGAAAAACTAAACCGGTGCCATAAGATCCCGCTCGAGGTAATTTTGCAAAGACTTTAGCATAAAAATCATGGGGAATCTGGATTAAAATGCCAGCGCCATCACCAGTATCTGGATCAGCGCCAACCGCACCGCGATGGGCCAAGCGTTTTAGAACTGTTAGGCCTTGTTCGACAATTGAGTGGGACTTTTGTCCTTTAATATTGACGACAAACCCAACCCCACAGCTATCATGCTCAAAGTTGGGACTATATAGTCCCTGCTCTTTATATTTTTCATATCCCATCATAACGACACCTTTTTATGACCGACCCCTTTATTTTGAGAAAATCGGGCGCGCCCAAAGGTGTCGAGCCAAAAAGGCAACGCCCGTTTATTTTATAGAATCGGTAGATACTTTTTGATTTCGTATTCTGTAACTTGGATACGGAATTCATCCCATTCTTTCTTCTTCAGATCAATAAAACGCTTGAAGGTATGGTCCCCCAAGGTATCGCGCAGCAACTCACTCTTGCTAGCCAAACCGATGGCTTCCCCTAAACTTGAAGGGAGTGACTTGATCCCACGCTCTTCTCTTTCCTCATCAGTTAGATGATATAGGTTAAGCTCCATTGGCTCTTGCAGCTTATACTCTTCTTCAATCCCTTTCAAACCAGCAGCCAACATAACTGCTAGCTGTAGATAAGGATTGCCTGATGGGTCTGGGCAACGCAATTCCATTCTGGTGGCTGTCTCTTTGCCTGGGGCATACATTGGCACACGAACCAAAGCAGAACGGTTACGTCTTGACCAAGCAATATAAACAGGGGCCTCGTAGCCTGGCACCAAACGTTTATAAGAATTTACCCATGGTGCTAAAATAGAAACTATTTCTGGAGCATGCTTTAAAATTCCAGCAATGTATGATTTGCCAACTTTTGATAAGTGATACTTATCTGTCTTGTCAAAAAAGGTATTAGACTTTCCCTTAAATAATGATTGGTGAACGTGCATACCAGAGCCGTTTTGACCAAATATTGGTTTTGGCATAAAAGTAGCATAAACACCATTGGCAGAAGCAATTTCTTTAACCGTTAAACGATAAGTGACCATATCGTCAGCCATTTTTAGACCATCATCATAACGCATATCAATTTCATGCTGTGATGGTGCTACTTCGTGGTGGGAGTATTCAATATTAATGCCCAGTTTCTTCATAGCAAAAATAGTGTCCCGTCTTAGGTTGGAAGCCATATCTAGTGGGGTTAAGTCAAAATAACCGCCTTCATCAAGAGTTTCTGTCCCCTTAGAATCTTTAAAATAGAAATATTCCAATTCTGGCCCAACATAGAAATGATCATAGCCCAACTTGGCCATTTTAGCCAATTGTCTTTTAAGAATATATCTTGGATCTCCTTCGTATGGCTTACCTCCTGGTTGCTTGATGTCACAAATCATTCTGGCGACAGCCTTTTCTTGTGGCCGCCAAGGCAAGATAGCAAATGTATTTGGATCGGGCATCGCAATCATATCCGATTCTTCAATGTCTTGGAAACCTGTGATGGAAGATCCATCAAATCCCATGCCATCTTCTAGGGCATGCTTTAACTCTTCCCGGCCTATTGAAAAGCTCTTGAGAATCCCGTTGATATCCGTAAACCACAACCTGATAAACTCAACATCATTATCCTGGACCTGCTTCAGTATCTCTTCTTTACTTGGCATCTCGACTCCTCCTTTTATTTAGTAATGCGAATTAAAGTAATGTGTAATGAGAATAATCACATTACACATTCCGCATTACTTGTTTTTTTAGTAGCAATTTTATTACCAGGGTAAATGGGGGGGGAATAGGTCTTTTTATACATTTTTGTAGATTGCACAGTAGAAAATGACGATTTTGTCAGCTAATCGTCACAAATTATTAGCCGCTGCGTAGGCACAACAAAATCGGCCAGTGGTCTTAATTAACATCCCAGAAACTTTTCAAGTCCTGGTAATCAACCAAAGCAGTTAAAGCCTTACATTGGGTTTCAATACCAGCTTCTTCCAAGGCAGCAATCGGATTAAGCCCGGCCAAGAAAACCAAACCAACCCGTTCTGGCCCAACAGGAACCCCAAGTAAAGATTGCCCAGGTTTGCCAATCAGCCAAGCAGTGCCTAGCCTTAATTCCTGGGCTTTTTCAAGTAGCTGTTCGGCCTTGCCAACAGCAATCGCCGGAATCTCACGAAACCCAGCCATTAGCCGACCGGAACCAGAGGAAATTACCCCACGAACATTGGTCATTTTACTTTTGATAAAAATTTCTACCGGGTCAAGCGTCGTACCATCATAGCTAATTAGATCTGTAAATCTTAACGGCTTATAATCTTCAATCTGCAAAACCCCGCCAAACTTTGACTCAACAGGAATCCCGGATTTAATTAAAACCGCATTCAAATTAATACTGCACAGCGTGCCAAAGGCCACTTTGCCGGCAGGAACTTCAACCCCACCCAAGCTTTGCCCTTCTTTGGCTAGGGCAACTAAATTAGGGATGGTTTCTTCATGATCATAAACTTCAGCCATAATTTGCTTAGCCATCACAAATTTATTCACCGGTAAAAAACCGATATTAAGAATGACCTTGCCCTGCTTTGTATCTAAATCGAAGTCCATCTTATAAGACATCGTTTCAATGCGAGCAGAGATAAAGCCAACTTTGTCAGAAACTAAGGCATCGTGAAGTTCCTCAACACCCTTTTCTGTGATTACCCGACCCTCTTTCCATTTCCCCTGAGTTAAACCTTTTTCATCCAAGGCCTTCATGTGATGCCTGACAGTTCGCTCTGATAAATCAATACCAAAGTCTTTGAGACGATCAGCAATATCCTTGGAACCAATTGGCTCTTTTGATTGGGAAATAATCTTTAAGATTGTGTTAATTTTACGTTCTACCATACAAATTAATTATACCCCATCTAAAGATCAAAATCCAAAGATCAAAGCACAAAACAAACTCAAAGATCAAAGGAAAAACCTCAAAAAAACAAAACTGTCTGGGATTTGGTGATTGAAACTTGTGATTTGTTTTGGATTTGGTATTTTGAGCTTTGACATTGATTAATACTTGACATACGGCAACGCATTGCCGTATACTATCTTTTGTCTTGAAAATGTGAAATATATGAGTAGAAGGGGGTGAATCTTCAACATCATTCGCGAGTCAATAATATCAAAGGAGATACTAAATGGTAAAAGCAATTTTCGAACAAGTTAAGAAAAGAAATCCTGGGGAACCGGAATTTCACCAAGCAGTTGAAGAGGTTTTAGAATCTATTGCTCCAGTTTTAGAAAAACACCCAGAATATAAAGCAGCTGGGATCGTTGAAAGACTCGTGGAACCAGAAAGACAAATTCTTTTTCGCGTGCCTTGGGTTGACGACAAAGGTGTTGTCCAAGTTAACAGGGGTTTTAGAGTTGAATTCAACAGCGCCATCGGGCCATACAAAGGCGGCCTGCGCTTACACCCTTCTGTCTACATCGGCATCATCAAGTTTTTGGGTTTTGAACAAATCCTCAAAAACTCCTTAACCGGGCTTGCTATGGGCGGCGGCAAAGGTGGCGCTGACTTTGATCCGAAAGGAAAATCCGACGGCGAAGTCATGCGTTTCTGCCAAAGCTTTATGGGTGAATTAGCCAGACACATCGGACCAGACACTGACGTCCCGGCTGGTGACATTGGCGTTGGCGGTCGAGAAATTGGCTACTTGTACGGCATGTACAGAAAAATTAGAAACGAATTTACCGGTGTATTAACCGGTAAAGGTTTGGATTGGGGCGGCAGCTTAGTTAGAACCGAAGCAACTGGCTATGGCCTGGTCTATTTCTTACTGCAAATGTTAAAAGATGCAGGCAAAGATATTAAAGGAGCAACCGTAGTTAGCTCTGGTTCCGGCAACGTTTCAATTTATGCAGCCCAAAAATGTCAACAATTAGGTGCTAAGGTTGTGGCCATGAGTGACTCTGCCGGCTACCTCTACGACAAAGACGGCATAGACCTAAAGGTTGTTCAGCAATTAAAAGAGGTCGAAAGAAAAAGAATCAAAGAATATATCAAACACCGACCTGATGCCAAATATCAAGAAGGTTGCAGCGGCATCTGGACCATTAAGTGCGACATCGCCCTACCAAACGCGACCCAAAACGAAATCAACAAGAAGTCTGCTGAGACCTTGGTTGAAAATGGTGTTTGGGCTGTTGCCGAAGGTGCCAACATGCCTTCCACCCCAGATGCAATTAAAGTTTTCTTGAAAAACAAAGTTGCTTTTGGACCTGCTAAAGCTGCCAATGCCGGTGGCGTAGCTGTTTCTGGATTGGAAATGGCCCAAAACAGCCAAAGACTGTCATGGTCATTCGAAAAGACAGATAAATATCTGGACGAAGGGATCATGCAGCATATTTACCGCTCAGCCAAGAAGTCTGCGGAAGAATACGGTCAGCCTGGCAACCTGGTTGTCGGCGCAAACATTGCCGGATTCGAAAAAGTTGCTCGCGCAATGCTGGCTCAAGGGATAATCTAAGCAACCTGCTTTTCATAAGTGGGCAAAACCAAGAAGAGCCCTCTGACATAACGTCAGGGGGCTCTTTCTTTTACCCCCTCTAGAGAGGGGAGGCGTGTTTTACGTAGATGGGCCTGCCTGCCGGCAGGCAGGGGTGAATTAGAGCGCTTCTAAATATTTATCCAATTCCCACGGAGTAATCTGCATCCTATACTCATCAAACTCAGCTAATTTAGCTTCGTAAAAACGATCAAAAGTGTGCTGGCCCAATGCATCTAGAATTACTTTATCGCCTTTTAATTCCTCAATTGCCCGCTTAATCGAAAACGGCAACATATCAATATGCTTTTCCTGCAATTCATTAGACTTAAGCTGATAAACATCTTCCTCAACAGGCTTAGGTGGCTTGAGACCTTTTTTAACTCCGTCCAAACCAGTTTTTAACATAGCCGCAAAAGCTAAGTAAGGATTGGCTGACGGATCGGGACAGCGTAATTCTATTCTGGTAGATTGTTCCCTGCCAGGCGAATAGCGAGGGATTCTGATTAGGGCTGAACGGTTAACTTGTCCCCAGCAGATATAAACCGGCGCCTCATAACCAGAAACCAGGCGCTTGTAAGAATTGATTGTCGGCGCAACAATTGCGCACAATGCCTTAGCATGCTTAAGTTGACCAGCCAAATAACTATAGGCAATATCGGACAATTTATATTTATCCTTAGCATCAAAGAAAAGGTTCTTGCCTTTCTTATCAAACAACGACTGATGCACATGCATACCTGAACCAGCTTCGCCATATAAAGGCTTGGGCATAAAAGAAGCATAAAGGCCATGTTGGGCTGCAATTGATTTGATAACGTATTTTAATGTTAAAGTGTTATCTGCTGAGGACAAGGCATTAGAATAGCGCACATCAATCTCGTGCTGACCTGGCCCAACTTCGTGGTGAGACATGTCAGAGATCATCCCCATCGCTTCTAAGGCAAAAATAATATCCTCACGGACTTCTGAGGCTAGATCACGAGCTGGATAATCAAAATAGCCCCCAATATCATGAGGGACTGTGGTAGGCTTCCCCTCTTCCCGCTTAAATAAATAAAATTCAACCTCTGGCCCTGTCTTAAATTCATAACCCAGCTTCCCTGCTTCAGCCAAAACTTTTTTCAAGATTGAACGAGGATCCCCCTCAAAAGGCTTGCCTTCTGGGGTATAAACATCACAGATAAAGCGAGCTGAGCGACGATCTTCAACCTTCCAAGGAATAACCTGATAAGTTAATGGATCAGGCTTTAAAATCATATCTGATTCACAAATTCTGGCAAATCCTTGAACAGAGGAACCATCAAACCAGATCCCTTTTTCTAAAACATCGGACAGACGCTCAATTGGCACGGTGACACACTTCATCATCCCCATAATGTCCGTGAATTGAAGCAAGATAAATTTGATACCGTCTGCCCGCGCCCTTTCTAAAACATCTTTGCTGGTTGAATCTAATGCCATGGTACTTTGCCTCCTTTTTAATATCGACCGATTATATTTACTCCCCTGCTTTGTTCCAATGGATCCCTGTTTCAGGAACCGATCTCGCCAATAACGAACCGTATCTAACTTCAAATTAAACTCACGACTGATCTGCCGTAGTGACACACCCTCCTTTATTTTATTAATTACTTGATCAACCAGTTTTTGATCGGCATGAAGGCCATAAAGATTCGTCAGGGCTCGCTCAGAAAATGTCTCGCCACAACTAGAACACTTAAAACGATTTTGTTCGCCTTGTTTGGTGAGGTAAGAACCAAATTTGACGATATTGCCGCTATTGGCTACACGATAGAGAGGACAATTAGGATTAGGGCAAAAACTTTGGCTCGACATGGGGAAATCTTAGCAAATAGGCCATTATTTGTCAACAGTATTTTGGGTCATGTAGCACCAAAGTAGTAATGTTACACATGGCCAAAGTAGAAATGTTACATTTCTTAAAAAGGAGTGTGACAAATAATGGCCAAACAAGAGGT
>MEUC01000032.1 GCA_001771545.1 candidate division WOR-1 bacterium RIFOXYB2_FULL_42_35 | reverse complement strand
TGCGGAGGATCGCTATGTTGATGAAAATACCCAATCGTGGGAACAGCTTGAATTACAAGGAATATCACTGGGACAGTAGTGATAAATTTATTTAAATCAATTTTATTTATGTTATTTTTTAGCGCTTGCCTAATATTTTCAAGTGAACCGACCGGCTTATAAATAAAATCAACTAACGTCCGTTCTTTGTCGCTGATGCAAATATCCTCATCCTCAATCCTGACTTTAGTCACTCCATAATATTTATCTTTACTAATCTTTACCGCCTTATACCTGATACCGCCGATTGTTTTTGATCTGGATTTCCCGGTGTTCAAGATAAACACAGTTTGCGGGACTTGTTCGGTAAAACCCCAGTAATTATACATGCTAAAATACCCCAAACAATAAGGAGTATCCCCCATCCAATATTTGGCGGTTATAAATTCATTGGGCGACCATAACTGGTTGGGTGATTTTATCGGGACAATAAAATACTTTCCTCTTTCAATTTGAACAAGGCGGCCCTTCCTTTTTAATTTATCCAGTGTATTAGCCGCTTTTTTTGAATCGTTAAACACATTTTTTGCATAATCGCCTGTTAAAAGCTTTTGCTTTTCGTATTCCGCCCTTGAGATCAGGTACAATTCGTCCTTTGATAACCCTTTATATTTTAAAGCCTGTTTCATCTTATTGTTTCCCTTTCTACTAATTCTCATTTATCGAGAATTGGCTAATTAACTTACATTTTACCCGCTGCGCCCATTACTGTCAAATCCAAGTTGTGCTCTAAAGGCCGGTTTTCCAGTATCAGACCATCCTGAAACAATCTGCCATCGTAAAACTCCTTCCTACTTATCTCTCTTCCTGAATCCAACACTTTTATCTCCATTATCTTCCACCTTCTAAAACACAAGGTTAAACAGATAGCCGATGATAATTATTCCGAGCGCCACCGTGCCAAAGAAAGTCAGAAGCAGTTTCGGTTTAAGTACCTTTCTCAAAATTATCAATTCAGGAAGCGATAAGGCCGTGACCGCCATCATGAAGGCAAGCGTGGTGCCAAGCTGGAGGCCTTTACCTATCAGCGCCTGTACAACAGGAATCGTTCCCGCGGCATTGGAATATAACGGGACCCCGATGATAACAGCGATAATAACAGCGAAAGGATTCCCCCTCCCCGCGTATGTTGTAACAAATTCTACCGGAACATAACCGTGGATAATCGCTCCCAAACCGACACCAAGCATTACATACATCCATACCTGCAAAAATATCTCTTTCACATATTCAACGGAGTATTCGAGCCGGCTTTTTAGCGTCAGTTTTTTCTCACCATTGGAATTGACCGGCTTCACATTATAAACAAAATCCTCGACCTCTTTTTCCAGTTTGAGCTTCCCGATTATAAGCCCGCTCATAATAGCAATGAGCATGCCGCTTAGAACATAGATTAAGGCGACCCGCCAACCAAACAATCCCCAAAGCAGGATGAGCGCCACTTCATTTATGGTGGGAGAAGCGACAAGAAACGACATCGTTACTCCAAGCGGCACTCCCGACTCAAGCATACCGATAAAAAGCGGGATGGCCGAGCAGGTACAAAATGGCGTGAAGACACCAAGCGCGGCGGCAGTGATATTACCAAAGAACTCCTTCTCATGGCCTAAAATCTTTCTGATGCGCTCCGGCGGAAGAAAGGTGCGAATAATGGCAACAAAAAACACCACGACAATGAGAAGAAAATATATTTTTGGGACATCATAGATAAAAAAATTTAAGCTTTCACTAAGCTGCGCTCCACGCTGAAGCTTTAAAATATCGTAAGTTACCAGATCGGCAAACCATTTAAACATTATTTACCTCCTTAGTAATCCGGTTATTGCGGCAACCATGGCCTTGTATTTGCTATGGTTTAATCCGTAATAAGTAAAGCCGCTTTGTTTTCTTGGTTTTAAAAGCCCCAGTTTGACCAGTGTTTTTAAGTGATGGCAGACAAGGTTGTGCTTTTGACTAAGCTGTTCCTGGATCTCACAGACGCACCGCTCCCCTTCTTTTAATAAACAGAGAATCTTAAGGCGCGATGGTTCGGATATTACCCTGAGTGTCTTCGCAATCGGACCAAGATCCGCTCTGCAGCATTTGTTTTTATAAACCATAAGGCAAGATTAACAGAAAACAAAATTTATGTCAATCCATATTGACATATAATTACGGCGCGGTGCCTGACGGCACGGTTATATATAGGTGGGGGACGTCAAGTTTAACCTGGCGCAGGCGATCGATTCGGATATGCTTTAATTATGTTATTATTACTTCATGTCTAACATCTGGCAGCAACTTAACCACAATTCAATCCTAAAAACCATTGAAGAAACTCTTCAAGTTAAACTCAGCAACTTATTACTGCAAAGAAACAGCTATATCAACCGCGTTTATGAACTAGAAGAGTATGATTCAGAAAAAAGACTGATAGTTAAATTCTACCGACCAGAACGCTGGTCAAACGAGATGATTGAAGAGGAACATGAGTTCTTAAAAGAATTGGCTGCTCAGGAAATTTCCGTCATCCCTCCCCTCACCTTCAACAACAAAACTCTTTTCACATTAGAAAACATCCCTTTCGCAATCTTCCCCAAAAAAGGCGGTCGCGCCCTTGATGAGTTTGATCAAGAAGGCTGGGAAACGATTGGCAGAATATTGGCCAGAATCCATCTGGTTGGAGCGGAACATAAAGCCTCACAAAGAATTACTTGGCGACCGGGTATTGCCACTAATCATCACCTGGAAACATTATTGAAAAGCAACTTTATCCCCACCAGCTTTCAAAAAACCTTTAAGGATACTGCAGACTCATTTATTAAAAAAGCTGACCCACTTTTCAACAATCAAGAACTGATTTTAATTCACGGTGATTGCCATAAAGGAAATCTCATCCATCGGCCTAACGAGGGAATTGTTATTGTTGATTTTGATGACATTTGTGTTGGCCCACCAGTTCAAGATATCTGGATGCTCTTTCCTGATGAAATTAGTAATTGTGAAAAAGAGCTGGAATGGTTTTTAAAAGGTTACAAAATCTTTCGACCTTTTGACCTAAAGGCCCTTAAGTTGATTCCTGCTTTGCGCGGGATGAGAATTATCCATTTTGCTAGTTGGTTAGCAGTGCAAAGCCATGATCCTGATTTTGAAAGCAACTTCCCAGAAACAGGTACTTCACGTTATTGGAATGAGTTGATAAAAGACTTGCAGGGGATAACTATGCAAATATAACGGGAAACCTGCGACTAAACCTGCCTCGCCTGCTCGGCAAGGCGGGCGTCGCGGTTTCCAATCTACACATTAAAACGGAAACTCAACACATCTCCGTCCTGAACAATATAGTCCCTACCCTTGAGAGAAAACTTACCCTGTTCTTTTATCTTGGCTTCTGAACCAAGGCCAATTAAATCATCATAAGTAAACTGCTCTGCCCGCACAAAACCCTTGGCTATATCCGAATGAATAGTTGCACCAGCCTCTGGAGCAGTAGAGCCGTTTTTGATCGGCCAAGCCCGCACCTCATCTTCGCCAACAGTAAAAAACGAGATCAGACCAAGACTAGCAAAAGCCTGACGATTCATTTTGTTTAAAGCCGACTCTTCTATTCCCAGCTCTTTCATAAAGGCAGGGCGATCAGCTTCTTCTAGCTGATTGATTTCTTGTTCTAATTCAGCACTAACCTGAATGGTTGGGTAGGAAAACTTTGCTGCAATAGCTTCACTCAACTTAGCATCATTAATTTGATCTTCAGCAACATTGAGCGCCAAAATAACCGGCTTCATGCTCAAAAATTGGCAGCCATTAATCAAGAAAATATCCTGTTCGTTAAACTCTAGCAAATGCAAAGGCTTTTCCTGCTCCAATTGTTTTCTGCAAGTCTCCATTAAGTGGGCTTCTTTTTCCGCTTGTTCGGCAAACTTCTTCTTCTGGCTCTTGGCAATGTTTTCTAAACGCCGCTCCACAAACATTAAGTCGGCAATAACTAATTCGGAAAGAAAAGAAGCAATATCATTCTCAGCTGTTTCTGCCCGACAAACAAAGCAAAGCTCATCGGCATTTTTTAATTGGGCAAAGATTATGGCTTTAGCCGGCCCCTGAAGATTAAAGTCTGGTAACAATAAGTATTCAATGCGGGCATAAGCTGTTTTCTTGGGCTTATACATCTCAATCAAACGAGTGATGCGGGGATCCTTAACAGCACAGATCCCTTGATGGATTTCTAAGGGCTTTTCTTGAAACGATTCCAGGGGGATTCCTGTTAAGAGATTAAAAAGTTGTTGCTGTCCGGCCCGAGGTAAACCAACAATGACTATTTTCATCTAAATTTAGGCCAGTCCTTGAAGTTTCTGGACGTCATTTTTATCTAAGCGGTAGGTACCACATAAAAACTCAACATCTTGGTCTTTGGTTTCAGTAGCTTTTAGGAGAGTTTGAATTCTTTTAGAGAACTCATCAACACAATCATCAGCAAAGGTTACTTCCCATCTGTTTTCGTAAGACTCAAAACTACTAATATTTTTTATTTTCTTTTTATCAGCCACTTACTTTCCCTTTCTATAAAACATTTGGTAACAACTTGTTATTATATCTCCTATCACAACTCCAATCAACCTTACAAAGAAAACCTTACAAAGAAAACCTCATCCCCATCTACACTTAGTTCTCCTCCCCTTCGCCCGGAAGGGAATAATGTATTTTATTTTATTTAATTCAGCTCTCCCACTGGGAGAGGAGCTAGGGGTGAGGGTTATGGTAAAATGCTATAATAATCTCATGTCAAAAAAAACACTTATAATCATCGCTTTTCAGGGGTTTCGTGACGAAGAATATGCTGAACCAAAGCAAGTATTAGAACAAGCCGGTGTAAAAGTTACAACTGCTTCCAGTCACATTGGAACTGCAACTGGCAAATTAGGTTTAAAAACAAAAGTTGATATTACTTTAGATCAAGTAAAAGTTAATGATTATGATGCCGTTATTTTTGTTGGTGGACCGGGTAGTTATGATTATTTTACGAATCAGACTGTTCTAAAAATTGCTCAAGACGCTGTTCTTCAAGATAAAGTGCTCGGAGGAATTTGTGCTGCAGCAGGAATCTTAGCCCTTGCTGGAGTATTAAAAGGCAAAAAAGCCACCAGCTTTTCTGGTGTTGCAGATATTCTAAAACAAAATGGCGCACTTTATACTGCTCACCCCGGCTATGAAGTTGATGGCAAGATTGTTACAGCAGATGGACCGGGGAATGCCAAGAAGTTTGGGGAAGGGATTGCAAAACTAGTTTAGAGTTATTCTGGCTGTTTATTTTTGGCTTCTGTTAATTTCGCTTTTTTAGCGAACAATGATACAATCAAAAACATGACAATTAAAATCTTCACTGACGGTGCGGCACGAGGCAATCCCGGACCAGCAGGGATCGGCGTGGTGATTAAAGACGACGAAGAAATTTTGCTTGAAGTAGCCGACTATATTGGCCAAGCCACGAATAATGTAGCCGAATACATGGCTTTAATCCGCGGACTAGAAGAAGCCATTGATATGGATATCACGGAAGTTGCTGCTATTTGTGATTCAGAATTAATGGTCAGACAGCTCCAAGGTGAATACCGCGTTAAAAGCGAAGGTTTAATTCCTCTTTATGACCATGTGCAATCCCTGATCAGAAAATTTAAGTCGTTTTCGATTAGCCACACCAGAAGAGAAAACAATAAACAGGCAGATCAGCTGGCTAACCTGGGGATTGATGCACAACAAGGCTAAGATTTACTTTATTCCCTTAATCAAAACCGAAGTACAGCTGGAGAATTGATAGATAAACATAAGTTATCTAATAAAGTTGAAGAACCAGATCTTTCGAATTCTTCCCTAGCATCTATTACCAAAGTGTTAAACCGGTGTTTATCACAGGTATTATCACGACAATGCTGAACAGGACTAAACTGCAATTGCTTCCGTACTCTTTCAACAGAATGCCAAACATCTGTAAAAGTTTGCCCAGGTTGAATCTGAGCTAATCGAGCAGCCGGAACACCCCGATGAGAGGTACAGGCATAAATACCAGCATCAGGTCCAACAACAATACGAAAGAAACTTGTTGGACAGAACGGGTAGTCTTTATTTTGTGGCAAATCAGCTTGTCTGAATTGTGAAAAATCAGGCAAACACACCTCAAGACCTTTATCTTCATCGAAAGATTCTAAATTAGCTAATTCTGCCTCGCTTAAAGGAATCATTGCTTGGGTTGAAGGCACTTTTCCTGGCCTAAGATAAAGTCGACTTGCACCAGAAGATCGAACTAAAGAAACAATGTCCCCCATTTGATCAATGTTAACAGGTAAACCATATTCTTCAGCCTTTCGCCCAAAAACAACAGAACTAACAACCACCCTTATTCCTCTTTGAGCTAAAAACTCTATGCCAGTTAATACTTGTCGCAAGCTATTTTTAGAGCCCGTATGTTGATCATAATGGGCACTATCCCAATTGATCGAAACCCTTAAATAAGAAGCTGTCCCAGAAAAGGTAGACACTAAAGATTCTCCATGGGATATAATTTGAGTCCCATTAGTAACCAAGCGAAGAATTATCTCACTAGCCCTACAAGCAAGAAGAAAATCATCAATTTTGTTATACAAGAGTGGCTCCCCCCCTTGAACAACAAAACCATAAACACCATGAAACTTAGCATAATTAATCAGATCTTGGCAAACATTCCAATCTAAGTCTACTGCCTGGTCAACATGATATTGGCCTTGCCTCGAAACAACTCTTCCATCAACACAGCCAGAACAAGTGAAGTTACATCTCCACGTGGGATCCAAGTTAATATAAGCGGGGGCTACAGACACTAATTTATTTAAATTTTTTCCCGCTTGAATAATCCCTTTGATTCTTCCTCGATTAGCAGGACTGAGTAAACCAACTTCTTTCCGTGTTAGGGCTAAATCACTTATCATTAATCTTCAACCCCAGCTCGGACCAAAGCTCTTAATTTTTCATGTCCCTTGCTTAATCTTACGCCCATAAGTTTAATAAAATATTCGGAATTCACAGACCTAACTAATCTTTCTGTTTCTTCAGTTATATTGGCAGATCGAACACATTCAACAACCAAATCAATAAATCTTTTTGTCTCAGTCCTGGCACTTATATCAGACCAATTCAAAACTGTCTGTTCTTTGGCATAAAAAGCTCCTATAGACCAAGCTAAAAAATTTTGTAAAATTCCTAGTGCAGTATAATCACTTTGGGCACGATTTTTTACAACAAAATTTCCTGTTGTCCCATTATGATGCCCTTCAGGATAACAAACAAACAACTTGTCCTGGTGAATTCTGACATTTTGCCCTTTACCATTTATCTTATAAGCTAAACGAGGCGGGTAGAGATCAACAGCAAAAACTTGATGTCCAAACCTTGGCACTACAAAGTTATGATAACCAACGTCATAGCCAATCGGTCGATCAGAAAACATAGTTGCAACTACTTTTAAAGTTTCTTTACAGCAATCTGTTATCAATAATTCCATTTTTGTTGCATCTAATTGTGCTGCACATTGAAGGGCGTTGTCCCCTTCGACATATGTTTGTCTAATTTCTAGTTGACTCAAACCATCTTCAGTTTCAACCACCTCAACCTGAGTTGTCGGCACATTGACAAACACTTCCCGCAAACGAGCATAATAGAGCCGCACACTTTGCGCCCGATCAAGTAAAGTTTGTTCTAAGTCTTCGGGTGATTCACATTGGGGACGACGAACTCTTTTAATAATAAGATCATCCCTTGGTCTTATCGTCACCTGCGAATATCTTCCTTTTGTTATTAAAGGCACAGCCATTTTATACTCCTTTTTCCTAAACGCCTATTGAGAAGCAATCTGGGACAGCCTGAACGGCTTGAAGCACCATCTCTCTAGCAAAAGCTATCGCCACACTACTGTCCCAACGTTGAGGGGGCAAAAGTGCTGTAATGCATGACAGGTAAGGGATATAGGGAAATTATGAGTGTAGTCGATTT
>MEUC01000031.1 GCA_001771545.1 candidate division WOR-1 bacterium RIFOXYB2_FULL_42_35 | reverse complement strand
AAAGGATGGTGCAGGCTCAAAACAAGCTCTTTAATGGCATCTTCCCCTAACTAGATTTCAGGGACATTCTTGTATTGGAAAATACTCCGGCTTCGATGCTACAATTTATCATTATGCAAGAAGAAAAGTTTCCTTGGTCAGCTATTTATATTGGTACCATCTTCTCTCTTCTGGTCTTAGGTATTGCTTATTATTTTATGGCACCCGGCGAGGGCAACTTCTTCTCCGAAGAAAGAACAGAAAAGATTACTGAATTCAGCAATAGTTTTGTCTCTGGCCGCAAGGACGGCAATAAAGTCTGGAGTTTTTTTGTGGCAGAAGGTTGGACAGGAAAAGGACACGAGGTCTCCTCTCTCACCAATCTTAGCCAGGGGAAGATCTATTCGGATGGTAAACTCGTTGCCACGAATATTTCCGCTCCTTTTGCCAAGACCTATCGTCACTCTGAGATCATTGAATTATATGGTTTTTTCCCCAATCAACAAGGTGGCAGCAGCAAGCTAACAGCCCTGATTGAGCTGGGACGAATTTCCAACAATAAAGACAAAGCTAAAAATGAATGGCGCAAGTTGACAGCGGATCGGCTTAAGCATTTTCCCTGGGATAAGCGTTCGGAAATTATTGGTAATGTTGTCTTGTCAAGAAAAGATAACAGCCTTCACGCCCAGAGCATTAATGTTGATCACGAAAAAAAGATTGCTGATCTTACCGGGAACATAGCAATAGTTAGAAGCGACAGTACCTTAAAAACAGAAGGATTACGTTATTTGACCACCGAAGAAGTCTTAACTACAACTAAAGAGATAACTCTCGAAGTAAGAGAAGCGGAAACCACGACAATTCTCGAGGCAAAAGGGGCGGAGTTTTATTCCGACTTAGATAAAGATATTACTTTTGAAAATGGTGTAGAAGTATTGCAAGGCAAGAAATTCGCCATTGCTAACCAGGCGATTTATTCACAGAAGAGCAAAGTGATGCTTTTAAAGGGCAAGGCCAAAATAGTTTTTGAGAAAGCTAATATCATTATCAAGGAAGAGACAGCTAATAAATTAAAGAATCCAGAGTCTCAAAAAAGCTTGAAAGAGAAAACTATTATCACTGCTGATCAACTCACCTTTTCCACGACTACTGGTGATCTTAAGGCTGCTGGCTCTGTTTTTGCCTATCAGCAAGGGAAGGAAGCCAAGTCTGACACTGCTATATATAATGAAAAGGACGAATTTATCACTTTAACCGGCAATGTATATATTAAGAAGAAGACCGATTGGGTCAAAGCCAAAAAGGTCATTATCTCTGTTAAAGATGAAACTTTTGAAGCAGTTGGTGGGGTTGAGGCGGAGTTTAAGCTTTAAAATATCAACTTCTGCCGTCTCATCGATATACTTTGCAGAATCCCGATAGAAATCATGTTCATAATCAGCGAGGAGCCGCCATAGCTGACAAAAGGCAGCGGCATGCCGACTACCGGCAAAAGGCCCAAGGTCATGCCAACATTGGCAAAAACGTGAAAAGCGGTCATTACAGCTATTCCATAGGCCAGTAAACTGCCAAAGTAATCGGAAGCCCCTTTAGCGATTTCCATAGCCCGCCAAATAAACAGCGCAAATAAGCCGAGAACAAGACTAGTGCCAATAAAGCCAAACTCTTCACCAATGGCAGAAAAGATAAAATCAGAGTGTTGTTCAGGAATAAAGTTTAATTGTGTCTGCGAACCATGAAGAAAACCCTTACCAAAAACTCCACCACTACCGATGGCAATCTGTGACTGTAAACTATGATAACCGGCTCCATAAGGATCTGCCCCTGGATTTAAGAATGTTAAGATCCGCTGTTGCTGATAAGTCTTAAGCATGTCCCAAATATAAGGCATCGCAATCCCTACCCCAATATTAAGGCCTAAAATTAAAAACCAATCCCACAGGCTTGACCGACTTAAGAAAAGTGCCAGCACAATCAACAACAGATAAAAAAACCACATAAACAAAAATGGCCGCAACATAACGGAAATCATCGGAGTAGTTAACAGGATCAGCAAACGAGAGGAAGAGCCGGAAATAGTCAACATCCCAATCAAAATAAAAATAAAGACTAAGGCTGTGCCCAGATCAGGTTGCTTAAAAATTAGCAAAAATGGTATCCCCACCAAGGCCAGTAAGGCAACAGCATCGGTAAGGGTTTCAACTTTATTCTTAGCGGAAAAAAAAGCCGCCAAACAAATCACTATAACTATTTTAGCAAGTTCTGATGGTTGAAAGGAAAAACCGCCGACTGCCAGCCAGCGTTGGGCACTAGCACCCCTCCCCCCGCCAAAAGTTATCAAAGCCAACAAGGTTAACATTCCAAGATAGAAGAAAATCGAGAGGCGTTTTAATCTCTTATAATCTAGATAGGCAAAGATTGCCAAACCAACTGAACCAATCAAAAAAGAAATTAGTTGGCGTTTGACGTACAAAAATGGATCGAGATGAACTTTGACCAGCAAAGAATAAGAGCTGCTAAAAATAGCAAACAAGCTTATAACAATTAAGGCTCCAGAGGCTATCCACAGGAGCAAATCAGAGAGCTTGAGCATACGCAGGTTAAACATAATTAATCACTAACAAGCTCGATGGCTTTGAGCATGGCTTTCGCCTTGTTCAACGTTTCTTTATATTCTTCAGCAGGTTTAGAATCCGCGACAATCCCTGCCCCAGCTTGAATATAGGCGTGTTTGTCTTTAAAGAGAATTGTCCTGATGGTAATACATGTGTCCAGTTCGCCATAAAACCCAAAATAACCGACACAACCGGCGTAGGGTCCACGCCTGGTTGTTTCCAGCTCATCAATAATTTCCATGGCTCTAATTTTAGGAGCGCCAGAAACAGTGCCGGCAGGAAAAGTTGCAGCCAGTAAATCTACAGCGTCTTGATTATTATTTAATTGCCCTTCAACATTGCTGACAATATGCATGACGTGGGAATATTTTTCCACAATCATCTCTTCGGTGACTTTGACAGTGCCAAACTTACAAACCCGACCCAGATCATTTCTGCCTAAATCAACCAACATAATATGTTCGGCTCTTTCTTTATCAGAAGCCAATAATTCTGCTTCCATTTTCTGATCGTCAGCTTCATCATGCCCCCTGCGCCTGGTTCCGGCAATCGGCCGAACAGTAGCTGTTTTCCCTTCTAAACGCACCATCACTTCCGGGGATGAGCCGGCAATATTAAGCTCTCCCAGTTTAAAATAATACATGTAGGGCGAAGGGTTAATCATGCGCAAAACCCGATAAACGTCAAAAGGATCTGCGTCACAGGGAGCTGTGATACGTTGAGACAGCACAGCCTGGATAATATCACCGGAACGGATATATTGTTTTGTTTTCTCAACCACTTCTTCATACTGTTTGGGGGTAAAATTAGAAGCAAGTTCTAGTTTTTTGTCTGTTGTTGTCTTGAGCTGCTTTAGTACAACGGGCTGTCTTAATTTTTCTTCCAACTCAGCGATTTTAGAGCAAGCCTGTTGGTAAGCCTTTTCCGCATCACCATCGATCAGTGCGTTAGATACTATCATGATCTTCTTCTTAACATGATCAAAGGCCAAAACTGTGTCCGCAAAAAGCAATAATAGTTCCGGAACCTTAAGCTCATCAGGATTTTTATCGGGGATAACTTCAATCTCCCTGACCTTATCATAACTGATATAACCGACTAACCCGCCATGGAACCTGGGCAAGTCTTTTATTTTTACCGGTTTAAACTTAAGCAGATATTCCCTGATATCTTTTAGTGCTTTAAACTCACAAACATTCTTTTTCTCACAAGTACCTAAAAAAGAATAGCGGGCAATTTTTTCGCCCCCTTCAATTGATTCAAGCAAGAACGAGTATTCGCCCTCGATCTTTTTATAAGCCGAGACCGGCGTTTCCGTATCAGCCACAATTTCTTTATAAACAGGGATAAGATTGCCTTGCTTAGCTAATTTGATGAATTCTTTTTTATCTGGATAAAACATATAAATAAACTCCTAAGATCAAAATTAAAAGATCAAAGTGCAAAACAAGATCAAAGGAAAAAATCTAAAGATCAAAACCACTTCATTCTTTGATCTTGAGTTTTGTTTTGATCTTTCCCCTTTGATCTTTGAGATTTATTTCTCCCTTTCCACAACAAACCTTGTTATCTGTCTCAAACTATTACCTTGTGGCCCAAAATCCTTCAACGCTGCTAAAGCTTTTTTTCTTTCCAAGTCAGCTAATTTCATTGACTTTTCTAAGCCTAATAAATATGGGAACCCTTTCTTATTGTCTGTTTTAACAGGTTTGCCAAGCTGTTTTTGTGTCGAAGTAGCGTCCAGTATATCATCCGCAATTTGAAAAGCAAGACCAAGGTGCTCCGCATACTTTGTTAAGGCTTTAAGTTTTTTTGGACTGGCTTTTAAGCGAATTGCCGTAGCTCGCACACAAACCTTAAGCAAAGCCGCTGTCTTCATATTATGGATGATTTTAAGCTTGGCCAAACTAATTCTCTTGCCTTCTGACTTTATGTCCAAAAACTGCCCCTCAACAACCGCCATTAATGCCGCAGCGACTTCTTCCACAACTTCTGCATTATTGGTTTCTCTGGCTAGAATCTCAAAGGCCAAAGTATTCAAGGCATCACCAGCTAAAACCGCAGTTGCCCGATCAAATTTCTTATGACAAGTCAATTTTCCCCGGCGATAATCACTATCATCCATAGCCGGTAAATCATCATGAATTAGAGTAAAGGTGTGGATCATTTCAATGGCACAGGCAATGGGAAGTATTTTCTTGGCTGGCTTCGCAAGGGCTTCTGCTGTGGCCAAACATAAAATCGGTCGAAAGAGTTTTCCACCGGCAAAAACTGAATATCTCATGGCTTGAGCTAGCTTCCCCTTGCGAGGCAAATATTTATCTAAGGCTTTATTGATGTCTTTTAAATTCTCAATACGCATTACAGATTACCCATTACCCATTACCCATTACCCATTACCCATTACCCATTACTGTCTTACAGCAATCCCTTGATCAACCAAATAATCCTTAATCTCTTTGATTGTTAACTCTCTATAGTGTAAAAGTGATGCCAAAAGAGCTGCATCAGCTTTGCCCAAAGAGAAGGCATCATACATATGTTCGACTGTGCCTGCACCACCAGAAGCAATCACGGGAATTTCTACAGCATCGGCAATGGCTTTGGTTAATTCCAAATCATAACCGTTTTTAGTCCCATCACAATCCATACTGGTTAAAAGTATTTCCCCTGCCCCATAAGATTCGGCTTTCTTGGCCCATTCAACCGCATCAAGGCCTGTTGGGTTCCTTCCTCCATGGGTGTAAACCTCCCATTTCCCCTGCACTACTTTTTTCGCATCTATCGCCACCACAATACACTGGCTGCCAAACTTTTCCGCCCCATGCTTGATTAGGTTTGGGTCATTGATGGCCGCGGTATTGACGGAAACTTTATCTGCACCTGCGGCTAAAAGTTGGCGCATGGTTTCAACTTTAGTGATTCCACCGCCAACTGTAAAGGGAATATAGATTTTTTCAGCTACTCTTTTAACCACATCTAGCATGATATGGCGCTTGTCAGATGAAGCTGTGATATCCAGGAAAACCAGCTCATCAGCGCCTTCTTTGTCATAAAAAGCAGCTAGTTCAACAGGATCACCAGCATCCTGTAGGTTAACAAACTTGACCCCTTTAACTACTCGACCTTCTGTTACATCTAAACAAGGAATTATTCGCTTTGATAACATGTGACATCCTCACTTTTCAACAATTGTAGCTTCTTTTTGAGCCCTTTAGCAAATCCACCCCATCCATTTTTGGCAACAACACGATGACAAGGAACTTGGGGAGCAAAAGGATTTTTATTTAAAGCATTCCCAACAGCCCTACTTGCCCTAGGATTGCCGATTTGTTCGGCTACCCAACTGTAAGAACGAACCTGGCCTTTGGGAATAGTCTTCACAACAGCATAAACGTCCTGCTCAAACTTAGTTAGCATAATGTAATAATAACACAGCTAAATTGACCAAAAAAGGCATCTATTTAGGTCCCTATGGGTTATTGACGACAAACCCAGACTAAAGTTGGGGGAATGTTGTTTTCAGCACAATCCTTTTCTCGTCTATTCCCCACACTTTCCCGATTCCCCTATCTTATAATGCCGGGATCCCGACTTTACATCGGGACAATGTGGGGTGGCACCTAAATAGTTACAGAAAAAGAGAAGCAGCTAGACAAGTAAACGGCTAAATTATCTCTTCAACAAATACTTCTCAATCTTATCCAACGAAGTATTAACCACCTGCTCTTCAGTCAAACCTGCTTCTTCAGCCAACTTAATCGCTTCATCAAACCGTCCCAACATGGGAGAAATATGAGAATCAGTGGTTAGGACAACTTTCCAGTTTTGTCTCTTGATCTCTTTGGCAAACTCTAAACACTTTGGCCGACTCCCCTTGCGACTAGTAGTAAAAGAACTATTATTGATTTCCAACAAAACTCTCCGCTCTTTCGCCATGGCAACGGTTTTTTTAACATTGACTGGATACATCGGATTACCAGCATGAGCAATAATATTAATATAGGGATTTTCTAAAGCCTTTTCTAAAACTTTAGTGTTATCTTTTTCACCTTGATTATCATAACCACAAAGCGGATGCATAGCAGCAATAACTATGTCCAGCTTCGCTAGATCATTATCATTAAGGTCGAGCTGGCCTTTTTTATTAATAATATTAGCTTCAATTCCTCGATAGACCCTAATACCATTAATAGTTTCTGGCACCATCTTTAGATTGGAAAAATACCATTCATGGGGAGAACCTGGCATGGCTGGGCCATGATCAGTCATCGCAATCGCTTCTAAGCCAATTCTTTGGGCTTCAGCTACGTATTCTTCTAAAGTGGAATAAGCGTGACCAGAGGAGATAGTGTGAACGTGGAGATCAGCGACTAATTTCATTTGTTGTCCAGTTTTTATTGTTTCTCTATTTGTTCTAATATGTCATCAGAGATGTCAAAGTTAGCATAAACGTTTTGCACGTCATCATTGTCTTCCATCACTTCCATTAATTTAAGGACCTTTTGAGCCACATCTTTAGACTCGATTTTTACCTTGGTAGACGGAATCATTGATATCTCCGCATTGGAGGGGGTAAAGTTTTGCGCTTTTATGGCCTGAAGAAATTTCTGATAATTTTCCGGTGTTGTTACAATATCAATTGTGGTCTCATCGTCCTCAATGTCTTCTGCGCCGGCATCAATGGCTGCCATAGAAAGCGTATCAACATCCAGCCCTTTTTTATCAAAAGAAAGAATCCCTTTCTTTTTAAAGAGCCAACCGACACAACCGGCTGCCCCCATACTCCCGCCATTTTTGACAAATAAGTTTTTAATTTCCGACACAGTCCGATTAGTATTATCGGTAATAGCTTCAACAATAACAGCAACCCCTGATGGACCATAGCCTTCATAAGTTACTTCATCAAGGGTTACTCCATCCCCACCACCGGTTGCCTTGGCAATGGCCCGCTCAACATTATCATTAGGCATATTGGCTTCTTTAGCCTTATCAATAGCTAAGCGCAAACGCGGATTGGTATCAGGATCTCCTCCACTCTGCTTAGCAGCAGTAGTTATCTCTCTGATGATTTTAGTAAAAACTTTGCCGCGGGCAGCATCAGTCTTCCCCTTTTTATGTTTTATTGTTGACCATTTTGAGTGTCCTGACATGTGTTTTTACCTCGTCTGTGCTAGATGAATATGCTCATCTAGCTTTCTATCCAGATTATCAAACTTATGGTCCACTTGCTCAATATCATAACTCAACATGTTGTAAGTCATGTCAACTTTCTTATCAACAGCCTTAACATCTCGTTTAAGTTCTGCTTGTCCGGCTTCAAGATTGCCAAGTTTACCTTCGACACCATCTATTCTAGTTTCAACACTGCCTAACCTATACTCAACTCTTTCAAGGCGATCAATTACTTCTTTATTTCCATCAACAATTAGTTTTTCGATTTTTTCCAACATTTTATTTACCCTTGCCTCATCCACTGCCACCACCTGCCTTTTCCCTAAGTATTCTTTTTATTCTACCACAAAAAAAAGTTTGGCAAAAGGCTGCGAATCAAATCATCTAAAATCTAACCATAGTCACATTCGTTAAATCATCTAAAACCTAACCCAAAATATGAGGGAATATGAGCTTTTTTTG
>MEUC01000030.1 GCA_001771545.1 candidate division WOR-1 bacterium RIFOXYB2_FULL_42_35 | reverse complement strand
TTATTGTGTTATCAAAACATGCCAAAAGGGGCTCAATATCTGCCGGATAAAAACAGGCTCAAAGATGATAATGGTGTTAATCTTGAAGTTTGGCAATGCTCTGGTTGTGGTTTGGTCCAGTTAAGTAATGAACCGGTTCCTTATTATAAAGAGGTTATCAGGGCAGCAGCTATTTCTCCTGCCATGAGCAAGTTTCGCGAAAAACAATTTAGAGATTTTGTTTATAAATATTCTCTGTCAAATAAAAAAGTGCTTGAGATTGGTTGTGGCCGTGGAGAATATCTTTCAATTATGCAGCAAGCAGGAGTTGAGGCTTATGGCTTGGAAGAGTCAAAAGATTCTGTTGACCAATGTGTTAATAGTGGTTTAAATGTTTTGCAGGGTTTTGTTTCTGGTAAGCAACAAAAAATAATTGGAGCGCCATTTGCGGCCTTCTTTATCTTGAATTTTCTAGAACATCTGCCTGATCCAAACGCAAGCCTTATGGGTATAGCTAATAATTTAAGTGATGATGCTGTTGGCCTTGTTGAAGTCCCTAATTTTGATATGATATTAAGGAATAACCTTTTTTCTGAATTTATAGGGGATCATTTACTTTATTTTACCAAGGAGACCTTGATTACGGCCTTGAACTTGAACGGTTTTGATGTTATTGATTGCCAGGAGATCTGGCATGACTATATTATTTCTGCTGTGGTCAGAAAGAATCCGGTAACGCTGGGCGAGATTAAAAGCCCGGGGACAAGAGAAAAACTGGATATTTCGTCTTTTCATAAATATCAAGCAAGACTAAAAAATGAGCTGGATGAATATCTTGGCCGTTTTGGGAGTAAAAATGTTGCTATTTGGGGAGCTGGTCACCAAGCCTTAGCCGTTATGGCTTTGACCGATTTAACGGGCAAAATCAAATATGTGATTGATTCAGCCCCTTTTAAACAGGGTAAATATACACCGGCTACCCATATTCCGATAGTTTCCCCTGACAGGCTAAGTTCAGATCCTGTTGAGGCTATCATTGTTATGGCCGGAGGTTATTCTGAGGAAGTGGTGAAACTTCTTAAAGAAAAGTTTGGGAATAACGTTGATATTGTTGTTTTGCGAGATTTTTCTCTAGAAATTATCTAAAAAACTGGAGGTATTTTTAATGAATAATAAATCCGGGCAATTGAGTCAAAGTGAAAAGGAGAGAAGAAATTCTCTAAAACAGGAAAAGCCCGGGGCCTTTGAGAAAATAATGAAATACGATGAGAAAATTAAAAGGGGAGAAAGTATTGCCATTTTACAGTTGCAGTACGACTATGCCTGTAATTTTGCTTGTGAACATTGCTGCATCACGAGATTACGCGGCAATAATCCCGAGAGAGTTTTTACCCCTAAGGATGTTGCCGAACTCTGTCGTCAAGCTGATGAGATGGGGTTGGCCCATATAGTTGTGACTGGTGGAGAACCGCTAATTTTTCCTGATCTTGATGAAATTGTTAAGGCAATTGATCCCAAAAAATTCTTTATCTCTATGGACACAAATGGCTGGAATTTAGATGATGAGAAGGCTAAGCACTTAAAAAGTATTGGGGTCGACAAGATTCAGCTTAGTCTAGATAGCCTTACGGAGGATAATCATGATGCCTTTAGGCGTAAACCTGGCTCACACGCACGCTGTTTAACTGCCATTGATGCAGCCCAGAAAGCAGGTTTGAGTATTATTGTTGCGACAGTTGTAACAAAAGAGAGGGTTAGATCACAAGAGTTTGTTGACTTCTTAGAATTTTTAAATGGCAAGGGGGTGGGGGTTTTTGTTACCTACGCTAAACCAGTTGGTGCCTGGGAAGGCAAATATGATGTAATGATTGATAAAGATGATATGAATTACATGAAGGGCTTGGAAAAGAAGTATAATGTATTTACTCACCTGACCCCGTCTTATGATCTTGATCTGGGCTGTATAGCGGTAAAAAGAATGATCTCTATTACTAAATATGGAGATGTATTGCCGTGTCCCTATATTCATGTTTCTTTGGGTAATTTTTTCAAAGAACCCTTAAAGGATATTGTTGAGAGAGGTCTTAATATTAAACTCTTTGGCCAGTATTGTGATACCTGCTATGTTGCTGAGGATAGGGATTTTTTAGAAAATTATGAGACCCAAAAAATATATGGAAAACCTTTGCCGGTGCCTTATGAAGAAGTTTTTACTAAAGAGGATTTTATTGATCCAAAGGATCGCAAGCTGTATAAGGAGTAACTCATGGACCAAGATAAACTAAAAAAGAAAATTTTAAAAGAAGTCGAAAAATTTTATAAGGCGGGCAAAAAGACAAAATTTATCCCCGGCCAATCCCGGGTTAACTACGCCGGCCGCGTTTACGATGAAAAGGAGTTGGTCAACTTAGTTGATTCAGCTTTGGAGTTTTGGTTAACCTACGGCCGCTATTCTATAGAATTTGAAACTCGTTTAGCCCAATTTATTGGTGTTAAATATTGCAGTTTGGTTAATTCTGGCTCATCCGCTAACCTTTTAGCTGTTGCGGCCTTAACTTCCCCTAAGTTGGGAGAGCGTGCTTTAAAAAGAGGTGACGAGATAATTACGGTAGCAGCTGGCTTTCCTACTACTATTGCGCCAATTTTGCAAAATGGTTGTGTGCCGGTTTTTGTTGATGTCTCTCTGCCGTCATATAATGTTGATTGTTCCCAGCTAGAAAAGGCAGTTACAAAAAAAACTAAAGCAATTATCTTGGCGCATACATTGGGAAATCCTTTTGACATAAATAAGGTCAAAAAGATTTGCAAAAAATATAATCTTTGGTTGATCGAGGATAACTGTGACTCTTTGGGTTCGAAGTACAATGGTAAATATACCGGTACTTTTGGTGATATTGCCACTTGCAGTTTTTATCCTCCTCACCATTTGTGTATGGGTGAGGGCGGTGCCTTGTTAACTAGCAATCCACAGCTCAAGCGCTTAATTGAGTCTTTTCGTGATTGGGGGAGGGATTGTTGGTGTCCTAGCGGCAAAGATGATAGTTGTAAGAAGAGATTCAAATGGCAATTAGGCGAGCTGCCTTATGGCTATGACCACAAGTATATTTATTCTCATTTTGGCTATAATCTAAAAGCCACTGATCTGCAGGCTTCAATTGGTTGTGCCCAACTTGATAAATTACCTGGGTTTATTGCGGCTAGGAAAAAGAATTATAAATTTTTGCGCCAGGCCTTAGATAAGTTTTCGGATAAATTATTTTTTTCCGAAGCCTTGCCTGATGCTGACCCCAGCTGGTTTGGCTTTCTTATTACTGTTAGAAGTGAGGCTGGCTTTAACCGTGAGCAAATCGTCAATTATTTGGAGGAAAAGAAAATTCAAACCCGTATGCTGTTTGCCGGCAATATGATTAGACACCCGGCTTTTGATGAAATGAGAAAATCTGGGCAGGGATATCGTGTAGTAGGAAAACTAAAGAATACCGATTTGATTATGAATAACACTTTCTGGATCGGGGTTTATCCCGGAATGACAAAAGATAAATTGAAATATATGGTTTCGGTGATCACCGATTTTATCATGGCTAAGTCTTAAAGGAGGATTGTGGTGAAACAAGTTTTATTGTTGATCAAAAGCGCCAGACCAAAGCAGTGGGTGAAAAACTTAATTATCTTTGCCGGCATTATCTTTGCCCTTAAACTTTTTGTTCTTGCTGATTTTGTCAAAGTCTTTTCAGCCTTTGTGTTATTTTGTTCGATCAGCAGTTGTGTCTATTTCGTCAATGACCTGAAAGACATTAAGACAGACCAGCTTCATGCTAAAAAGAAAGACCGCCCTTTGGCTAGTGGACAACTTTCGCCGTTGTTGGTAGTGATGGCTTTGTTGGTCCTTTTACCACCGACTATTTTTGGCTCGTTTATCTTGAACTTCTATTTTGGTTTAATAATAACTTTTTATGTGCTAATGATGCTTGCCTATACTTTTGGGCTAAAAAACATTGTCATTATTGATGCCTTTATTATTGCTGCTGGCTTTGTTCTGCGCGGTGTTGCCGGCATTGTCGTGATTGGAGTGGGAATGTCGGCTTGGTTTTTTGTTTGCGCTATGTTGTTGGCGCTTTTTATTGTCTTTTGTAAGCGCAGAAATGAGCTGGTTGTCTTGGGAGATCAGGCAATCAACCATCGCAAGATTTTGGCTGAGTATAATACTCCATTGTTAGACCAGCTGATTTCAATTGTTTCTGCGGCGATTATAGTAACTTATTCTCTCTATACTTTGGCGCCGGAAACCATTGCTAAATTTAATACCCGGGGGCTGGTTTTTACTGTCCCTTTTGTGCTGTTAGGGGTATTTCGTTTTCTTTATTTGGTTTATAAAAAAGAACGGGGTGGCAGTGCAGAAACTATAATGTTGACGGATTGGTACTTGATTTTTGTGATGTTGGGCTGGATTTTATCTGCTTTTATTATCATCTACGGAGGGAAATATTTAGCGAATACTCCTTTTTGAAGTTACTGCCGATTGACCTGGTTTTTTGGCTCAATTCTCTTTGTTGCTAAGGAGTCGATTTTTAAGTATAATTTCCTCAATGAAGAGGCAATTGCGTTTCGTTGATAATTTACTAGAAAAGAACCGAATTAGGCAAGAAGAGCAGAAATTTGTGGTTGAAGGTCCGCATCTGGTTGCGGAAGCTGAAAATTTAATTGATTTTGTCCTTTATTCGGAAGAATTGCCACTAGTAGCGAAACTCAAGAAAAAAGGGCTAAATTGTTTTAAGGTTACAAAAAAACAATTTGCTGATGTATCCCAGGTGGAAACTCCGCAGGGTGTTTTGGCAGTTGTTAACAAGCGAAAGTTTGAGTTAGAGGACATTGTTGGGGTTATCAATCCCATGATTGTATTTTGTGTGGGGATTCAAGATCCGGGGAATTTAGGAACAATCATCCGGACAGCAGACGCGGTTTCTGCTTCCGGGGTAATTCTTTCCCGGGGAACAGTAGATCTTTATAATTCCAAGGTTATCCGCTCAACGATGGGCTCAATGTTCCATTTGCCGATAGTACAGATAGGCAGTGTTGTAGAAGTTCTTCAGCAGTTGAAAAAGCAGCAGGTTCGGGTAATTGCAACAGCCGGTCAGGCTCCAAAGAGCTTTTTTGAGGTTGATTTTAAGCGCTCATCAGCTATTATTATCGGGAATGAAGGTTCTGGTTTGCCGGCTGATATTTTGGGATTGGCGGATGAAGTTGTCAGCATTCCCATGCCGGGCAGGGCGGAATCCCTTAATGCCGGGGTAGCAGCTTCGATAATGCTCTATGAAGCGGTGAAGCAAAGGAAATATGCAAGAAAGAATTAAACAAATAGAAGCCGAAGCCATCAAAACTATCAGTGGCTGTCAGAGTTTGCAATCTTTAGAAGAAGCTCGCATTCGTTACCTGGGTAAAAATAGTGATTTTTTTTCTGTCTTAAGATCTCTGGGAACGCTGACTCCCGAGGAAAGGCCAATCATTGGTGCCTTAGTTAACACGACTAAGGCAAATCTGGAACAAGCCATGCGTGACAAGAAAGTTCTGCTATTACAAGCAGAGCAAAAACAGCGTATTGAAGTTGAAAAAATTGATGTTAGTTTGCCTGGCAAGGGTGTTAGAAGGGGAACGATTCATCCTCTCAGCCAAGTGATGAAAGAGGCTCAGGATATTTTTCTCAGACTAGGCTATGAGATTGCCGAAGGACCGGAAGTTGAAACTGAGTATCATAATTTTGATGGCCTCAATATTCCGCCTCATCATCCTTCTCGAGATGCCTGGGGAACGTTTTTCGTTAAAGATGAAGTTGTTTTACGGACCCATACTTCACCAGTGCAGATTAGGGTGATGGAAAAAAGAAAGCCCCCCTTGGCTATTATTGCCCCTGGACGGGTTTATCGGCGTGATTCTGATGCAACCCATTCACCAATTTTCAATCAATTAGAAGGATTTTTGGTTGATCAAAAAATAACCTTTGGTGATCTTAAGGGGACCTTAACGGAATTTTTACGGCAAATGTTTGGTAAAGACAAAAATGTTCGTTTTCGGCCGAGTTTCTTCCCCTTCACAGAACCTTCGGCTGAGGTTGATGTTGAATGCGTGATGTGTAGTGGCAGGGGTTGTCGTCTTTGTAAAGGTTCCGGTTGGTTGGAAATTCTTGGCTCTGGCATGATTGATCCTAATGTTTTTAAAGCTGTTGGCTATGATCCGAAGAAGTTTTCCGGCTTTGCTTTTGGTATGGGGATTGAGCGCATTGCCATGCTGAAATATAAAATAGACGACATTAGGCTTTTCTTTGAAAACGACGTACGCTTTTTGGAGCAATTTTAATGAGAGTTCCTATTGAATGGCTAAAAAAATTAGTTAGTTTCCGTGCCTCTGCGGAACAGTTAGCAGAAATGTTAACTATGTCTGGTTTGGAAACTGTTGTACTTGAAGATGATGTTCTGGAAATTGATATTCTGCCTAATCGGGCCGATTGTTGGAGTGTTTTGGGGATTGCCAGGGAAGTTGCAGCGATAACAAAGTCAAAGGTGAAAAGCCCCAAGGCTAAAGTTCGGGAAAGTTCCAAAAATATCGGCAAAGTTTTAAAGGTTGAAGTTAGAGACCGAGATCTTTGTCCTCGCTATATGGCTAGGGTGATTGAAGAGGTCAAAATTGCCGAGTCACCTGCTTGGTTAAAGAAGCGCTTAGAATTGGCTGGGGTTCGACCAATCAATAACGTAGTTGATGTAACTAATTATCTTTTGCTTGAATTAGGTCAGCCCATGCATGCCTTTGATGCCGGTTTAATTGATAATAATCGGATTATTGTGCGACGGGCTGGACCAAAAGAAAAAGTTGTTACTCTTGACGGTAATGAGCATGAATTGGAGTCTGACATGTTGGTGATAGCAGATACAGAGAGAACGATTGCCGTTGCAGGTGTTATGGGTGCTGCCAATAGTGAAGTTAAGCCGGAAACTTCAACAATAATCCTCGAGTCAGCCTTTTTTGATCCTGTAGCTGTTTATAAAACTTCCAAAGCCTTGAAAACCAGATCAGAATCATCAATTCGTTTTGAGCATGGAGTTGACTGGCCAACTGTTGAGTTAGCTCTTGATCGAGCAGCGGTGATGATTGCTGATTTGGCCAAGGGGAATGTTTTACGGGGCAAGATTGATCTTAAACAGAAAGAAAGGAGTCCCAGAATTATTGAACTTAACCAGGATAGGGTTAATCAGTTATTAGGGATAACGCTTTCTTTTTCAGAGATGGCGACAATCCTTAAGCGATTAGGTTTTAAGGTTACTGGCCGGCGGGTTGAAATCCCTTTGTTCCGTGCTGCCGATATCGAGAGAGAGGTTGATTTGATTGAAGAGATAGCCAGAATTTATGGCTATAACAATATTCCTGCGACAATGCCAAGCACGGCTTTCCCGGGTAAAGATGTTGACAGGCTGGAAGTTTTTCGCGAGAAGATCAGACAAATAATGTTTGGTTACGGTTTTAATGAAGCCCAGACCTTTAGCCTTCATGGCCCCAAAGATTTTGAGTGCTGCGGTCTGCCTTTAGAAAAATCCATTGCTATCTCTAATCCGATGAATGTTGCGGAAAGCCGTTTACGTACCATGGTTTTGCCAGGCCTCTTAAAAGCTGTTTGTCATAATCTCAACAGGCAGATTGAGAGTGTTTTTCTCTTTGAATTAGGGAGGATCTTTTTACCTAAAGAGGGGCAGACGCTGCCGCTGGAAAAAACTAAGCTGGCGGTTATTGCTACTGGCTCGCCATTTTTGAGTGCAATTGATAAAGGGGAGGTGGATTATTCTTATCTTAAGGGAATTGTGGAAAAATTACTGGCAGCTTTTGGGCTTAGCGGTTATAAGTTTATTGAGTCTAATCATCACCTGCTCCAGCCCGGTAAAGGGGCAGAAATTGCTGATTTGGCTCTTATTGGGGAGCTTCATCCTGATGTGCGGCGCAACTATGATTTAGATATTCCGGTTGTTTTTTTAGAGCTTGATCTTGATAAGTTGTTTGAGTTGTCCCAGACAGAAAAACAATATCAACCTTTACCGAAATATCCTTCGGTTAGCCGAGATGTGGCCATGTATGTGCCAAAGGGATTAGAAAATCAGTTTATTATTGCTTCAATCAAGAAGGTTGGGGGAGAGTTGGTTGAAAATGTTTACCTCTTTGATAAATTTAAAGACAGTTTAGCTTATCGCATTATCTTTCGCAAGCCTGAGAGAACGTTGACTGATGAGGAAGTCAATGCCAAGCATCAGGAGATTACCCAGTATTTAGAAACCAAGGTTAATGTGAGAATCCGCAGGTAAATTCTGCAAGTTCTGCAAGTTATCGCCTTTTCAACTCGATAGTATTAGTATGGAAGCAAGTGTACGCGGTACCTTACCGCCATTATGGTTATTGCCTCTGGCCAGACGTATTGGGTTAGTGATAATAACCCTGTCCTTGAAGTGGTTCTAAGACATTCCCACAGAGGAATTGAAAGTTCAACAATTTAGCCATCTGACAATGAAAACCAAGCCAACCCAAAAATATTTGACCAAGGTTTTGCTTT
>MEUC01000029.1 GCA_001771545.1 candidate division WOR-1 bacterium RIFOXYB2_FULL_42_35 | reverse complement strand
CTCATAATTTCCCTATATCCCTTACCTGTCATGCATTACAGCACTTTTGCCCCCTCAACGTTGGGACAGTAGTGAGTTTGGTTAACTGGCTCTATGCTTTGATGACAGGTTTTGGTCCTTCTATACTTAGAGCCGCGATTATGGCGGAAATCATGTTGGTCGGTTTTCTCTTTGAACGAGAAAAAGAAGCTTATACTTGTTTGGCTATTGCAGCTTTTATAATATTATTATTTAATCCTGAGAATCTCTTTAATGTTGGTTTTCAACTCTCTTTTGTGGCTACCTGGGCTTTTGTATATATTGCGCCTGTTTTTGTGGGGCGATTAAAAATTTATCTACCTCACTTTTGGGCGAATCTTCTGGCTGCAGCTGTGGCGCCGGTGCTGGTAACTATGCCAATAACCTTGTTTCATTTTAGCCAGGCCTCATTAATTGGGGTGATAACCAATCTATTTTTACTCCCCTGGATTAGCGTGGTAGTGATTTTGGGATTTGTGGCTTCTGTTTTGGGTGTAATCTTTCTCCCTCTGGGTGAGTTGTTAAATAGTGCTAATTTAGTCTTGATCTGGATAATGCATCTTGTTGTTACGAGCCTGGCCAGTCTCCCCTTTGCTCAGGTTTTCCTTGCTCCCCCAGGACCTTTTTTGATTATTGTCTATTATCTTGGTTTGGTGGGCTTGGTTGAAGTTTTGCGTCGGGGCAAATTTCCTAAGATAGATAAATTTCGGATTTCTCTTTTAGTCTTGGCTGTCCTTGCTTTGTTTGTTTGGAAATTGGCCTTTGTTGGTTCCAGTCGTGACTTAGTGATTACGGTCTTAGATGTGGGGCAGGGGGATTCGATCTTTATAGAATCGCCGTCCGGAAAGAATATTTTAATTGATGGGGGAGAGTTTAAGATGGGGGATAGGATTGTGTTGCCCTTCTTGCGTCGCAGGGGAATTAGCAGCCTAGATTTGGTGGTTTTAACCCATGGCCACAGTGATCACTTAGGTGGAATATTAGAATTACTCCCCCAAATAAAATTTAAACAGGTTCTTGATAGTGGTTTGCCGTATGAGTCTAAGTCTTATCAAAACTTTCTCCGGCTGATAAAGAAAAATAAGATCAAATATGGGTTAGCTAGGGCAGGGGCGCAAATAAACTTCGATAAGGGGTTATCCGGAAACATTTTCCATCCTTCGCTACCTTTTCTTGAAGGGACAAATTCTGACTCAAATAGCAATTCAATTGTTTTTCGCTTACAGTATGGCAAGTTTTCTATGATGTTTACCGGTGATAATGAGGAAGAAGGGGAGCAGCGAATCTTGGAGCATTTTAGTCCTTCCGATTTGGCTTCGACTATCTTGAAGGTTGGCCATCATGGCAGTCGAACTTCAACTTCGCCTCCTTTTCTAGAAGCAGTTAATCCAAAGGCAGCAATTATTTCTTGCGGCAGGAAAAACAAGTTTCGTCATCCGCATAAAGTGACCCTAGATAAATTTAAGACAAAGGGCATAAAATTATATCGCACAGATCAGGATGGGGCGGTGGTTATTAGGACGGATGGGAAAGAGTATGGAGTTACTAATATGAAAAGTTAAGTTTAAAGAGTTTCTGTTTCCAAATTATCTGGGCCAACGTTTTTAGGGATTGTTGTTTTCATCTCTAAGCTGGGCAATTGTGTTTCTACCTCGGGAGTAGCAGAATATATTTCTACTTCGGAGGTAGAAGTGTTTGTATTAATGACGCCAGCTTCTATTGAACTAGTTTTTTTGTTAAAGTCAGTCTGAATCGCCCCTGTTTGCCAGAATTCTTCAACTTTTTCTTTAATCATTGGTGTCTTATAGAGAATTTCGCAGGCTTCTGCGCGGGTGAATGATTCAGTCGGTTCAAACTCCTTGTCTTTCAGGTAATCAAGGAGCCCAGCATTGTAAGCAGGGGCTATGTATTTGCCGGCCCAATAATTTTCCGGCAGGTCAGGGAAGTAGGGAAGTTTAGCCTCTGCTTCAGGACTAAGTTCGGCATAGCGACTAAAGATAGTGATTCCCTCTGCTCTGGTTAGAACTTTATTAGGTTGGAAGGTACCGTTGGGATAGCCCGTTACCAGGCCGTGTTCACTGGCATAGCTGATAAATTTAGCTGCCCAGCTATTGGCGGGAACATCAGCAAAATTTGTGAATTCAATTTGTTTATCAAGGCGCAGGCCTTTACTACGGACTAGTAAGGTCACTAATTCAGCTCGTGTTATCCCCTTATTAGGCCTAAAAGTATCATCCGGATAACCATTGATCAGGCCCAGGGTTGCGGACAGGGCAATTGGTTCAATAGCCCAGTGGGTCATTGGCGTGTCAGTGAAGGGATAAAAACGCAGTACGACTACTTCTCCAGAAGCAGTAGAGGCTTCCGGGCTGGTTTTGCCCGGGAAAACTTCAGGGGATGTAGTGGCGATCAGCAGAATAATATTTCTGCCCACCTCCAGGGAAGCTGTGGTGTTGATGTTTTTATTTGGGGTAATTTCTTTGCCGTTTAGATACACAGCATCAATCTGACCGATCCTGGTAATCTCTTTCACTTCCTGGGTTTCCGAAATAGCAGTTACCTGCCAGATAGTTGTTTGGTCAAGAACAACTTTGCTGTAAGCTTCCGCAGAAACAGCAATCTTGGCTTGGTTGGTGATCGTCCGGTTTTTGGGTGAGTTGATTTTAAGGCGGCTTTCTTTCTCCTTGACTTGGGTGGAAACAAATTCCTTGGTTTCTCCAATGTATGATAGAGAGAAGTAGTGGGGGGCATCTCCTGGTATTCCTGGCCTGTCTACATAGGCATAATCAAACCTAAAGCCGCCGTTGATGATGCCAATCCCATATGTTATCCCGGAGCCATTGCCATCTTGATTTAAGCCGGCTCTAAGAGCGATGTTGTTAACAGGAAAATATTCTAAACCCAAATGATAGAGCAAAGAATTTTCCCTGGCCAGAACATTGTTGGGCAGATCAATATCAATACCAAGATCAAGTTTTTGCCGGTTAGTTCTCAAGGCCTGGTTTTCTGGGCCAAGGATATTAATTTTACTGCCGAGCTTGTAATAACCACCAATTTTATCTTCTGAACCACCAGTCCATTTTAAACCGCCGCTGACAATGTTTTGTAAATTAGCTCCCACAGTTAACCAGTTGTTCGGCTGATAAACAGCGCCTAAATCAATACCTGTTCCTGTGGCCTGGCTAGACATACCACCGCCAATAGCTTGGGTGAATAATTTTAGATTTGCACCAACTGCCAGATTCTGTTGCAAGGCTTTAGAATAGGAGAGAGCAATTGCGCTATTACTATAACTGGTTGCTTCACTGCTAGGGTCAATAACGATCCTGTTGGTTGCAGGATCTCGTTTTGTTGGCAATGAACCACCAGTGCCCATAGCCACATAACCAAGACCAAAAACTCCCCATTTTGTTGGCATTGCCCAGGCAGTGTGAACATATTCTGTTTCATCAAGCATAAGTTTGCGGGAAGCCCCGGTTAATTGAGGGAGCTTAATCATTGCTAATCCAGCCGGATTAGAAAATACTCCGTTAGCGTCGTCGGAGAAAGAAATTGAGACCCCCCCCATACCGAGTTGACGTGCGGCAAAGAGGGAGCGGGAGGGATCGAGAGTTATTCCGCTGACCGCCAAACTTGGCAGTGCCAGACAACAATTTATCAATATAACAATTAGCAGTTTTAATCTCATCTTTTAAATACAGTTATTTTTCCTTTACCATTTTGGACCAATTTTCCGTTGGCGATAATTAAGTAAATGTAGATACCATTGCCAACATAGGCTCCTGTGCCTGATTTTCCATCCCAGCCGACCTCGTTGTAGCCGGCCTTGCCGCCATCAGCCCCGGAAGCATAGGTGTTTCTGACGATCATGTTGCCGGCCAGATCAAAAATGGCTAAAGTTATGTCTGCCGGCTTAGAAAGGGAATAACCAATAGAGGTGCTTTGAGTGCCAGGATCAAATGGATTAGGAAAATTAAGCGGCTGGTCTTGAATTGCGACCTCACTGCCGGTTTGAACATAAAGCGGCGTGGCTTCATAGGTAGAGCCTTGGCCCAAACTATCAAAAGCTTCGACTGTTATAGTGTAAATGCCATCACTTAGAGCAGCGGCAGCGCTGACTTCGTGGGTAGCGTAGTAATTTGTGTCAGTATTAGTAAAAGATAAAGCACTTTGAGAACCGGCAATGGTAATGAATCCTGACGAGAGGGAGTTAACAGAAATAACCGTGATCTCAACTTTGGGAGTAGGGCTGATCGAGTCTCCGGGATAAATGGTTGATTCGTCGATGGTTAGGCTGATGCTCGGTTTTTGACCGCCAACTGTAAAACTATAAGCGAGAAAGCCTTCTGAAGAGACGTTGCCAACGCCGTCAGTTGTTCTTAACCAAAGTTGTTTGGAACCGGTTGATAGAGCAGAAGAGGCTGTCACTTTAAAGGCTTCTGTGGAACCGCCAAAGCTGCCATCAAGGGCTTCGCTGGTTGTCCAGGTTCCGGAGCTGCCAAAACGATATTCCACATTAACTACTCCGCTTTCATCAGTAGCCCAGCCGGTAAAAGAAGGAAAGGGATCAGTGGTAACATTGTTAGGCAGGGGATTAACCTCTGCGCTAGGTGGAGTAGTATCCTGAATGCCTCCAGTTGTATCAAAAGTAAAAGTATAATCTGCCGCCAGCGCTGTTAAGCCTTCATCTTTTACATAAGTACTATCAAGCGTAGCGGTGTAGGTTACTCCTTGGGTAAAATCACTACTGTGGCTGACTTTTAAAGTTGTTCGATCCGAATCAAGGAAGCTGGCGGTAATTGTGCCTGCTGACGGGCTAATCGTTAGCCAGTTGTTAAGGTTTTGGTCATTCATGCGTTTGCTGAATTTGACGATTATGGGGCCGTTCAAAGCGACAGCTGATTCTGCGCTGACTGGGTTAGTGTATGAGACGCTAGGGGGAATGCCAGGGATAAAAGCATAGGTTTTGGTGAAATTTCTGTAACTGCTTGAACCGAGCCAGAATTGGGTGAGAACCTCTTTGAGTAAAATTCCTTCACCAGCAATTTTATCACGAGCGTGTTCATAATATGGTTTGTCTAAACCATCGCGGCCAGTGGTTTTGTAAAAAGTTTTAATAAATCCGTTGTTATAAACTTTGTAGATTGAATAACCGGTCGGATAACCAACTGCTTGTGCCTGCCTGATGTAAGAAATTCCGTTAATGTCGCGTTTATAGTTGTCGCCAAGATGACCGGAAATTACTCCGGCCACAATTTTGACTTCACTGGTGGTAAAACTTTCCAGCGTAGCGCGGAAGGCTGCGGCATTGCTAATGCAAAGTCCGCCAGACACTTCCGTTGTGGGGAGGGCAACCGGATAATCTTTTGTGGTTGTGTCAAATGGGTCATAAGCAGGGAAATTCATGAAAACAAAAGTTTTTGAATTAGCTTCGGCAGAAAGATAGCCATAAATTGATTCCAAGCTAGCTAGGCCAGTGCCGGAAGTAGCTTGGGCAGAATCTAAAAAGATTAAATTGTAATATTTGTATTTAAACTGATAATTTAAAATCGAATCTTTGGTATTGTCTGCGGCTACAAAACCATAACGACTTTCACTTGAGCCTGGATCTGCTGTTAAGGGAATAAAACCATCTGTGAGCCAGTCGGTTGAGTAGGTGGCCGTTTTGTCTTCGTAACCGGTGGTAGGTAAATATTTATAGCCTTGATTTGAAGGCAGGTCGCCGGCCCCGCTTAAATTTTCCAAACGATTTTTAACGTTGGCTCCGAGTTGATCACCGTAGATCCCGGCATTTTCTGTCAGATTGCCGTTAACAACAGTAAAGGCAACCCCGTGATTGTTGATATCTGAAACTTCAGAGCTAACTATTTCAGCGCAATATTCATAGGGAATACCGCGAGCACTTGGGGTGCTGGTTTTAGTTTCGGCATAACGCAGATCGTTCATGACCGCAAAGCTAAAAAGGTATTCGCCACTAGGTCTGGCTAGTGTTGTGAAGGTTAAGGCTTCTTGAGTTTGGGCGGGATAATAAGTTGTACCGGATTTTACTCTGTATTTATAGGTTGTGTCAGGATACAGTCCAGAGAGTTCTGCGTAGTGATACATCGTTGTTCCAGCCTGGCTTGAGGTTTCGCTTAGCTCACTGATTCCCCAGAGTAATTCCGTGCTGGCAGCTTCATCGGTGGTTGACCAGGTAATAGCCATAGTAGTATCGGAGAGACTGGTTAGTTCGGGGTTGGTGATAATTGCCGCTTGAGACGGGAGTCCCAAGGCAATAATGACAAATGAACAAATTACCAATGTCAAATGGATGAGTGCCTTCGGCACATTATTATAATAATTTATACCTTCATTGTTAATTATTAATTGGTCATTGATCATTATCTTAGAACGCATACGTTGCTCCTACAGTTTGAATATATCTTAAGTCTGAGATTTCAAAGCTTCTTGTTTGTCCGGCAGCCGGGGTCTTAGAGCCATAAGCAGTGGCTGTGGCTATTGGGTCAACCTGGGTGAGATAATAAAACCGCCAATTACCTTTGATTACATAACTATTAAAATAAACTATTTTGCTCAGATCAACATTCAGGTGATCAAATTGTAAATAGTTGATAATAGATTGGGCGTTAAAACCAAAGGAATTACCAATGGTGGTGCCCCAGGCACTAAACTCATTGCCTAGATCAATCTTAACTGGTAAGACCCACATACCAAAGGCACTGTTTAAGCTGTCTTGAGCTTCGCTGGTCAGTCCTGTTACAGTTGGTTTAAACATCAAGGTAGTGCCCAGACGCCAGCGGCTGAAAAGATGAAACTCAAAACCAAGACGGAGATAATTAATATTGCTAATAACTATTTCTTTATCAAGGCTATTTTCTTGATAGTTATATTTTATTTGATTTTGGTTCTGTTCGTAATCAATGGCAATTAAAAATGGTCTTTTGAGAGTTAAGCCTATTCTGGTTTTTCTGGGCAACTCGTAGGTTTTTTGTGATTCCAGGGCAAGTTTTGTGCCGGAAACCTCTGTTGTGCTGATCCATTGATCGGTTAAGGGATCCAGTGTTGAGCTGCCGCCAGGCTGGAAGATATCGGAAATGTTTTCTGTTTCGGCTGTATTAACATCGCGGTAATTCACATAAGAGGCGATGTTGCTGCCTTGAAAATTAAGGTTGGCTCCGCCAAGGTTTTCCATGGCCATGCCAATCGTTAACCAATCATTAACGTCATACATGCCGCCGATATCAAAGCGGGCTGCGCTGGCAGAATAAAAACCGCGATAAGTAGTTGTGGCCACGATCTCTCCTGCGTGAGTTAAGAGCTGTTTGCGTTTATAACCATTGGTAGTGCCATATTTATCTTGATCATTAATCCAGTTGGCTAAATCCGACTCGTTATTGGGATCAAAGTTGGGGACATAAAGAAATTGGTCTTCTGTATCAGAATTGACCATGCTGGTTACATTATTGCTGATATTAGCTGTAGCAGAAATTGGAATTAGATTTAGTCCCAGATATAGTTTACCCAGGTTGATAGCGCCTGTGCCCATGTAGGGGCTTTGCAGCTGGTAACTGTTTCTCATGCTGCTAATCGAGGTAACAGGAACAGTAACTTCTTGAGATAAAAAGCCTGACCAGAGGCTGCTAACGCTTTCGTAAGTAATGGTGCTACCGCCGGAACTGTAGGTGTATTGTAATTTACCATTATTAGTTATTTTCATTTCATCCATTGTTTGCCCGTATAGGTTGGTAGTTGTTCGAGCTACCACCGGGAAATCACCGGCTGTTTCCAGCTCCATTTCCAGCGGGTTGTTGGTGGCTATGCCAAAAGAGAGCCAATCGTTGACTCTAATAGCAGAGGAGAAATCTAAACCGGCGTTTTCTGTTTTAGTGGTGGAGGAAGTTTGAATCTCAACCTCCCTGGTGGAGATGCCTGAGCCAATGCTACTTAAAGGACGAAAAAAGATGCCGTACTGTCCAGCTGTGCTACCATTATTCTGTAGGTTGCCGCTCATTTCAGTAACATTAACAGTTTTCAGAAATGTTCCGGTCTTAGAAGCAGAGCTGATCCCTAAAGAGACATCTGTGACTTTGAGTTTACCTAAAGAAGCCGGGTTCCAGAGGCTGGTTTTCATTCCTTGCGCCAGGGTAGAATAATAATTGCCCAAACCAGGGTAGGGATCTTGACTGGTAGAAAATTTTAAGCGGACACTGCTGTAGGGAAAGTTAACGTCAGCGGCAAAAGTGATGGTTGTGCCAAAAATTAAGACCATTAACAAAAGTATGGTTCGTTTTATTTTTAGCATTAAATGAATTTTATTGAAGCTTGGCTTCTTTGTCAAGTTTTGTTATATAATTAGTCCTATGTCCGAAGTCCTAAGTCCTAAGTCTAAAACAAAGATAATCGGTTTAACTGGGCCAATAGGGGCAGGCAAGGATGTTGTGGCTAAGCTTTTAGCTAAACAGGGCGCTTACATCATTGATGCAGATAAATTAGCCCATTCTTTATATCCTCCGCAATCTACAGTCTGGCGGTCCATAGTTAAAGAATTTGGCTCCAGAATATTAAAACGCGGTGGAGAAATTAACCGGCGCAAACTAGCAGAAATTGTTTTTAGCAATAAGCACAAACTTCAAACGCTCAATAAAATCGTTCATCCGGCTTTAAAAGAAAAAATCCGTGCGATTCTTAAGGAACAAGGAACAAGGAACACGGAACTCGGAACACAGATTGTTGTTAATGCGGCGGTTTTAAAAGAGATTGGCCTTCTTGATGTTGTTGACGAAGTTTGTGTAGTGATGGCCAGTAAAGCGACTAGATTAAAAAGATTGCTGAAAAAAGGGCTGTCAAAACAAGTTGCCTTAAAAAGAATCAATGCCCAACTGCCGCACAAAGATTATCTAAAAATAGCAGATGTGGTGATTAAAAATGAGGGGACGGTAAGGCAGTTAAAGGCAAAAACTTATGGGGTTAGAGAGAAAAGACTGTACTACCGCACTACTTTTTAGAATAGGTCCTCGGCTTGAATCTTCCTCGACCTTTTCTTGCCCGACTGTTTCTTCTTCTGCCCAAGCATTTTCTCTTTAGCCCGTTTGGAACGCTTCCTCTTCTGCCTCCGCTTCTTTTCAATTTCCTGTTGTTTCTTGCTTCTAAGACCAAGAAGCCTCTCTTCAATTTTATCAGCTAGCAAACGCCAGGCCAGGAAGCGATTTATAGCTCTGGAGCGCTCGCGTGACATTTTAACTTCAATTCCGGAGGGGAGGTGTTTGAGATAGACACACGTTGAGACTTTGTTGACATTTTGTCCCCCGTGGCCGCCAGAGCGGATAAACTTCTCAACGACCTCGTTTTTATTGATTTTTAACGACTTTAAGCGAATTTCCAGGGTTTGTTCTTTTTGTGGGGTAATCATGTGTGTATTATACATTATATATAGTAATCAAGGTACGCAAAATAAAAGACTGCCGGACTGCCGGACTGCTGGACTGCAAGACCACCAGACTTTTAGGGATTTCGTCAGGAAGTCTGGCAGTCAGGAGGTCAGGCTGTCTGGAGAATCTTGGTTTCCGTGCAAGTTTTGGCCTAATTGTTACGATAATAGATATGTAGCGGGTCAACTGTTATAGATTCCTTAAAGGAGGAACAAAAGATGGTAGAAAATATTCAAGGTCAGGGTCCCTTAGTTTCCAATTCAAGTGCTAATAAAAAGACAAGCTATCTTCCCTTGATAGATGATGGAGAAAATATCTCCTTAGATCTTTCTGAATGTAATTCTGGCAATGTTAATCAAATGGCTAGAAAGGCTTATGCTACACTTCGTGACGCATACGAAATGGGGGCCTTTAAGCCTCAGCGAGATGGGTTTGTTTCGGAGGAGTTTGACAGAGGGACTCCTATAGCAAAAAGAACAAAATTTCCGACCTTTGCTGCCTTTGTGCCTCTCTTTGCAAATGGACTCAAACATAAAGGTGCTGATGGTAAAGTTAAGTTAGCAGATATCTTAGGACCTTATACTAACCAAGGTTTGCAAGCCCTCACAGTTAACAGACCTACGGCTAAAGTAATAGTAGCAGTTAATGAAAAAGCAAAAAAAAGCTTTGATAGCTTTACAGAGAAGGTTGGTAAGGGATTAAGTGGAAGTTATGCTGAAACATACGCTTCAACTAAGGCAGATGTTTTAAAAACAGTTGCTCAAAATGTTGGAGATAAATCATATTTAAGATATCTCAAACAGGGGCTTGAGAGAACAGCGCAGCAACTAAGCAGTGCCCAGGCTGTTTCAGAACAAAAAGCAGCGGATAAAGCTCAGCAAAAGGTTGCACAATATAAAGCCTTAGCAAGTTCTTTGACAGCAGAAAAAGACCCTTTAGCCCAGCTTGTTGGCAAGGCTATCGCTACAAAGGTCTCTGATTTCGAGGGTATTCTTGATCTAGATAGGACAGGGGGGATCGCCGATTTGGTGAATGGAGACAATGATATAGTTGCTTTGGCTGAGGTTGGGAAGCAATTGACCGGAACTAAAGGGTTATCTAATCTGCTTGCTAAAATAAGAGCCAGAGGGATGAGCGCTCTTGCAACAAGGATTGAAAAGGAGATAAGGGCTTTAGCCGGAACCAATACTGGGGAAGCTACCAATAAAGTGGCTCAGATTAAAAAGTATGTTGGTCAAGTTGTAGCTTTTGCTAAAGTTGCTGCTCCTACTGATGATTCAAAAGCTCTTGATGGAATGATAAGTAATCCTGCTTTGGCAGATCTTTATATTGAATTGAAAGACGGAAACGTTTCTAGTAATTTTAAAGTACGCTTAGCGCAAGCTAAGGGGAATGATGGCAGCGATCATAGTAAGGTAGCAACACCACCTTCAAAATAAGTTCTTCTTAAGATAAATTAAAGGACATTCAGGCAACTGAATGTCCCTTTTTCTTTGAGAAAAATGCTAGAAAGAGTGAAATTTATCTGATAAACCTCCGAAGTAGAAGTAGAACACCGGAGGGTTATCTATGTCTGGCTGTGAGTTAGTTCAACCTAATAATTCTGCTGCTATTCAAGCTCAAACGAAAGTATCTGGAGAACAGTATTTTCGTTGCAATTCTTTTGAAGATGCCTTGGTAAAAATTATTCATGATGAAAAACCTGACCATCTTGCTCTTGGAGAGATTCATCCCAAGAGGAATCAGCAGATAGAAAGTAAGCAACAAACAACATTAACATTATTTGCTAAAAGGGCTTTGCGGATAGCGTGGATTAATGGTTTCAATCACTATTTGATTGAAGGACTATATGGAGATCGAAAAGCGGACAAAGCAATTGAGTCCTATTTAGTAACTGGACAAGAGTTGGGTGACGAACAATATTATCCCCAAGAACACATGAATATTCCTGGTTTACGGATTTTGTCGCAAGAAGTAAGACGATGGAGGAAGGGGGGAGTGGTTGTAAAACTTTATGGGGGCGGTCCATGGAGAAATGATCAAGAAGTGAAAGCTGTTCCTAAGGTACTTACTAATACTGAGCCAGGGTTGTTAGAATTGTTAGCTATGAAAACGACTGAACGAGCAGGAGAAAAAGCGGTTGCGTTGCTTAAGCAAGGATTTAAGGTCGTTTCTTTTAGTGGAACTTCTCGCAATGATATTTACAATGCTCGCAAGGGGGTTAGTTTTGCTGGTATGTTTCCTGGGAAAAAATATGTTGAGCTTGATTTATTGTCTCCTGAAATGATGAGGTATGCGCTTAATTCTCGTTATAAAAAAGATTTTCAAAGATGGTTGAGAGTTGCAATTCCGCCCAACGATAAAATTACCCTAATCAAAAGGGGGAAAGCCTATACGGTCATTTTTTCTAATGGAGTTTTAACCCCGTAGCTTTTGTTATATAATTACTGCTTATGCGCAAGTATAGTTTTTTACTGCTAGTGTTTCTGCTCTTCATTACCACCGGTTGTGGTTCACCCAAACCAAAACTAAATATTGTCATGGGTCTTGGAGAAGCTGAGTGGAAAGTAATGCGCGAGGTTGTCTTTCCTCCTTTTGAAAAACTTCATGGTGTCAAAATTGAGGCCATTCAAATTAATGCCGCTGATTTGCCGGGAGTGTTGGAAACTCAGGTTAAATCCAGAAAAGTTAAAATCGATCTCTTTGCTCAAGATAATATGCAGCTGGAATATTTAGCCAACAGGGGCTTGGTTGCAGATCTGACCGATTTTAAAAAAGAACTTCCAGAAACAGTTGTTCCTGGTTTAGTTAAAGCAGGGGAATTTGACTTTCGCTTATACTTTCTCCCTTTCCGACCTATTGTCCAAATCACCTATTATAATGCCGATAAATTTAAGCAATACGGGTTAGAACCACCACGTAATTGGAGCGAACTTTACCTGGTAGCCAGAATTTTTAAGCAAAAAGAAGGCGCCGGTAAAATTATCTTTAAAGCCAATGGTGGGGTTCCAACTGCAACTCAACTCTACGAATGGATTATTTCTGCGGGTGGAAATCCGCTGACAATTAATGATGAGGGCTGTATCAATACTTTGGCTTTTTTGCAGAGCCTCTGGCCTTATCTCTCGCCCGATTCTATCCATGCTAACGCTGATACCTCCAACGAATACCTGGCTCAAGATTCTGCTTATCTAATGCAAAATTGGCCCTCAGGTCTGCGAGTTATTGTTGAACAATATGCCAAGGAAGACATTGCTACTTACCCTGGTTTTGCCGGGCCATCACAAGAAGCTCACTTAATTGGCGGAGAAATGTTGGGTATTCCCAAAGGGAGTAAAAAACAAGAGTTAGCTTTGCAGTTTGTTAAATATTTGCAGTCCAGAGCCGTTCAGGAAAAATTAGCGGCTCAGCTGGGTTGGCCGAGTCTGCGTACCGATGCTTATGAAACTGTTCCTGCTTGGATGAAACCGCACTTTGAGTCAGTCAACAAAGCTATGCAATCCGGGGTCTTTTGTAAAGAGGTCTATTATTGGGATGATTACGTTAAGTATATTAACGAAGCCTTTGCTGATATCGTGATACGTGGTAAACCGGTTAAAGAAACGCTTGATTATTATCACAATCAACTCGAGTTGGCCAAACAAAGAGTATGAAAACAATCTCCGTTGCCCAAGCCAAGAAGTTTGACCAGCTGGCCCAAAAAAGTTTGGGATCCCCTCAATCATCCTAATGGAAAATGCCGGGCGGAGTGTGGCAGTCAAAGCTACAAAAACAGTTGCTTTTGTTGCTGCCAAACAAGGCTTTTATAAACGCCAAGGACAAAAAACAGCTGGCAAAATTGTCGTGAGAGACATTGGAATTGCTAACCCCTAAAAGCTTTGCTAGAATACGCACAAGGCGACAATGAACACATTTATCTATTATTCTATTTTACAAGCACTTTTAGTCATCATTTTTGGTATTCTATTTTACCTTGCCCTCAAAGATTTAAACGAGAAAAAGAGTTTGATCTTGGAAAACAAAACCCTGCGTAAAGAAGATGAAAAAAGGGTCTATGAGCTGACAGTTCTCTACGATGTTAGCAATGCCATCAGCTATATCATGGATTATGAAAAAATTGACCGTTTGATCATGGGTTTTCTACCCAAGATTTTAGACTATGATGTTTCCACCCTTTTGCTCCTAAACGACAAACCCCAAGCTAAGCACAGTGGCCGCATGTATGTGCAACGCTTAAAACCTGTTTCTGCTGAATTTATGAAGAGTATTAAAGGCATTGTTTTTCAGGCTATCAATGTTTTGATTCCAAAATCGGTCAAAGAAGATGACTTGGAAATTTCTGAAGTTATCAGCCATGACGCTGTTTTTGATGAGGCCAATAACGTGGGTTCCTTCTTAAATGTGCCGATTTTGGTTAAGGATCAGAGTATCGGCATGTTAAGCATCAGTTCGAGGCAAGAAAAAGCCTTTTCCCGCAACGATTTGCGTTTGTTGCACACTATTGCCAATCAGATGTCTTCGGCTATCCAGCGGTTGCAAGAAGTGATTGCAGCCGAAAAAAACAAGATGGATCGCATGGTTGAGGCGATGGTTGAAGGAATTATCCTGACCGATGAAGTTGGGGAACTGGTGGTTATTAATCCTTCGGCCAAGAAAATGCTGGGCATGGCTGATCAGGAAAAGCTTGATATTGATCATGTGCTTGATCATTTTCAAGATGGTCGAGCTAAACACATGCCTCTTAAGGCACGAGCCTGGCTAAAAAAAGTTTTGTCTGGTAATGGGGACTTAATTACCAAGGAAATTACCGTTAACGAACCGACTAAGAAGATTGTTCGCTTTGATATTGAATCGATTAAAGATAATGACGGTAAAATTCTTGGGGCAGTGACGGTGTTGAGGGATGTGACTCAGACAAAAGAAGTTGATCGGATGAAAACAGAGTTTGTTTCAACTGTTTCTCATGAATTGCGCACCCCGCTTTCAATTATTAAGCAAGGGGTTTTGCTGATGCTTAATGGGGCTTATGGCAATATCAATGACAATCAGAATAAGATTCTCTCTACTTCTGCCAGACACATTGATCGTCTGACACGCCTAATTAACGATCTGCTTGATATCTCTAAAATTGAGGCCGGTAAGATTGAGTTAAGGTGCCAGGCCTTTGATGTGGTAGCTAAAACGTCTGAAATTGTAAAACAGTTGCAAGGGAATGCTGATGAAAAGTCAATTAGTATACAACCAGTTAAATCTTCTGCCCGGGAATTGTTTGTTGACGCTGATCCTGATAAGTTTGAGCAGATTCTGACGAACTTAATTGCCAATGCTGTTAAATTTACACCTGAGAAGGGGAGGATTTCGTTATCTATCCTTGAGAGTGAAAATAGTAAGTTTATCGAGATTAGTGTGGCTGATACTGGAGAAGGCATTTCCAAGGCTGATATCCCCAGATTATTTTCCAAATTTGAGCAATTTGGTCGGGTTGCCGGTCCGGGGATTAAAGGGACTGGTTTGGGACTTGCTATTAGCAAAGCCTTGGTTGAAATGCATGGTGGAAAAGTCTGGGTGGAATCAGAATTGGGGAAAGGGACCAAATTTACTTTTAGTCTCCCTAAAGCTAAAGGCGTCTGTTTAGATGGGAAAGAAACTTCATGAATAAGAAAAGGATCCTGGTTGTAGATGATGAGCCAGACCAGGTGGAAATGATTAAAATGCTTTTAGAAATTAATAATTATGAGGTTTTGGCCGCTTATGATGGCGGTCAAGCCTTAGCCAAAGCACGCAGTGAGAAGCCAGACCTGATTATTTTAGATCTCATGCTGCCGGTTATGGAGGGTTTTGATGTTTGCCGCTTGCTTAAATTTGACTCAAAATACTCCAGTATTCCCATTATTTTGTTTACCGCTAAGGCTTCAGAAGAAGATCGTAAGGCTGGGGAAGAAGTGGGGGCTGATGCCTATATTAATAAGCCTTTTGACCCTGATGTTTTGTTGGAAAAGATTAAAACCCTGCTTAAATAGTTTGACTCGCCGACTAAAAAAAGATAATATTTGCTTCTATGATAGATTTTAAAGGCCGTGCTGATGTTCCTGACGTTGAGTTAAGTGACTACACTATTGACCCCAGGGTCTTAAAGCTTATTCCCGCCTCAGTAGCGGAAAAATACAAACTAATTCCTCTCTTTACTGTGGGCAAAAAATTAACGGTTGCCATGGCGGAGCCCCGCAATATTGTGGCTTTGGATGAAGTGCGCAGTCTGACTAAGTTGGATATTTCCATTGTTAAAAGCAAAGAAAAAGAGATTGAGTTGGCTATTGCTGAATACTATGGCATAGCCGGCGTAGTTGAAGACCTAATCAAAGACTATGAAAGAACTAAAAACCAGTCAAAAGTTGGTCAGAGTACTTCTGCCGATGCCCCGGTTGTTAAACTGGTCGATTTAATTATTGCCCAGGCGCTTAATGAGCGGTCTTCTGATATCCATATTGAACCGGAAGAAAAAGATGTCCGTATCCGTTATCGTGTTGACGGTATTTTGCATGAAGTTGTTACCTTGCCACCGTTCATGCTGTCGCCAATAGTATCTAGGATAAAGGTTTTGTCTAGTATGGATATCTCCGAATCACGTGTGCCCCAGGATGGCCGCTTTCGTTTGGAGAAGGAAAAAACAGTGGATTTTCGTGTCTCAACCTTTCCCTCTGTTTATGGAGAAAAGGTTGTTTTGCGTATTCTTGATAAGTCAGCTATCTTATTAACTTTAAAAGACATTGGGTTTTCTGATGAAAATCTGGCTAAGTTTAGAAAGGTTGTTCATAAACCCCATGGAGTTGTTTTGGTCACAGGGCCAACAGGTTCTGGTAAAACTACTACCTTATATGCCGTTCTATCGGAGGTCAACAATAAACAACAGAACATCATTACAGTTGAGGATCCTATTGAATATGAGTTGGCTGGGATCACTCAGGCTCAGGTCAATATTAAAGCCGGCCTTACTTTTGCTTCTGCTCTGCGTTCTATCCTGCGGCAAGATCCTGATATTATTTTGATTGGAGAGATCCGTGATATGGAAACAGCGGAAATTGCTGTTCAGGCAGCGATGACCGGACATTTGGTTCTTTCTACTCTGCATACCAATGATGCAGTTAGTGCTCTAACCCGATTAATTGATGTTGGGGTAGAACCGTTTTTGATCTCATCGTCGGTAGAAGCTGTTTTGGCTCAGCGTTTGGTGCGGGTGATTTGCACTAAATGTAAAGAAGAGGTCGGTGTGCCCGAGAATATAAAAGAGAGATTTCCCGACTTAAAAGTGATGTATCGTGGAGTTGGTTGTAAGTCTTGTAAAAACACGGGTTACAAGGGACGTTGTGGTATCTTTGAGCTTTTGATCACAGATGAAACTGTCAGAAAAATGGTGGGGAGTAAGGCTGGGGTTGATGAAATCAAAAAGTATGCTGTTAGCCAGGGTATGAAAACGCTTTTTCTGGATGGTCTGGAAAAGGTTAAAGCTGGAATTACTTCTTTAGATGAGGTTTTGAGGGTAACTGAGCTTGAGCAAATTTAACTATAAAGGCAGAGATGCTTTTGGAGAGCCGATCCAGGGAGATCTTGAAGCTATTTCTCAACAGGAAGCGGCCAAGAAATTAACAGCCCAAGGTCTCTTTCCTACTGAAATTTCCGCTAAGGGATTGCTGGTTGATTTTTCCGGTTTATTGCTTAATTGGGGTGGCCATGTCAACAACAATGACCTATTGATATTTTTTAAACAATTGGGGGTTTTAATCTCTGCCGGCGTCACTATTTTTGAAAGTTTAGCAGCCGTTGAAGAACAGTTGTCAGAAGGCTGCTTAAAAAGTGTTGTGGCCAATTTAAAAACGGAAATTGAGTTGGGAGCCACCTTATCGGAAGCCTTAGCCCGTCACCAGCAAACTTTTTCACCCCTAATGATTTCTATGGTGCAAGCCGGTGAGGGTGGTGGGGTAATGGAGGAAGTAATTCATAAAATAGCTTCTTTTCTGGAAAAGGACATTAAATTTTACCAAAATGTGAAAAATGCCTTGCGCTATCCTACTATTATTCTTGGTGTCTTATCGGTGGCTTTTGTTTTGATGATTGCTTTTATTATTCCTCGTTTTAGTGCGGTCTTTAGTACTTTTAAAACTGAACTGCCATTGCCCACTAGGATTCTTCTGGGTTTCAACTACGTTATTGTTAATTATTGGTGGTTGCTGATTAGTTTGAGTGGATTAGCTTTGTTCTCATTACGCTGGTATATTGGCACAAAAGTTGGTCGGCTGCGTTGGGATGGCTTCTTGCTTAAGTTACCGCTGATTGGCAAACTAATCAAAAAACTTTCTCTCGCCCGTTTTTTTCGCATGCTTTCTTCCATGATTAGCAGCGGAGTGCCAATTGAGCATGGCTTGGAGATTAGCGCCGATACAGCAGACAATCTGGTCATTGCCAGGGCAGTTTTAAGTATTCGCGAGCGAGTAATCATGGGCACTAGTTTGTCTCAAGCCATGAAGGGTTCCGGGCTTTTTCCTGTTACCTCTGTGCATATGATTGCCGTGGGAGAAAGATCTGGTTCCCTTGATAAAATGCTGCTAAAGAGTGCGGATTATTTTAGCGAAGAAGCGGATTATACTGTTTCCAATCTAATGGCCTATTTTGAACCGCTCTTGATTCTGGTTATGGCAATTTTTGTGTTATTGTTTGCTATGGGAGTCTTCTTGCCGATGTGGGATACTATTAAACTTTATTCCACCCACTAGTGCTCTAGTCGCTATTCTTTTTAATGTGTACCCCGGTAAGTATTTGATAATTGGTTTGATGCTTATTGTTCGTCCCCGTATAAGTCACCCAGTCTAGCTCAACTCTTGATAATAACCAGGGGTCATTAATTGGAGTTGGAACAGGATTATTGAAACTGTTAAAGTATTTAAAAATTACTTCCGGGGTGACGCTCCCTGCAATTTTTATTTGGTGATTTGGAGTGTCTATGGGCAGAAATTGAACCTGGCCTGAAGGCAGGGTGCGTCGAATTTTTCCGGTTGCTGGATCCCATTCTAGCAAGATGACCTCATCATTATTGTTGGTATATATGATGACTTCTTGACTAGCGAAATTTATCATTTTGGCAGTATCTAGACCTTCAATGCCATGATTGCCTTCGATTACGCTGTCAACAATTTGGTTGCCAATATATTCTGTACGTAATTGTTCTGGGGCATAGAAGAACAATTTAATAAAAGGGGTAATAAAAGAGACCCCAGAAGTAACCAGTATCCCGGTAATTGCTAGGGCAATAACTACTTCTACTAGAGTGAAACCTTTTTTGTCTTTTAATTGTTTAAAATGTGACATATTTTAATTTTCCCAATCGTAACATTCTTGTGTCTGTAATAACTTGGGATGTTCCTTTTTTGAAAATTCTAACCCTAAAGACTTTAACATTGTATAGATCATGGTAACTTGCAGAAATGAATTTATAGCCGATGTCGATGCGCACCTTGTATCCAGAATTAAGATAGTTTTGTTCTAAAATGGTAGTTGGTACGGCAATGGCTGGATCCTCGTAATGGAAGCTGTTGGCCAGAGAAAAAACCTGCTGTTGTATATTGGTGACTTTGTTTAGTTCGGAGTTGTAGATGAGGCCTTGAATTATCTGTTGATAAGTTAGTGCTAATCCGGTAATAACGAAGCCAATGATTACAATGGCGAGTATTAGTTCAATTAAAGTAAAACCTTTTTTTCTCATGGCATTATATGGTTATTGGTTTCTTTGTATTTAATGATATTTATTCTATTGCCTTCTGTGACTGTTGGTAGGGTTGGGGCAATGGCCGGATAAACTTGGGCCTCAAAGCTTAAGCCATTTCTGGTAAAGAAGGCCGCCCTAATAACTTGTCCGGGCAGATCAATCTCGGCGTTAAATCGTAAAACGTTGTTGGTTCTATTTGAGTTGGCAGGAATAAAAATATAAGTTTGGTTGAAATCGATTTTAGTGCCACTGGTTGCACTGCCTTGCCAGACAAGGGCATTGTCGAGCCAAATCACTCTTAATGGTCTGGTCGGTTTTTCAGTCCAAAAGGCTTGCAGGCCAGTGATTTCATAGTATTGTGCCGGGTTAGTATTTATTAAGTCCCAATTAATAACATCTCTTTTGGTTTTTTTAGATGATGGGTCTATGTGTGTAGCGCTGGCATCAACATAAGTGTATTCAGCCGGGTTGCTTTCGACTTCAAAGTTAGCCAGCACGGTTTTGCGCATGGTTGTTAAGTTACCTTTAACGATTTTGCCGGTGCTTTTGATCATGTTTGGCACATTTGGGGGGCCGGGAAAGAGACGTACGGTGAAATTTCCACCATTTGTTAAATAGAAAGTTGCCGTAACTGTTCGACCTAACATGTTGGTGTCAAAGAGAATCCAATTGCCAGAAGGGATGTTTGGATATGGGATAGGAACATTTTGCGTTAAGTTGACCTTTGTGCCAGATGGTTCACTGCCTAGCCAACGTTGCAGATTATTAAATACGATTTTGGTAAAGTTTTCAGTCGGATTCGTTGGTGACCAGTCAACTTTTACTGCTGTGATGGCGTAAGTTTCGGTGGTGCTTTTATTTTCTACAACCCAATAGTTGACTCGCTTATTATAATTACTAAGTTCTGAGCTGGACGCATCGACATTTAAATATTCAAATCCGGGGACAGCGCTCAATAGTTCGAATGAATAAACTTGGTTATTACCGAAGGGAGCCAAATTTTTCCAGCTGGTATAATTGCCATCCTTTTGTACTCGGTAGGCTGCTTGCATTACTCCACATTGAGCGGTTATTAATGCGTTGCTTTTATCGAGTCTAATTATACTTAAGGACAAGTTTTGGGAGATCATGGCAACAGTGCCATAAATTATGATGGAAAAGACAACAATAATAATAATTAGGGCTACCAGTAAAAAACCGGGTTTTTTTGGCATAATTTCAGGAATTCTAGCATCAACTTGCTCTTTATTCAATTGCTGTCAAGACTGTACTGTCAAGACTGTACTGTCAAGACTGTACTGTCAAGACTGTACTGTCAAGACTGTACTGTCAAGACTGTACTGTCAAGACTGTACTGTCAAGACTGTACTGTCAAGACTGTACTGTCAAGACTGTACTGTCAAGACTGTACTTGAAAGGGGTTAGGTTATATTGTAAACTTACTCACGTAGATGTCGTGTTTTAGGAGTAAAAATGGCCAAAAAAATTTTGGGGATATCTTTTGGCAATAAGCGTATTAAATTAGTTGAAGTGGAACAACTTAAAACAGGGCCAAAAGTTGTTAAATGGGCGATTGAGCCTTTTCCTTCTGACGGTAATCAAGAGCAACAGGCCCAGGCCTTAACTGGTTGCCTTAAGAAAAATAAAATTTCTGCCAGTGATGCAGTTGTTACCATCCGCTCCCCCCTGTTGCTTTATAAATTATTGGAATTACCAGTGATGCAGGATAAAGAGATTCCTTCTGCCATGAACTTCAAGCTTGAGTCTCTGTTGCCTTTTCCGGTTAAAGATGCGGTGATTAACTATTATCGTATTCCAGACGCTAACCTTAAGGGGAAGTCTTTGTTTTTTGTGGCGGCAATTTCTAAAAAATATGTTAGAGAAGTTGCTGCCATGCTAAGTCAAGCCGGGATTAGGATGATCAATATTATTCCCTTTTCTTCTGCCCTAAATGGAGTCTTGCAGGGTCAAGACCAGTCTCCGCACGCTTTGATTTCGATTGGTCAGCAATCTACGGTAATTGTTTTGGTTAAAAATGGTCGGGTTGTTTTTGCTCGTGAGTTTACGGTGGGCGGGGCTAGCCTGGCTCATGCAATGGAGGGAGTTGTTCAGACGGAGCAGGGGAAATATGAAATTGATTTTGCTAAGGCTGAAGAATTAAAAAGAACTTTGGGGATCCCTTTGGAAGAGGATGAGTATCTTCAGCAGACAGGGATCCCTGCTTCCAGGATAATGGCTATGATGAGACCCGCCCTGGAAAAAATTGGGGCAGAGATTTTGCGCACTTTTGAATATTACCGCAATGAAACAGGGGACCAGACAGAATTTCTAAAGTTTTATATGGCCGGCAGTTTGGTCAAGACAAAAAACCTGTTGCAGTACTTTAAGCGTGAGTTGGAACTGGAGATTTTGCCTTTTTCTTTTGCGGTGACTGCAGAACAAAAAGACTTTGTTGAGGCTTTGCCCCTTTTAGCCTTATCCTTAGGTGCGGCCTTAACCAGTAAAGATTATTTGGATCTTTTGCCGGAAGAATATAAGCATCCTTGGCTATTTAGGCTGAAAAAAATCTGGTCTTATTGGTTTGTTGCTCTGGTTTATTTCTTGATTATTCTTTCTTTCTCTGTTGGCTTAATCATTCGTCAGGGTTACTTAGAAACAAGGGCCAAAATGTTTAGGCAAAAATTACAAAGCTTGGGCATCCAAACAAATCAAGCTGTTGTCGGAGGGCAAGAGCAGAATCTGTTGACTCAAGGGTTTAATCAAAGCGGAGAAATTGATCGTTTTGTTGTGGTGATGAATCTGCTTAACAAAAACACTCCGTCGGCGATTTATTTCCGCGACTTAACTTATGACAATAATTCTAATAGTTTAAGGATTAAAGGGCTGGTTTTAGATGATCCAAAGTCTGGAGGTTTGATTAGCTTTATTGAGCAAATAAGGCAAGACCGGAATTTTAAAAACGTTGATCTTGCGTCGCTGAGAAAGTCTGATCAGGATGCTGACACCGTGTTTGATTTTGAGATAAATTGCCTTTTGGTCAAGGAGGCCGGTCAATTATGATAGGTTTTTCCTCCAGAGAAAAATTATTGATGTTTTTAGCGGCCTTGTTAATAGGCTACTTTCTCTTTACTCATTTATTGATTAATCCCCAACTGGCTGCCATTGCTAGAACGAAGGCGGAGATAGTGACTATGCAACAACAGTTACTTAAAGCTGAGCTGGCTGCTCAACTGGCTAATGCAACAAATATAAAGGAGACAAAAGTCAGTAAATTATATTTTAAAGAAGAGCAGGTTGGACTGCTAATTAACTTTGTGGAAGCCAGCTTTAAACGGTATGGGATTAGTCTTGGGTCTATGAATCAGGTTGATGGGCAGGGTAGGTTGGGACTGCAAATAGATTTTACTGCCAGTTATAACCAGTTTTTGCAATTCCTTGATTCTTTGGGTAGTTTAAATAGTTATTACCTGGTTGATAGTATCGCTGTGACAGAGAAGCAGAAAAAACTAATTGTGAAGATGCAGCTGGCTGCACCATATAAATAAGCTTAAATAAAAGGGGGACTAACGATGAAAAGGATTCTATGTTGGTTGTTGCTAATTTCTTTGCTGGGGTTACCGGTTGCAGCGCGGTCACTATTTTATGATGAGACTGAAGATACTGCTGTGACGGCTACTCCCTTAGCTGCGACTAACTATACGATGAAGGTTTTTCAGCTAAAGTATATTAATGCAGAGGTTTTGGCCAAGGCTTTGACTGGAGTACTAGCAGTTGGGGAAGGGGTTTCTGTTAATGAGAAGCTTAATACTATTGTGGTCAGGGCTTCTACTAGCAATCTTATGAATACCTCTAAAATTGTTGCCCAGTTAGATCAACCTCCTTTGCAGGTTCAGGTTGAAGCCAAAATAATTGAGTTAAAATCGGGCAATGGTGATGCTACTAATCCTGATAGTTTAGGTATGAGTTGGAAATATACCCATCCTACCAATGTGAATGATTACATCCAATCAACTACGACCTCAACCTTAACGACTGCTGCCAGTTCTCTGGGCCTTTATGCTCAGTTGATTAGTGGTAACACAGCTGCTTATCTGCAGGGTTTAAAAAAGACCGTTGGCTATAACTTAGTTGCGGCTCCTTGGATAACTGCGCTCAATCATGAACCGGCTGAAATATTGATTGGCTCAAAGTATGGCTATTCAACCGCGATTATTAGTCAGACCTCAACCGTTCAAGAAGTAAAATATTTGGAAGTGGGGACCAAACTTAAATTTACACCTCATATAAATGAAGATGGTTATATTATTATGGATGTCTATCCTTCAATTAGTGAAGGATCGGTTGTTGGTGGTCTGCCGCAAGAAAATACTACCGAAACTAAGAATAAAGTATTGGTTAAAGATGGTCAATCGATTGTCATTGGTGGACTAAGCAAAACCTATAATAATGAGGTAGAACTTGGGGTGCCAATTCTTTCTAGCCTTCCTTTTATTGGTATGCTGTTTAAGAGTACCCAAATTATAAAAGAAAAAAGAGATTTAATGGTGATTATTACTCCGCATATTGTTACCCCGGAGTTTTTAACAGAGATGGCTGATAAGGCTCAAGCGATGGAAGATAAAACCCTTAAACAAGCGGAAGAAGCTGATATTATTCGTTAATAATATTTTGGTTCGCTTGTGGTTGTCGTTAGAGATGGTCTTTAATAATAACTTTCTTCAGGACAACATCTTCAATCGGCATGTCCCGTCCATCACGATCAACAGCAGCAATGGCTTCAACAACATCATAGCCTTCGATAACTTGACCAAAAACAGTGTGTTTGCCATTGAGCCAGGGGGTGAGGGCAACGGTGATAAAGAATTGCGAACCGTTGGTGTTTGGTCCGGAGTTAGCCATGGCTAATCTGCCGGTTTGGGTGAAGGTTCTGCCATCTTCGGTTTCATCTTCAAAACGGTAGCCTGGGCCGCCGGTACCATTTCCGAGAGGATCGCCAGCCTGGATCATAAATTCTGGGATAACCCGGTGGAAGATTGTACCATCATATAATGGTTGCTTGGTTTTTTCGCCGTTTTTAGGATCGGTCCATTCAATTTCGCCCTTAGCCAAACCAACAAAGTTGGCGACTGTTTTTGGGGCTTCTTTGGGATACAAGATACAGGTAATATTTCCTTTGCTAGTTTCTAAGACCGCATACAATTTATCAGACATTTTTGGTTTGCCTCCCATGGCTAGTACGGCTGTGCTAACAGCTAGGACTAAAATTAGAATCAGGATTTTTTTAAAATTCATAAATAGATTATAAATTAATAGAGCAAGTTTTGCAATCTAGGGGACAAGACTGCATGACTTCCAGCCCCCCAGACTGCATGATCTTTTATTGTTTTAAAAGTCTGGCAGTCCTGCAGTATTGTAGTTAGGTTGTCTTTTTGAGTGTATTGCAGATGGGGCGTAGTTGTATGGGGTCTGTTTTATGCTATTATTGTCGTCACAAACCAAAAGGAGGTAGTTGTAAGATGAAATTGTTTGCTTGGCTTGATTCTAAGGTTAAGAAGCTGGACTTGCTCGACATTACTTTGACTAAATTAGCGGTATTGGGTTTTGCTTTGTTGGTGGCTAAACTTTGGTCCCCAATTTTAAGCCTGGATTGGTATTGGTATGCCATCATCTATGTGGTAGCGGCGATCAGGCCGATGGCTAGATTTTTGAGTAAGTGAACTCGGAGATAATCCGTTCCAAAAGAAGAAGCATCTCCTTGCAAGTTAAGGACGATGCTTCTTTAGTTATTCGGGTGCCGCAGCATATTCCCGACCAATATATTATTGAAATAATTGAGCGAAAGAAAGATTGGATTACAAAAAAACAACAAGCCAAATCAAGACAGGAACATTGCCAACAGATAGACTTTGGTGAAATAAGCAGGGGAGAAGCCCTGCAAAAAAAATCTGTACGAGCAAATTATTACTCGGCACTATCTGGCTTAAAATATATTCGTATTAAAATTTCTCAAGCAAAACAGCGTTGGAGTTCTTGCAGTTCAAAAGGGAGTCTCAATTTTGCTTGGCGGTTAGTCTTAGCCCCTCAATTTGTGATTGATTATGTGGTTGTCCAAGAATTAGCTCATCTTAAGCATCGTAATCATCCTAAAGGTTTCTGGAGAGAGGTTGATTTGTTCTTCCCTGCTTATAAACAGGCCAAGCTTTGGCTTAAAGAGTATGGTGGGGGGATTAAGCTAGCCTCGCACTATATATAGTGAAAGGCTAGCTGTGAATAGCTTTAACCGTTAATCTTTGCGAGTACTGCACCAGCGGCAATCGCTTGAAAAAAACCACCAACAGTCCAAGAAGTAACCATTAGTGGAGAAACAGGAAAGCTAGCATAAGTAATCAACATTCCAGGAATTGAAGCAACAATCCAGTAACCAAGGCCAAATTGAGTTGCTCTGGTCAAGAGACGGCCAGGAATTACCCCTTTAACTTTATTCCAAACAAGAGCCAAAGCAAGGCCTAAAACAAATGGCCAAGCGAAAAATAATAACATCTGGGGATCTAACCGAGTTCTGAATAAGGCAGGGTTCTGGTATTCGGCCATCAAAGTAGGCACGGCTAGATTAAATAGCTTGCTGATGATCATGCCTACCACTAACATGGCTATGCCAGCAACGAGTCCAGGAACGATAATTTTTTTCATCTTTTCACCCCCTTTGTAGGGATATTTTCCCATTCCAGGCTTTAAGTGTCAATCAAAAATGATCTACGAGTAGAAAAGTTAGTTTATGGTTTTAGATGCTGGTTAAGATGTTGGATGTAGAAGTTAGAAGCTTGATTACTTCTAGGATCTATCATCACCCTCCAGCATCCTAACTAGCTTCCATACTCATAAACCAGCTTCTAGGTCAAAACATAACTAGGACACAAAGAGTAGAAAGAAAAAATAAATATATATGGCGCATTAAATATTGTGACATAGCACATGAATTTTCTTATGCTTTCTGCTGATTGATTTAAGAAAACTACTTAAAGCAGACTCGAAAAGTGTTACAAACTGGTAAAAACGATTATGGGTAACATTTAATCTCAACAACTTCCACACCCTCTCAACAGGATTAAGCTGAGGCGAGTAAGCTGGCAACTGTTTAACTTTTCTACCTGTATGCCAGCCAGCCCGATCTAGATACAACATGACATTCATCCTCAAAGAGGCCTACTTCTTTTTTAATATCCAGGTTTTGGAGTTTTTTTTAAAGTCTCGTCTAAAACCAGCTTGCTTTTTCTTGTCAGCTTTGGCAAAAGAATGGCGTGGCCTTTGTAAGCCAAACCCCATTTCATGAAATAAATATTGGCAGCGTCTGACTTTGATTGCCAAGCTAAATAGTTTTTTGATTAAATAAGCCAAGGATTTGCCATCCCAGACCGGATATTCCCAACCAATATCAGTGGGTAGTTTGGTTAAGATTAAATGTTTCAGTTTTTCTTGTTGTTGTTTGGTTAAGCGCGGGGGGCGACCAGGTTGTTTCTTGTCTTTAAGACCGGCCAACCCCTGTTGGTTATATCTTTGTACCCATAAGCCAATTGTTGTTCGGCTTTTTCCAATTCTGCGGCCAACTTCTGCGGCGTTATTATCAAGTTGGTCTAATAGCAGCAGAGCTTTATAGCGGAGCTTCAGTTTTTCCCCTTTTTCCTTTTCATAGAGACCCCTTACCTTCTCGCGATCAATCTTCCTTGTGAATTTTACTGGCATGATATGACTACCTCCATGGCTATATCATACCAGCTCTTCATGCCTAAGTCAAATAATTTATTGCGTTGTATATATACTTTTGGACCCGCAAAGAGGGGTCATAAAAGGCCGTTTACTGGCTTTGCTTGTGGATTCCTAGACCACCTCTAAAAAACCCAATTATTTTTTTGTCCCCAAATCATTAGTGTTATAATTACTATTGATGCGCAATATTAAGTTAACTCTTCAGTATGATGGCACTAACTTCTCTGGTTTTGAACTGCAGCCAAAGCAAAGAACTGTTCGTGGTGAACTAGAGAAAGCACTCTTTAACCTCTTTAAAAAGAAGATTAAGGTTATCGGGGTTTCTAGAACTGATGCGAAAGTGCATGCTTTAGATCAAGTTGTTAATTTTCACTTTGATGGCACAATCAAGTTAAAGCAAATTCCTGCCGCCTTAAATAGTTGTTTACCGTATGAGATTAGAATCCTAACAGCTGAAGAGGTGGCTAGTGATTATAATTCCAGATATATGGCCAAGAGTAAAAAATATGAGTATCTGATCTTTAATGGAGATCAGCGGCCGCCGGCCTTGTTAAATATTGTCTGGCACGTTAAACCAAAACTTAATTTGTCGGCTATGCAAAAGGCTGCGAAGATCCTTCAAGGCAAACATAATTTTAAGTCGTTTTGTGCCGCACACTCTGATGACAAAGACTTTGTCAAAGAGCTGTTCAGGATTTCAATCCGCCAGCGAAAAGTCAAAATTTGGGATGGTTGCGAGTTTCGAGTTATGAGTTTCGAGTTTGTAGGTAATGGCTTTCTCTACAAAATGGTTCGCAACATAGTTGGTACACTAGTTGAGGTTGGGTTAGGAAAACTCTCTTTAACTGAAGTTAAAAAGATCCTTAAAGCGCAAGATCGAAATCAGGCTGGGCGCACTGCGCCGGGGCAGGGGTTGTGTTTGGTTAAGGTTAATTACTAAATCTGTTCGTGTTATAATAGTAACTTCCCTGAGAATATGGTAATGAGTAATGCGATGTGCGAATATATTCTCATTACACATTACTCAATTCACATTACTAGTAAAGGAGATTAATTATGAAAGTTCTAGCCTCTGATAAAATTGCCGAAGTCGGATTAAAAATGTTGCAAGATGCCGGTATCGAAGGAGAGATGATTACTGGCCTGCCTGAAGACGAATTAATTAAAATTATTCCTCAATATGATGCCCTGGTTGTGCGTTCCGCAACCAAAGTCACCCCAAAAATTATCGAAGCCGGCAAAAATTTAAAAATTATTGGTCGGGCAGGAGTAGGGGTTGATAATGTTGATCTCCCTACGGCGACTAAGAATGGCGTTATTGTCGTTAATTCTCCTGAAGGTAATACTGTAGCTGCGGCAGAACACACTTGGGCCATGTTGCTCTCTATGGCGCGCCAAATCCCTCAGGCGCACGGAAAATTAAAAGCTGGCAACTGGGATCGCAAATCATTCAAAGGGGTAGAAGTTTTCAATAAAACCCTTGGTGTGGTCGGTTTAGGTAAGATTGGCCGTCGGGTTGCTTCTTATGCTCTAGGTATGGGGATGAAAGTCATTGGCTTCGATCCTTTTGTAACAGAGGAGAATGCTAAAACTTTAGGGGTTGAACTTAAAAAATTGGAGGAAGTAATTAAAGAGGCGGATTTTCTTACTTTCCATATTCCCAAAACCAAAGAAACTGCCGGCATGATCAATGCCAAATCAATTGCAACTATGAAGAAGGGTGTTCGCATAGTTAACGTTGCTCGCGGTGGTATTATCAATGAGCAAGATCTTTATGAAGCTGTAAAATCTGGACAGGTAGCTGCCGCAGCACTCGATGTCTTTGAAAAAGAGCCGCTGCCTGCTGATAGCCCGTTGTTAACTTTAGATAATATTATTACTACCCCTCACTTAGGGGCCTCAACTGTTGAAGCTCAAGTCAATGTCGCTGTTGATGTTGTAGAGCAGATTATTGAGGTCTTAAAGGGTGGGGCAGCCCGCTCTGCGGTTAACATCCCTTCCATGAAGCCGGAACTAATTAGACCGGTCAAACCATACATGGGCATTGCGGAAAAATTAGGCGCCCTAGCCGCGCAGATTGTTAAGGGGGCTGTTTCCAAAGTTCAAATAGAATATTCCGGTGAGGTTGCTGCTAACGAAGTTTCCCCTCTAACAACCTCTGTTCTCAAAGGCTTACTCGCCCCCATGATGGATGTAGTGGTTAATTTTGTTAATGCACCGCATATTGCCAAAGAACGAGGCATTCAGGTTGTAGAAACCAAAAATAAAGAGACCAAAGATTTTGCCAGTTTGATCTCTCTGCGCTTAACCTCTGACAAAGGGGAACGTGAGGTTGGAGGGACAGTTTTTGAAGGCTTGGGTGACCGCCTGGTTTCAATTGATGGCTTTAAGGTTGATGCCGAACCAGCTGGTTATGTTTTAATCCTGTCTAACATAGATAAACCTGGAATGGTCGGTAAAGTGGGAACATTCTTGGGTCAAAATAGTATCAATATTGCCTCAATGGATGTTGGCCGTCTCAAGGTAGGGGAAAAAGCTGTGATGGTCCTTAATGTTGATGCAGTTGTTTCCGACGAAATCCTCAATGGTTTAACTAAACTCGAGGGGATATCGGGAGCAACACTAGTTAAACTCTAGTGAGTTCCGCCGGCTTCTTTCATCTTCTGGTAGATTTCAACTAGCTTCTGTTGGGTTTGCGGGGGAACTTGTTCGTAGTGGGAAAACTTCGTAGAAAAAACTCCTTGGCCGTGAGTAAAAGACCTTAGGGTTGTCGCATATTTTGATATTTCCCCGGCAGGAACCAGGGCAACAACTTTTTCTGTTTCAATTTGTAATATTTTCCCTCGATGCTTATTTAAGTCTCCGGTAACTTCGCCAATATGTTCCGCTGGTGCAGTGACCGTAATCTCCACAACTGGCTCAAGCAGAATTGGTTTAGCGTCGGCAAAAGCCTTTTTAAAGCCCATGGAACCAGCGATCTTAAAAGCCATATCAGATGAGTCTACTTCATGATAAGAGCCGTCAACCAAGGTGATTCTAACATCTACTACCGGATATCCAGCCACTACCCCGCCAGCCATGGCTTCGCGAATCCCTTTTTCCACTGCCGGGATATAGTTTTTAGGGATTGTACCGCCGACAATCTTATTAACAAATTCAAAACCTTTCCCGTGTTCTAATGGTTCAATCTCAAGCCAAGTATCTCCATATTGACCGCGTCCTCCTGTTTGTTTTTTATACTTGCCCTGAGCTTTGCTCTTACCAATAATAGTTTCTTTGTAAGCAATTCTAGGGGCACCGACTTCAATTTCAATTCCGTGACGATCCTTGAGCCTTTTTAAGATGCTTTCTAGGTGAAGATCACCCATGCCGGAGACAACGGTCTCTTTTGTTTCCGCATGATAGCTAACCTTAAAGGTTAGATCTTCATGGCTAAAGCTGCTTAGACCTAGTCCCATTTTTTCCTGATCAGCTTTACTTTTAGGTTTAACTGCAAAGGAAACAACTGACTCCGGAAACTTGGGGTTTTCAAACAAGACCTTGCTGTTTTTATCGCAGAGGGTATTGCCTGTGCCGGTTATTTTTAGCTTTGGCAAGACGGCTATTTCTCCGGCGGAGAGAACCGGCAGATCAACCTTAGTTTTTCCTCGCATGGTAACAATTTGACCAATCCTTTCCTCCTTGCCTTTGCTGGCATTGTAGACTAAGGAAGAGGGGAGGATCGTTCCCGAATAGACCCGAATATAAGCTAAATTGCCAATGTGTGGTTCAGAAACAGTTTTAAAGATTAAGCCAGAGAAAGGTTCTTTGGTATCAATTTTAACTTCTACGTCACTGCCATCTAAACCCTTGGCAGCTGCTGGTTTATCGTTAGCAGGGGGCATCCAATCAATGATTTCGTCTAAAATTTCCTCAATACCAATATCTTTGAGTGAAGCTGTGCAGAAAACAGGAAAAACCTTATCAGCCTCTATGGCCTTGATTAGGGTCTCCCGCATTTCCTCTTCAGTAATCTCTTTGTTGTCCAAGAATTCTTCCAGAATCTGATCATCAATTTCAGCCAATCCTTCGATTAGCAGTTCTTTATTCTTTTTAACGGCATCTTCAAGTTCTGGGGGATAGTCATGCTGCAGCAGGCTGTGAATGCCGGAGAAATTCGCTCCCACACCAATTGGCACTTGAACAGGCACAATTCCATGACTAAATTTACTGCGTAATTTTTCCAGCGTGGCATCGAAATCAGCCCGATCTTTATCCATTTTATTGATAATGATGATTCGGGGTAGGTTATACTGGTCAGCTAGTTTCCAGAGGTTTTCCAAGGCTGATCCATAACCGGATACAGCATCTACCACTATTATAATGCTGTCTACAATCCTTAGGGTAGAAATTGCATCACCGATAAAATCAATATATCCTGGGGTGTCAATTAAATTAATAGCATGGTCTTTATGTTCAAAAGGCAAGAGGGCGGAATGGATACTAATCCCACGCTTAATTTCTTCAGGATCATAATCAGAGACAGTGTTACCGTCTAAAACTTTGCCTTGTCGAGGGATTACCCCGGCTTTAAAAAGTAAGGCTTCACAAAGAGAGGTTTTACCAACCGAACCCGAACCAACAACTCCAACGTTTCTAATCTTCTCCGGAGGGTATTGTTTCATACAGGGCAATTTTAGCAAAGAGCCCAGTTGGTTGCAATAACTAATATGTTATAATTACCCCAATGTTCTGGAATATTTTCGGTCAGAAAAAAATTGGTTTAGTGCTTGGTGGTGGAGTAGCGCGTGGTATCGCCCACATTGGTGTTCTCAAGGTTTTTGAACAACATAAGATTCCGATTGCTGCTATTGCCGGGACTTCTTCCGGCGCAATCATTGGAGCGGCTTATGCGGCTGGTTTAGAGGTTCGTATCATTGAAGAAATTGCCCTGCGCATTAGCTGGGGTAAATTTATCCGTGTTGCTTTTTTTCGTCCCGGTATTATAACCGGGGCGGCCATTGAAGATTTTTTGGTTAAATATATTGGGGATAAACAATTTTCCGATCTAAAGATTCCCTTAGCTGTTGTAGCGACAAATCTAAAGACAGGTGAACCTGAAGTTCTAAAGCAGGGCAAGGTTGCGAAGGCCGTTGCAGCCAGCTCAGCTTTTCCTGGGGTCTTTGTTCCGGAAGACATTAAATATAACTTTCTGGTTGATGGTGGGATAAGTAATAATCTGCCGGTGGATGTGGCGCGAAAAATGAAGACTAATTTTGTGGTGGCCGTGGATGTGGTTCCTGCCAAAACCGATGATGCTCGTCCTAAAGACCCCATGCAGGTTTTTGGCCGATCATTGGATATTGTTTTGCATCGCTTAAGTCAAGAACAAAGAAAAGCTGCTGATATTTTAATTGAGCCAAGCTTTGACCAAGATGTTTGGCATCTTGATTTGGGTAAAGCCAAACAATTGATTAAGGCTGGCGAAGTTGCGGCGCAGGCAGTGGTTAATCGTCTTAAACGCATTTTGTTTTAGCAAATGTTCAATGATGATATCTTTGAGATCAGAGTAGAGCGGGCAATGCCAAGCAGTCTAGCGGCTTGAGTGCGGTTATCACTGGTTCTTTCCAGGGCCTTTAAGATGTGTTTCTTCTCAAAGCTTTCTACAGCCATAAATAATGCCTGCACTTCCATTGAATTATCCTTATTGCCAAAGAGACTAAGCGATTTTTTAACGTGTTCCGCTGTTATCTGTTGGCTAAAACAGAGAGTTACCAGCCGCTCAACGATGTTTTGCAGCTCGCGAATATTCCCGGGCCAGTCATAACTTTCCAGGAGGACAATGGCTTCCTTGTTAAAGCCCTGGATTTGTCGATTAAGTTCGGCATTGAATTTGTTTAGAAAATAATTTAAAAACAAAGGCAGGTCTCTTATTCTTTCGCGTAGTGGGGGTAGATGAATTGGAATAACGTTGAGCCGATAAAAAAGGTCTTCCCTGAAGCTTCTGTCGCTAATGGCTGGTTGAAAATCAATATTGGTGGCAGAAATGATTCTCACGTCGATAGGAATAGGCACGGTTCCCCCAACACGATCAACACTCCTGCTTTGTATCGATCGTAGCAATTTGGCTTGCATCTTTGCAGTCATACAGCCGATTTCATCCAAAAATAGAGTGCCAAGATTGGCCAGTTCGAATTTGCCAGGTTTACGTTCTGTCGCACCGGTAAAGGCCCCGCGCTCAAATCCAAACAGTTCTGATTCCAGCAATGTTTCCGGTAGGGCAGCGCAGTTAATCGTGACATAAGGCTGACTGGCTCGGCGACTTTTCTGATGAATGGCTTTGGCCACCAGTTCTTTGCCTGTACCAGATTCACCGGTGATTAAAATACTGCTGTCTGTTTTGGCAACAATATCAATGGTTTCAAAAATCCTTTTCATTTCCTGGGTATTGCCCAATAAGTCGCAATAAGAAGAAGATTGGGCCAGCCGTTCTTTTAAATATAGGTTTTCCCTGATCAGAGTCATTTTTTTAAGGGCTTTTTCAATGGTGCTAACTAATTGTTTTAATTCAAAGGGTTTGAGGATATAGTCAAAAGCCCCTAATTTTAAGGCCTCCACAGCATCGAGTGCTTCATTGGAGGCCGTTACCATGACTATTTCCATTTCCGGCTTAAGTGTTCTGATCCTTTTAAAGGCTTCAATCCCGTTTATCCTGGGCATGCGAATATCGAGCAGAACAACATCAACATTTTGTTGGCTAAGCAATTTTAGGGCTTCTGGAGTTGATGGGGTGGTGATAATATTATACTTTTTCTTTAAAATATTCTGATAGGTCAAAAGCATTGACCTTTCATCATCAAGGGCCAAGATCGTGGCTGGTTGGTTGGTCATTAATAGTCTTATAGCAATCTTATTACCAAGGGCTTTTCAAGTTAGATGAGCACAAACTGGACTAGCAACTGTCGCACTTTTCGACACCCCTGTTGAAAACTTGGGCATAAATAACATACAATGGGTTATGGCATCCTACAAGGCTAAAGCGATTAGTTTAAAAACAGCCCCCTTTGCAGAAGCAGATAAGTTAGTAACTTTATTTACTCGAGAGTACGGTAAAATCAGAGCGATTGCTAAAAGCGCCCGCAAAATCCCTTCTCGTTTAGCCGGCAGAGTAGAACCCTTAACTTATGCAGAATACTTTGTGGCTAAGGGCAGGTCTCTGGATATTATTTCCCAGGTGGAAGTTTTTGAAAGTTTCCAGCCTGTTCGTGAAGGGGAAAAAACTCTGCCTGCAGCACTTTATATGTTAAAATTAGTTAATTCAGGCACGGTAGACGGCCAAAAGAATTCCGAGCTCTTTGATTTATTGCTTGATTCTTTATTAAGGTTAAAGACTGGAGAAGCGGGGCGGCAGGTGGCACGGGATTTTGTTAGGAAATTTGTCATCCTTGAAGGTATTTATAAAGAGGATACTCATCCGGCAGATTCTTTAAGTGAACATATAGGAAGAGACGTTAGAGTATGGTAGAAGAAATAATAATTCCTGGCCGCAATGGTTTTGCCGCGGTTTTTTCTAATTTTGGTTTTCTGTTGCTTTGGTTGGGTCAGTTGACCACGCAATTGGCAGACCGCATTTATGTTTATGTCTTGATGATTATTATCTATCGGATGACCCATTCTAACTTAGGAGTTTCTCTACCGCTCCTGGCTTTTGGTATCCCTTCAGTTTTAGTGGCACCTTGGGCTGGGATTGTTGTTGATAAATTGGATCGCAAGTGGATTCTAACCATTTCCAGTGTTGCTAGGGGTTTGTTGGTTTTGTTGATCATTCCTTTAATTGCCAAAGATATAATCTGGATCTTTTTAGTGACTTTGTTGATTTATAGTGCTGCCCAGTTTTTTGCACCGGCAGAAAGTTCCGCAATCCCTGATCTGGTAAAAAAGCATGATCTGATTGTGGCAAATTCTTTGTTTATGTTTACCTGGATGGCTTCGTCTGTTTTTGGTTTTGGTTTAGGCGCGCCGATTGTTAATTTCTTTGCCGAGAGGAACACTTTTATTGTCTCTGCAGCATTGTATTTCTTTGCTGCCGGAGTTTTGCTGCTGGTACCATTAAGAAATAGGGAGCCAGACAGAACCAAAAGCCATGTTTGGGTTGATATCTTAAAGGGTTTTGAATTTATTCGTCGCAATGATGTAGTGAGGTATTCTTTATACAAACTCTTTGTGGCTGCGATGGCAATTTCGACTCTGTCGTTGCTGGCAATTTCCTATGCCAGCGACATCTTAAAGATAGGGGAGCAGAATTTCGGCTACTTAATCTTTGCCATTGGGGTTGGTATGCTGGTGGGCCTGATGACTTTGGAGCGGATCAGGCATTATTTAAAAATGGGAACGATAGTGGTTATGAGTTTTCTTTTTTCCGGCTTGATTTTAATTCTTTTGGCTCGTACGGCAGATTTAAATATAGCCTTGGGCTTAATCTTTCTCTTGGGAGTAGGCAATATTTACATAACTTCAACTATTCAGACTATTCTACAGCACCGGATTCCGGCTAATATTCGCGGGCGGGTTTTTGGGGTGCAAAATATGATAATTAATTCTGCCTTTACCTTTCCGGTCGTTATTTTTGGGGCAGTTGCTGACTTTTACGGGATTTTAACCGCTATGGCGATTCTCGGCTGGATAGTTTTATTGACAGGCGTGTCAGGCTTGTTCCTTTCTAAATTTAGGGCTGCGTAAATGTCTAAAGTTTGCAACTACTATGTTACCTTCCGGTGTAATGATACTTGTGAGTTCTGCACGATGTGGAGAGATGGAGAGAGTAGCACAGTAGCCAGTGGTACAGTAGTGCTGGGGAAAGAAGTATTTCGGCAGCTGAAAAAAGAAGGTGTCACCCGCGTTAATATTACCGGGGGAGAACCCCTGCTCCGCGAAGATATACCGGAGCTTCTACAACAAGCAGCGCATTACTCGTTACGCATTACTTTATTTACCAATGGCATTCTCTACGCTGACAAAGCTAATTCGTTGAATGGCTTAATTGATAAATTGTTTTTTTCTCTCGATTATCCTTTTGCGGAAATGCACGATCGCAGTCGAGGTGTGGAATGTTTCCACACAGTTATTAAAGCAATTAAGTTAGCCCAAGAACTGGGACAGAAGCCTATTATTAACTTCACCTTAACAAGGGATAGCGTTCTTTATCTGCCGGAAATGGTTGATCTGGCCGAAAGACTGAAAGTTTTTGTTTATCTTAATCCGGTCTATGATTTCTCCGGGACGCAAGGGTTTGAAACTGCCACCCTCAACCATATTCGCTATTATCTGCGTAGAAAACTTGTCTTGATCAACCTGGCGATTTTAGAATTCATTAAAGCCGGAGGTAACAAAGTTATTACGCCGCGTTGTAGAGCTACAGAAACAACGATTACTGTTTTGCCGGATGGAAAAAGGGTTGGTCCTTGCTTTTTTAATCAAGGAGGCAGGCGGGGGAGGGAAGATATTTGTTCTTCCTGCTTGCGTTGGCCCTATATTGTGCCGTCTTTCTCTAGAGGATTTGATAAATATTTCTGGCTCAACCTCGTGTCGGATAAAATCAATAAGTTCAAGGCCAGATAGACCACCACAACCCTATATGATTGACATATTGCCATGGTTGTAGCTATAATAAGTTAGGTTGTCCTAACAAGCTATCAGGAGAAACAAATGTCCCATAAAAACGTAGTTTCTTTAATTAAGTTAAAATCAGGCCAGAGTGGGGTAGTGGTTGGCCTTGAGGCTGGTAGAGGGGCAACTCATCGACTAGAATCAATGGGTATTCGCATTGGCAAAAACATTAAGAAGATCAGCGGCATGTTTTTTCATGGTCCAGTGATGGTTCAAGTTGGCCACACCCAGGTTGGGATTGGTTATGGCATGGCGTCAAAAGTGTTAGTAGAGGTTGCTTGATGAAAAAAGTTCTCTTAATGGGTAATCCTAATGTTGGCAAAAGCGCGGTTTTTTGCCGTTTAACCGGGGTTCATGTTGTTACCTCAAATTACGCCGGCACCACAGTTGAATTTACCAAAGGTTATATGCTGCTGGGACAGGAAAAAGCCGAAGTTGTCGACGTGCCTGGAACATATTCCCTTGAGCCTACCTGTAAGGCCGAAGAGGTGGCTTGTGAAATCCTTAAGAATGCAACAAAAGAGCTGGTTAGAGAAGGGGATGTTGTCGTCAATGTTGTTGATGCCACTAACTTGGAAAGAAATCTTTATCTTACTTTGGAGTTGATGGAGCAAAATATCCCGGTGATAGTTGTCTTAAATATGTGGGACGATACTAAGCATCGAGGAATCAGCATTGATGTTGAGAAACTTGCTGACTGGTTAGGAGTTCCTGTTGTCCCAACCGTGGCTGTCACCGGAGAAGGTTTTTCTAAGCTTATTACGCAAATTTATAAAGCCCGAACCCCGATGGTTCGCAAGCATACACTGGAAGAGCGTTGGGAAGATATCGGTAAAGTTGTCAGTCAGGTCCAGCGCCTTGAGCATCGTCACCATACATTATTAGATATTATTCAGGATTTAACCATTAAGCCTTTAACTGGCCTGCCTATTGCGGCTGGTTTTGCTTATTTAGCCTTTAAACTGATCCGTTTTATTGGTGAAGGTTTGATTACCTATGTGATGCAGCCGCTCTTTGATAACTTTTATACCCCTTTAATGATGAAGTTTAGCTTACTCTTAAGCTCATGGCCATTTTGGCATGATGTTTTGATTGGCAAGCTAATAGGGGGCGAGATCGATTATTTTCAATCTCTGGGAGTTTTGACGACAGGCTTGTTTGTCCCTTTAGCTGCTGTGTTGCCCTATATTGTTTCCTTTTATTTTGTTCTGGGTTTTTTGGAAGATTCCGGTTATTTGCCTCGCTTAGCGGTGTTGCTGGATAATCTCATGCACAAAATTGGTTTGCACGGTTTTGCTATTGTGCCGACACTCTTGGGATTTGGTTGTAACGTGCCGGGTATTTTAGCAACTCGTATTCTGGAGAGTAAAAGGGAGCGCTTTATTGCTTCGACGTTGATCTCAATTGGTATCCCCTGCGCCGCTCTTCAGGCCATGATTTTTGGGGTTTTGGGGAAATATGGTGGCGGCCCTGTGGCAATAGTTTATACGACTTTGCTGGTTACCTGGATTGTTTTGGGTTTTATTTTAAATAAAGCCATTCCTGGTTTTAGTCCGGAATTATTACTGGAAATTCCGCCGTACCGTTTGCCGCCACTCAATATTCTCGGTAAAAAACTATGGTGGAGAATCAAAGGCTTCTTATTAGATGCTGTGCCAATTATGTTGGTTGGGGTCTTGATCGTGAACATTATTACTGTGTTGGGTCTTTTTGAGTCTGTGGCTAATCTTTCTGCTCCAGTGGTTACCGGTTTGTTTGGGTTACCCAAGGGAGCTGTAACTGCAATTGTAATCGGCTTTTTGAGGAAAGATATTGCGATCGGGATGTTAGTGCCTCTGCAGCTCTCTATTAAGCAGTTGATCGTGGCTTGTGTGGTTTTATCAATGTTTTTCCCCTGCATAGCAACTTTTACTGTCTTACTTAAAGAGTTAGGTCTAAAAGCTATGCTTAAGTCGATGTTTGTAATGATTACTGTTGTTCTTGTCGTAGGCAGTCTGTTGAATTTAATTTTATGACAAATAAACCAACTTCCCAGCAGGAAAACTATCTGGAAGTTATTTCTCTACTGGAGAAAAAGCATGGGCATGCCCATATTAAGGAAATTGCGAAACAAAGAGGTATCCGTATGCCGAGTGTTTCTGAGGCTTTGAGTAAACTTAAAGATTTAAAATTTGTTACCTATGAACCTTACGGCACTGTTACTTTGACTCGCAGGGGGAGAACGATTGCTAATAAGGTTTTGCAAAGACATCTGGTTTTGGCTGAGTTTTTGCATAGGATTCTAGGTGTAAGCAAAAAGATTGCCGAAGACGATGCTTGCAAAATTGAGCATTTGATAAATGCGGAAACGTTTACAAAGTTAGTCACCTTTGTTGATTCCTATAAAAAGTAAAGCATGAAAGATCTTGTAGAAAAATTTATTGCCACTGATCTTTATCCGGTCATTACCCCTGAGCTTTGTGCCGGTCGGTCTCCGCTTATTGTTCTGGAAGAAACCCTCAAGGGGGGAGCAAAGATTGTCCAGCTCCGGGCTAAAGAAAATACTAAAGAATATGCCCCTGACTTTCGCAAGATTACTCAGCAGTACGGGGCCTTATTGATTATCAATGATTTTGTTGAGCTTGCTTTGAAATATGGTGCTGACGGGGTTCATTTAGGGCTGGCCGACCTTTCGATTGCAGCGGCTCGTAGACTGGCCCCAGCTTTGTTAATTGGCGCTTCTAGTCACAACCTGGAGGAAGCTTTGACTGCTCAGGAAGCAGGGGCTGACTATGTTAACATTGGGCCGATTTTTCCCACGCAAACAAAAAATGTGGTTGGGCAAGTTGTTGGGGTTTCGGCAATAAAAGAAATTTCTTCCCAGCTTAAAATCCCTTTTACGGTCATGGGTGGGATAAAAAAATCAAACATCAACGAAGTCTTAGCTGCAGGAGCTGGACACATTGCTATGGTTACCGAAATTACGCAGGCTGGTGATGTGAAGGGCATTACGCGTGAGTTAATAAGTGCTATTCGTGATTGGCAAGATCCTGTTTTATAGAGTTTGAAACTTTACTGTGTACTTGGTAAAATGAATCATTCGGAAGATTTCATTAATAAGAAAGGAAACGATGATTATGACCACTTCCCCTTCTTCGGCAAAAATTAAAATGTTGCTTATCGACGATGAAAAAGATATTACTGATATTGTTAAAATGGATCTGGAGGCAAATTGGGGCTACCTTGTAACCACTGCTGATTCAGGTAAAGAAGGGATCGAGCAAGCCTTGAAGAATGATTTTGACTTGGTTGTGACAGACTTTTCTATGCCGGACATAGATGGAGAAATAGTTTTAGATGCTATTAAGCAGGCCAAGCCTAAGCTGCCTGTGCTGATTTTTTCCATCTACCATGATGATGACTCTACTATCCGCGATTCTATTAGAAAAAAAGCTGCTGCTATTGTTGCTAAACCGATTGACTATGAAAAACTTCATGAAACCATCGCCAAGATTCTGGGAAAGTAGTTGGCTGCCGGATTATTTTTTCTAATGACTAACCAAAATAAACCAAAAATCCTTGTTGCTATGTCTGGAGGAGTTGATTCCTCTGTTACTGCTGCCTTGTTAAAAGAGCAAGGGCATGATGTTCTTGGGGTTACTATGCAAATCTGGCCCAGTAAAAAAGCCTTTGGTGGTTGTTGTTCTCTTGAAGCTGTTAATGATGCTAAATCTGTAGCGGATGTCCTTAAAATTCCCCATTATACTTTAAACTTTCGCGACATCTTTAAAGAAAAAGTCATAGACAATTTTATTGATGAGTATAAAAATGGCCGTACACCAAACCCTTGTATTCGCTGTAATCAATTTATTAAATTTGATCATCTTCTAAAAAAGGCTGACGAACTTGGTTGTGATTATATAGCGACGGGGCACTATGTTCGTATTGTGCCCTCACCCCTAACCCCTCTCCCAGAGGGGAATAAGAATGGTTATAACTTATTAAAGGGGAAAGATGCTAAAAAGGATCAGTCGTATGTGCTTTATATGTTAAATCAGGAGACGTTGAGGCGGACGTTGTTTCCGATGGGGGAGTTCACTAAAACGGAAGTTAGGCAATTGGCTAAGAAGTTTAATTTAGCAGTTCATGATAAAGAAGAAAGTCAGGAAATCTGTTTTGTTGAGGACGATGATTATGTCCGTTTTTTAAAAGAAAATTGCCCGGCTGTGGTAAAGCCTGGACCAATAATTGATATGACAGGCAAGGTTGTTGGTCGGCATGAGGGTATTGCTTTCTATACCTTGGGGCAAAGAAAAGGGATCGGACACCATATGAGTCTGCCAAAATATGTGCTGAGGATCGACGCAGAAAAAAATGCGGTTATAATTGGGGATCAGGCTGATCTTTTGGCTAAAGAATTAGTTGCTGCAGATCTTTGTTATGTTTCAGGCCAGGGACCAATTGAGCCTTTGAAGGTTAAAGCAAAAATACGCTATAATTCGGTTGAGCATGAAGCAGTTCTTTATCCTTTAGAGGGCAACAAAGCAAAGGTTGTTTTTCAGCAGCCCCAGAGATCAATAACTCCAGGACAGTCAGTGGTTTTTTATCAAGGGGGAGAAGTGCTTGGTGGTGGTGTAATAAACTAATGGTTTGACAATGAAAAATAATCTAATAAACAAAATCAATAAGTTGAAAAAAAACCACAACGCGGTCGTCCTGGCGCATAACTATCAAATAGGGGAGGTCCAGGATATTGCCGATTACACTGGGGATTCTCTAGGCCTTTCTATTGAAGCGTCGAAAACCACAGCAAAGTTAATTGTGTTCTGTGGTGTAAACTTTATGGCAGAAACTGCTGCGATCATTTCCATTGATAAGAAGGTTGTTGTCCCTGAGATCAATGCGGGCTGTCCCATGGCGGATATGATTACCGTTACAGCCCTTAAGAAGCTCAAGGATCAAAATCCAAAGGCCAAAGTGGTTTGCTATGTCAATAGTGGGGCAGATATTAAGGCAGAGTCTGATATCTGTTGTACTTCTGCTAATGCGATTAGGGTAGTTGAGTCCTTGACCAATACAGAAGAAATTATTTTTGTACCGGATAAATATTTGGGGAGTTATGTTGCCAGTAAGGTGAAGGATAAGAGAATTATCTTGTGGCAAGGTTTTTGTCCAACGCATGCCAAAATTTTGCCTGAGCATATTATGACAGCCAAAGATAAATATCCGGGAGCAAAGGTCTTGGTCCATCCGGAATGCCGGCCAGAAACAATTGCTTTGGCTGATTATGTCTTATCAACCGGAGGCATGCTCAAATTAGCTAAAGAATCAGGGAGTAAAGAGTTTATCCTGGCGACCGAAATTGGGATTCTTCATAGTCTTAAAAGACAAAACCCAGAAAAAAACTTTTATCCCGCACTGGCTAGCGCAATTTGCCCTAATATGAAGTTAACCACTCTTGAGAAAATCCTTTGGTCGTTAGAAGATTTAATAACAGAAGTAAGAGTCCCGCCCGAAATAGCGGCTAAAGCGCGTCTGGCTATTGAAAAAATGTTAGCAGTTGGCCGGCAAGTTTAATCCCGGGTAAAGTCGAAGGATTAGTGAATGTTGCCGATCTCTTGGTTGTCAGAATCTTCTTTTTTAACGCCTTTTTGTCGGCGTTTGCGGAGGCCTCGTTCAACCAATTCGTAGATTTCTTCCATCAAAAAAGGTTTGCGCAAATATTCTAGCGCACCTAAGGTGATAGCGTTAGCATGAGATGTTTCAGTAGCATAAGCAGTGACAATGCAGACTTCCATATTGGAATCTATTTCTTTAATCTTTTTAAGGACTTCAAGCCCATCCATGCCCGGTAATTTGTAGTCAACAAAAGCCATATCAAACTTGTCTTTTTGCAGAGAGGCAATGGCTGTTGGTCCGTCAGGAAAAGTTTCTACTTCATAATCCTTAATTTTTAAGATCATTTTGAAAGATTCACGGACAGATGGTTCGTCGTCGACGATCATTATTTTTACGCTGTTTGCCAAGGTAATTTCCTCCTGTTAGCTGAATTTGAGGTCATTTTAGCACCAGCCTGGTCTTATTGCAAATGAATTTTCGGTATGATATCCTAAAGTTTGTGCCGGGGTAGCTCAGTTGGCTAGAGCGAAGGACTCATAAGCCTTAGGTCGCCAGTTCAATCCTGGCCCCCGGCATTTACCCTGTTCTTGATCCTAGTCCTTGTTTTCGTCCTCGTCCTGTACCTGGGTCTTTTAGAAAAGGAGCAGGACAAGGAGTAGAAAAAGGTTGTCATGGATTTTAAAAAGAAAATTCTTGTTTTATCTGCATATTTGACCGGTATCCCGGCCATTTATCTTGTTTTAAGCGATAATAACAGGGCTGGATATCTTAATCAACAAGCTAGGAAGGCCTTTATTCTTTGGCTCTGTTTTTTTGCACTCTTTTTTACTGTTCGATTGTTAGATAATCTTTTATGGAAAATAGGAGCCAGGGTTCCAAGTGAATTAATTGAACGTTTAGCAATATTTATGATGATGGCTTATGCTGTTTTTCGTGCCCACCAGGCAATAGGAGCAAAATGATCAAAGAAAAATTCATCGAAACAGTTAATGAGTTTAAGATGTTTAAGAAAGGGGATACGGTTTTGGCAGCGGTATCGGGAGGGGCGGATTCCGTTGCCTTGCTTAATCTTTTAGCTTCCTGTCAAGAACAATTCAAATTAAAACTGCACGTTGCCCATTTGAATCATCTCTTGCGTAAGAATGATGCAGAGCTCGATGTGCGCTATGTGCAAAATATTTCTCAAAGCTTAGGCATTCCTGCCATAGTTGAGGCTATTGATGTGGCAGAGTTTGCTAAAACACATAAACTTGGGATTGAGGCAGCGGCCAGAAAGGTTCGCTATGGTTTTCTAGAACGGGTAGCTGAGCGGATTGGTGCTAATAAGATCGCTGTGGGACATACTGCGGATGACAATGTTGAAACTTTCTTGATGCGCTTATTGCGAGGTTCAGGCATTAAGGGCCTGTGTGGTATACCTGCCAAACGGGGCATGATTATCCGTCCCATGATCAGGTTGTGGCGCCGGCAGATTGAGGACTATGTTGGCAGTTTAAAGCTGGTTCCCCGCCGCGATTACACCAACTATGAATCTAAATATATGCGTAGCCGGGTCAGAATGAAGCTGATTCCCCAGTTGAAGCTTTACAATTTAAACATTAAAGAAATTATCTTACAGACCATTTTATTGTTAACTGAGGATAAGGCCTACCTTGAGGCTAAAGCGGAAAAAGTTCTTAATGAGGTTATTTTATCTCGTGGCCAAGATGAGCTGCAATTAAAAATTGCCAGGTTAAAAGAAGCAGAGTTGCCCATCCAAGGCCATGTTTTAAGGCGGGCAATTTATGAGCTTAAAGGCGACCTGTTGGACTTTTCCTATTCTCATATTCAGGACATTTTGGCTAAGCTTGATGCCGAAGAAAAATGGGAATTGCATTTACCCGGAGGAGCTTTTGTCCTTGGCAATCGGGGAATACTAACCCTTAGTCGCAACAAGCCCAATAAAATAGAACCGGTCACTTTTTGCTACACCCTTACTGTTCCAGGAGAAATTGAAATCAAGGAGATTGGTAAAAGACTTGTGGCCGAAGTAATAGGGAGAAAAGAGTTGGGCGAAGATCCTGAAATTGCTTTTCTTGATCACGATTTCCTGGCTAAAAAGCTAATTGTGCGCAGTAGAAGTGAAGGCGATAGTTTTTCTCCTTTAGGTATGCGTGGCTCCAAAAAAATTCAGGATTTTTTAATTGACGAAAAAGTCCCTGAAGAAGTGCGTGATACGATCCCTATTGTAACTAGTGGCAAAGATATTGTTTGGGTGGGGGGGATGCGCATTGATGAACGGGTTAAAGTTAAAAAAAACAGTAGAAAAGTAGTCAGGCTAACACTGCAATGATTCCCCGCATAATTGAGCTGGCTAATGTTTTGGAAGCCAAAAAAGAACTCCTTGGTATTAGTGTTGACCCTAAGGGGGTAGAACTTATGACCCCAAAGGCGATTCGGCGGGTTTTAAAATTAAAAAACCTCAGGCCGGTGGCTGCTAATATTATTAAACAGGAAATGCTTTCTTTTGGTGGTGAAGCAGCCACTGCGTATGGTTCAATTAATCAATCGGTAGAAACAACGGATGTTTTAGTCTTTGGGACGCTAAGACAATTACAAATGTTAATTGTTAAGTTGCAGCAGCACCAGTTTGGCTTACCAGCTCTTGCCGATGAGATTAGTCAGACTTTGGCTAATTATGGATCGCCGCCCAAATTATTGCAGATTGGTCAGCAAGTTTGGGATTTTAAACAAAAGACTTATATCATGGGAGTTCTGAATATTACCCCAGATTCTTTTTCTGATGGAGGTAAATTTCTTCGGATTGATGAAGCTGTTAAACAAGCTAAAGCCATGTTAGCTGCTGGGGCGGATATTATTGATGTTGGGGGGGAATCTACTCGCCCCGGTTCTGATCCTGTTCCTATCGAAGAAGAAAAGAGGCGAGTTTTGCCTGTGATTGAAAAACTTGTCAAGGAAACAGGCTGCTTGGTTTCTATCGATACTACCAAAGCAGAGGTTGCTTCCGCTGCGCTTTCAGCGGGTGCAGCGATGGTTAACGATATTTCTGGCTTGCACAGTGATCCGGCCATGGCTGAGGTAGTAGCAAAATATAAGGTGCCAATTTGTCTCATGCATATTTTCGGCCAACCAAAGACAATGCAAGAGAATCCTAGCTATAAAGATTTGTTAGGGGACATTGTCGAGTATCTTTCCGCAGGGCTTGAAATTGCTAAGAAGGCTGGTATACTACATGAGAAAATTGTTGTTGATCCGGGGATCGGTTTTGGTAAAACGGTTCAACATAACCTGGAGATAATTAAGCGATTAAGAGAGCTAAAAAGTTTGGGATGTCCTATTCTTATCGGGACCTCACGAAAATCCTTAATTGGAAAAGTTCTTGATTTACCGGTTGAGCAGCGGCTAGAAGGATCAGCTGTTACAGCTGCTCTGGCGATTGCAAATGGGGCGAACATAATTCGTGTTCATGATGTCAAAGAAATGGTGCTGGTTGCAAAGATGACTGATGCCATAGTAAAAACTTAAGTTTAAGGGAGGAAGTAGGATGGTTAAGAAAAAAATAAAGCAGGCTAAGACTAAGATAAAGGGGAAGTCGAAGGGGCAGGTAAAAAAAATCACTAGAAAAGCTGTTGAGAAAGTAGTGGCAAAAAACAAGAAAAAAAGTAAAAATAGTGTAGCGATTGCTTATTTGGGCTTAGGTTCAAACGTCGGTGATCGGGAAGAGTATATTGAGCAAGCTATTTTTCTTTTAGAAAAGAACCCAAAGATTGAAGGGGTTAAACACTCTTCTAATTATGAAACAGAGGCCGAGGGGGGGCAGGGCAGTCAGCCGCCCTTTATTAACGCTGTTTTAGAAATCAAGACAAAGTTGACTCCACAACAACTCCTTGAGAGTTGCCAGGAAATAGAAGCGGCCCTGGGGCGAGAACGAGAAGTTGAATGGGGACCTAGAACTATTGATATTGACATCCTGCTCTATGACGGAGAAATTATTTCAGAAAAAAATCTCCAGATTCCTCATCCTTTAATGCACGAACGGCTCTTTGTTTTGCGACCTTTGCGCGAGGTGGCGCCTAATCTGCTGCATCCGATTTTGGAAAAGAGTATTGATAGCCTTTATGATGAGAGAAAAGCCGATCAGGGGGCCACTTATGATGATGATTTGCCTGGCTTTAAGGAGATCAAGGGAGCCAGGGACGACGATTTTGAGCGTTGGTGAGATTGGGTCCGAATCTCGAATTCAGCGCTGCGCGCTCACTAATGAAATTTATTACTAAAAGTACTGAAGAAACTGTTGAGCTTGGCCGCAAGATTGGTAAAACCCTCCAACCTAATGATGTTGTTGCTTTGATTGGTGATTTGGGAGCAGGGAAAACTACTTTAGCTCAAGGGATTGCCCAAGGTTTAGGTGTTAAAGAGTACGTTACCTCACCAACTTTTATTATTATCAATGAACATCAAGGCAGAATTCCTCTTTATCATATAGATTTATATCGTCTAGAAACTCCGGGGGCAATAGAAGATCTGGGGATTCAAGAATATTTTTCTAAGGGTGGGGTTTGTGTGATCGAATGGGCTGAGAGGTTGGGGGAGCTGAGGCCGAGTAACATTAAATCAATTGAGATTAAGGTTATGTCTGAAGATGAGAGACGTTTTATTTTTTTTCCGGATATAATCTTGAAACCATAAACAAAAGGGTTCTTTTCTCTGGTTTGGCTGATAATAGAGTTGCTATGCCATGTTGTCTAATGTGTTCTTTGTATCTACTAACAAATGTATTTACACCTCCATCAGCGATAAACCTCTCTCCGATATCTATGTCAGGCCACAGAACAACTTCTCCCTGCATGTGTGCTTGATTGTAAACTTGTTTAATCCCTATCATTGCTTGGGCGCGTTCTTGTGTTGAATCAAGGGTGGGGAATAAGAGATTTGAAAAAGTAGAGCGAAAAAGAGAGCCATAGAAAGTTGTTAATTCGCTTGGGGAAAGTGGAACAGTTTGTCTTTTTCCCTCTTCAAACATAGTTGTCTTATCTTCTTTTGATAACTTGCCTTGAAAGATGACAAAACCAAACCCATAACGCAAACGTAAATCCAGTAACTTCTCTGGATTTTCGAGGTGTTTGAGGCCTTTTGGGGTGGAAATATTTAAATAGTATTCCATCAATTCTAAACCAATGGGGTTAAAAGGGTTATTGTTAAAGTCAATTCTTGCGGTTGCATCACAAAAGTCCAAAAGAAATAATGTTGGCTGCAATTTTTGTGGCAGTTTATATAAATCTCTGGGGAAAAAATAACAAGATAAGCCTGCATGTAGACCGTGAAAAAGAATTAAGGAACCAATTTTATTAGCTAAGCTTTTATCTCTGATTAATTTTCCAATTATTTTTGCCCCATTAAGACTATGTTCTTGTTCAATGCCAAGGGGAACCCCCAGGTCATGAGCCCAGGTAGCCAATTCGAGGAGTTCTTTGTGTTTTTCTGACAATCTTTTGTGCTTGTCAAAGAAATATTGCATAATTTCTGTGAACCTATGTTTATATTGGGCTGGGGATAAGCCAAGTTTCGTTTGCTCCTGGGTTTTTAGTTCTTGTGGTAATCTTGCAAAAAAGAAATCAACATCTCTTCTGGCTAAAGCTTCTTGAGATTGAACAACCATTCTAATATGTTTTGCTCTTCTAGGGAGAACTTTCCCTAGTTCACTGACAGCTTTTTGCAGAATATCGAGAGTTGAGGCTTTAGATGTTAAAGCCAAAACTGAAGCACCAGGATAAATTTTTCTAACAAGCATAATGTCCTCTATTCCTTTATCGCTACAATTCGCCAAAAATTTCAGATTTTGTTATACTTGTAAAATAAGGTGGTGAAGGCTTTTAGGACCTTTAAGGTAATAAGGGCAGTTGAGGTATTAAGGCTGTTAGGTAATTAAAGATAAAGGGCGGAATTTCTCCCCCTTGTCTTACAAAGCCTTTAAAACCCTTAATCCCTTAAAAGCCTTTACTCCCATAAAAACCATAAAGGCCTTAACTCCCTTAAGAAACGAGGTTTATCATGAAAATCTTAGGCATCAGCAGCGCAACAAAGGTTGTCAGTATCGGCTTGATTGATGACGATCAGGTATTGCTTGAAACAACGATTGCTGATATGGCGGCAGAAAAGATTGTTTTCTATGTTGAAGCAGCCGGGATTAAACCGGAACAAATTGAAGGTATTGCTGTTGCTCAAGGTCCGGGATCTTATTCTGGTTTACGGGGAGGGCTAGCTACTGCCAAATCTTTAGCTCAAACCTTAAAAGTTCCCCTGGTTGGTGTATCAACCTTGGCAGCAATTGCTTATAACTTGATAGATTTCGAGGGAACTATGGCGGTTAAGTTAGATGCCAGAATGGATGAGTTTAATTTTGCTCTTTTTGGGGCGCATCAAGGTCAGTTGAAAAGATTAACTGATGATTTGGTTTTAACGGAAGCTAAAATTAAAGAGTTCTTGTCTAATGTTACCGGCGAACTAAAGGTTGTTGATGGATCCAAATATCATCCTTATGGGATCAATGTTGCTCGGTTGGGGTTATTAAAAATTAAAGCCGGAGAAACTGCTGACCCGCTTAAGTTAGTGCCACAGTATTCACATATGCCTAATATTAGAGTTTTCAAAACGTCTTAGTTTTTTAATTGGAAATTGGGTGTTGGGTTAGGATGCCAGTATTGATAGTAGAAGCTGGAATTGGATGTTTGATTAACCCAACTTCAATTTTCCATTTCCAATTTCCATACCGGCTTCTACGCCCATAACCCTATTTCCTTAATCTAAGAGAGATCCTCGGTATCCTAAGATTTATGCTATAATCTTTTCATGTTAACCATTTCCCCTATGCTTGACAGCGATATTGCTACAGTCTTTGCCATTGAAAAGGGCTCTTTTGTTGTCCCTAAGCCGGAACAGATTTTTCGGGATGATGAAAAGAAGTATTTAGTGGCTAAAGAAGCTGACAAAATCGTCGGCTATATTGGCATAGAAGATATTGCCGGTGAAAAGCATGTCATTAATATGGCTGTTCATCCTGATTGCCGTCGAAAAGGGATTGGCAAAAGCCTGATCGAAAAGGTTATCAATAGTAATGATGTTTTTTTTCTTGAGGTTAGGGTCTCAAACCTTGCTGCTCGCAACCTTTATGAACAATATGGTTTCAAAAACGTTGGTTTAAGAAAAAATTATTACCAGGACAATCGTGAAGATGCCATTATTATGAGGAAAGATCCTAATGAGTAGGTTTTTAGAAGCTTTAAATAAAAGAATCTTAGTCATTGATGGTGCCATGGGCACACAATTGATGAATGGTGGTGTTAAGCCAGAAGATTGCTTTGATCTGCAAAATTTAAAACGACCTGAATTAGTCCAGTCTATCCACAAGGCTTATGTTGAGGCTGGTGCTGATATTTTAGAAACTAACACTTTTGGCGCTAACGCCATTAAGTTAGCCGATTATAAATCAGAGAAAAAAGTTAAAGAGATAAATATTGCTGCTACCAAACTGGCCAGAAAAGTTGTCGGAGTGAAAGGTTTTGTTTCCGGTTCAATTGGTCCTTTAGGAAAACTAATTGATCCATTAGGAGATGTTACTTTTGATCAAGCTTACGCTGCTTTTGCCGAGCAAGCCAAAGCGCTGGAAGAGGGTGGGGTTGATGTCATTTGTGTGGAAACTATTTCTGATCTGCAAGAAATGCGGGCAGCTGTTATTGCAGTTAAGAACGAAACCAAGTTGCCTGTTATTGCGAGTATGACCTACGATGATGTGGAAAAAACTATTTATGGCACTCCCCCTGAAGTTGCAGTTGTGGTTCTCGAAGCTTTGGGGGTTGATATTGTTTCTGCCAACTGTTCCACCGGACCCCAAGGCATGCTCAAGGTTGCCGGAAGATTACTTGCTTGCACAAAATTGCCAGTCATGGTCATGCCTAATGCGGGTATGCCAGAGCTTGTTGGTGATAAAGCTATTTACAAAATGACTGCTAGACAGTTTGGGGCGTATGCGGAAAAATTTGCAAAGCTAGGCGTTAGGATAATTGGCGGGTGTTGTGGGACTACGCCGGAGCATATCCAAGCCGTGAAATCCAAAGTTCTAAATTCTAAACCCCAAACAAATCAAAAATCACAAATTCAAAGCACAAAATTTGCCAGTCGAACCAAAGTTGTTGAAGTCGCCGATAAACCCTTTCTGGTTGGCGAGAGGATCAATCCAACTGGTCGAAAGATTTTTCAAGAAGAGATTAGGGGAGGCAAGACGCGGATTATGCGTTCTGAAGCTGCCGGTCAGACAAAGGCCAAAGCTGATCTCTTGGATGTGAACATTTCCACTCGTGATATTGTGGAGTCAGCAGTAATGCATCAGGCTGTTAAAATAGTTCAATCAGCTTCTGATCTGCCTCTTTCAATAGATTCTCCCAGTGTTGCTGCCCTAGAGGCTGGTTTAAAGGTTTTTTGTGGTCGGGCATTGTTAAATTCTGTTAGCGGCAAAAAAGAAAGTTTAGAAAAAATCATTCCTCTGGCCAAAAGATACGGGGCAGCAATTATTGCTTTAACCCTCGATGAGCATGGTATGCCTAATTCTGCAGCTGATCGCTTGCGTATTGCCGAAAAAATTGTTCACACAGCCCAGGCTGTAGGCATTGCCAAAGGAGACATCTTTGTTGATAACCTGGTGATGACTGCAGGAGTGGGGATTCAGCCTTGCTTAGAAGCCCTTAAAGCAATACCCATGATCAAAGAAAGATTTGGGGTTAAAACTATTCTGGGCATTAGTAACGTTTCTCATGGCATGCCCAATCGTTCTAAATTAAACGCGCTCTATTTTCAGTTAGCTTTGTCTTATGGACTTGACGCCGCGATAATTGATGTTGGTGATGCTGAGGTACGGAAGGTCTTAAAGGCCTTTAAGGCCAAGAAGGCGGTTGCAAGGGAAGAGCTGTTAAGAAAGTTTAAGGCGGAGGTTGATAAGGCAAAGAGGTCTGGCAAGCCAGCAGAGAAGAAGAGGGAGGCGAGTGTTAAGGAGATCAAGTTCACAGGCTATCAGGACATTAAAGAAGCTGTAATTGACGGGAATCTGGAAGCCGTAGAAGTTTTGGTTAAGCAGGCGATCGAAAAAAAATATGATCCGCAGAAGGTAATAAATCTTGGTTTAGTTCCAGGCATGGAGGTAGTTGGCAAAAAGTTTTCTGGTGGTCAATATTTTTTGCCCCAGGTTATAGAATCAGCCGAATCAATGAGTGCTGGTTTTGCTATTTGTAAAGCTAATATCCCTCAAGATAAAGTTAAAATCAAAGGGAAAATAGTTTTAGCCACGGTTAAGGGAGACATTCACGATATTGGTAAAAACATTGTTAAGATGTTGCTAGAGAATCATGGTTTTGTAGTAATTGATCTTGGCAAAGACGTTGCGCCGGAAGAAATTGTTAAAGTTGCCAAAGCCGAAAAACCTAATGCGATTGCTCTTTCAGCCCTTTTAACTACAACAATGGTTGAAATGGGGGTGGTTAACGATCAGTTAAAAGCTGCTAAGCTTGATATTCCTCTTTTAGTCGGTGGGGCCGTGGTTACCAAAGGTTATGCCGACCGCATCGGCGCTTCATATAGTATGGATGCCGTGGGAGCGGTTGGTTTGGTTAAGAAGATTATCAAAGTGGCGAAGAAGTAAGACTACTGCAATTTTTCTATGTACTCCCTGGCAGCTTCAGCCGCAATGGCCCCGTCGGCAGCAGCAGTTACTATTTGTCGTAGATGTTTAACCCTAATATCCCCAGCCGCAAAGATTCCCGGTACAGAGGTTTGCATGCTTTCGTCAGTAACAATATAGTTTTTCTTGTCTAATTTGACAGTTTCTTTAACTAGGTCAGAGTTTGGTTTGCTGCCAATATAGACAAAAACCCCGTCAATCTGGAGTTTGGATAGTTTTTCTGATTGTAAATCTTTGAGCACAATTTCACCGACCTTCTCTTTGCCCTTTATCTCTTTAAGCGTCGAATGCCAGAGAAAATATATTTTATGATTGGCCATAGCGCGGTCTGCTAGGATCTTGTCTGCCCTAAGTTCATCGCGACGATGAATAATAAAGACTTTCTTGGCGTAACGGGTTAAAAAGAGCGCTTCCTCAATAGCGGAATTACCACCACCCAAAACAGCAATATTCTTATCTTTATAAAAAGGGCCGTCGCAGGTTGCGCAGTAGGAGACGCCGCGGCCGCGAAACTTGTCTTCGCCCGGGATCCCCATTTTAGAGGCTTCCGTTCCGGTCGCGATAATTACTGCTTTGGCAGAAATAGCTTTTCCATCTACTTGAACATCGAATTGATTGCCAACTTTTTTAATAGAACTTGCATTGCCCCATTTAATCTCTAGATTGAGCTTTTTTACCTGTTCCTGCATCAGGTTGCTAAGTTCCATGCCGGAGAGGCCTTCGGGAAAACCAGGATAATTTTCGATTTGAAAGGTGCTGGTTACTGTTCCACCCAAGATCATTTTTTCGATTAAAACAACGTTTAATTTTGCCCTTAAGGCGTAGAGGGCGGCCGTTAATCCGGCTGGTCCGCCACCAAGGATGATTAAGTCAAATAGGGGATTTTTATCTTTAGTAATCTTTTGGACCTTTGGTTGGGTTTTTAATTGGGTGCTCATTTTAGCTCCTCTTCGCTGATAATAAATTTACCTTGGCCAAAAACAGAAATTTTATTTTCCTTTAATGAAACCATGATTTTCTCTCCTCGCAGCCGGTTTTCTTTTTGTTTGGCCCGGGTTTTACCGGTTAGAACAATTTCGTCTTTATTAATATTATAGATGGCAGAATCTCCCTGGGCCCTGATATCCTGGTAAGTTATTTTTACCTCGCCGCTAAGATCAAGTTTGTTACTATTTTCAAAGTATTTAACCTCACGACAGGTAATTATTGCTTCTTGCCAGAAAATCTTGGAGTTGCCCTTGGCAGTAATTGTTTCTGCAGGACTGTCTATTTCAAAATAATTTGCTTCCATAGTGATCGGACTGTTATTTTTTGGGTTGATGATAACTCTGGGATTACCGGAAACTTTGATTTCTTCTAAAGAGACATCGCCATTTAACTTTTCAGCATAGCCGATCACACGGCTTTTTTTTATGACAATATCGCCGGTGCAAACAATTTTTTTGTCAGCCAATTTCCAGCTCAAATTGTTGGCGACAAACCAGAGGGCTTTGCCGTTCTTCTTGTCCCGCAGGTTAAAAACAGATTGACGCTGTGAATTCTTAAGGTTTTTAGTTAGAGCGGTGATTTTTTCTTTTAAAGAAACATCGTAGCCAATTGGTTGGTCAAGATAAATCTCTTTCTTTTTCATGTCCCAAAGGGCAACAGGGGATTGGAACAACAGTGCCGGCTGGCCATTGCTGAAGAAGGTCCCATTTGATTCTTTAAGGGTAGCCAGTTGGTTAGATTTATTCATCATGGCTGTGTTGGCAAACAACTGCCAGTATTTGATGCCGGCATCAATTTCTTCAAAGCTGACTTCTTTAAAAGCCAAGTCAGCCCGCTGCTCTTGTTGTTTTAAGGTTTTGTAGATGTGTACAGAAATATTTTCTTTCGGAGAAAAAAGTGCCCAATAAAAAATCCAAATAATAAAAGCGAGAAATAAGCCCAGAATAATCCGATAAGAAAGTTTCATCTTAAAATCCTAAAGCTAGTAAACGGACTGCTTCCATTCTTTCTATAAAACCGCCCCAAGAGTTGCCTTTTTTATAATAGCCTTCTGACAGGAGGAGATGAAGGGCAGCAACATTGCTATCAATCTTTATGCCTTTTTTAGTGTAATCTATGGCGGTATCAACTTCGTTTAGTTCCCCATAAATTAGAGCCAAGTAGCCATAAGCCCAAACATTATTAGGATCAATAATTAAAACATTTTTAAGTTCTCTGATGGCATCATTTTTTTCATTGTTAAAATAGTAGGCAAAAGCCAGGCGAAACCGCAGCCGCCAATCATCGGGATCTGCGGTGACCTTGTTAATGTAAAGATTCCTGCCTTGTGAGCGAAACTTGGGGTTTAGTTCTTCAACTTTTTTTAGTTCGTCCCAGCCTTTTTGGATGTTGTTGGTGTAAGCATAGGTGATGCCCAGGTCAAAGTGGGCTAGGGCGCTGTTGGGTGCTTTAGCCACCGCGGCTTGCTTAGCCGCTATTTCTTGCCTGAGTTCGGTGTTGATGCTCCAGGCCTTGGCAGGAAGTTCAAAGCTCAAAGACCAAAATCCAAAACAAATCCCAAATAATAAGATCAAAACTCCAATCTTTTTATTCTTTGGGATTTTGATCTGGGGATTTGTTTTGATCTTTAAATTTTGATCTTTGATCTTTATCATGTTTATTTCCTAGCCAATATCTTCTCCACAATATTAGTGGTAGACCTTCCCTTGATCGGCGGTATCACTACAACTTCTCCACCCAATTCTTCAACTAGTTTTTTCTCTGGCAGAGCGCTGATTTTGTAATCGCCACCCTTAACGTGGACATCCGGCTTAACTATTTTAATCAGATTGTCTGGTCTTAGTTCGGAAAATATGGTGACATAGTCAACGCATTCTAAGGAAGCAATTATTTCTGCCCGTTCCATCTCGCCAACATAAGGCCTGGGACTTCCTTTAAGATTTTTTACAGAAGAATCAGTGTTGAGCCCAACGATTAAGACATCTCCCAACTTCTTAGCTTGTTTTAAATATCTGACATGCCCAAGATGTAGTAAGTCGAAACAACCATTAGTAAAAACAATCTTATTGTTTTGACTCTTAAGCCGTTTGATGATTTTTCTTAATTCACTGCGAGCCTTTATTTTGTGACCAATCGGATCGTTTTCTTCCAGGGCTTCTTCCAGTTCATCTTTATAAACCGGTTGAGTGCCGATTTTTGAGACTGCTACAGCAGCGGCATAATTTCCTAAGCTGGCAGCTTCGTTGACTGACGCTCCGGAGGCTAAGGCTAAGGCCAAGGTGGCAATTACCGTGTCTCCAGCTCCGGTAATGTCAAAAACTTCTCTGGGGATAGCTGGAACGTGTTTAACTGTGCCAGCCTTAGCGAAAATAGATAAACCATCTTTGCCCCTGGTGATAATAATATTATCGGCGTTGGTTTGTTCAAGTAGTATCCTGCCTGCTTTCAATAAACTTTTCTCGTCAACAATCTTAATCTTAGTGGCTGTTTCTGCTTCAGCCAGGTTTGGAGTGATAACCATGGCCCGATCGTATTTTGCATAATCCTGGCCTTTGGGGTCAACTGCCAAAGGTTTTTTATATTTTCTTGCTAAGCGGATTGCTTCAGCACAGATCTTTTCCGATAACATCCCTTTTTTATAATCAGAAAGAATAACAGCATCGGCAGCGGCAATATTTTTTTTGAGTTTGTTTAATATTATTGTTTCAAGTTCTTGAGGGATAGTTTCGCTGTCTTCACGATCAACCCTAATCACCTGTTGGCTGGCGGCAATGATCCTTGATTTTAAAATGGTGGGCCGGTCTTTGGTTCTAATAACGTAGGCAGTATCAATCTTCAAGCCTTTAAGGGCTTTGATCAGTTTTTGCCCGGAGCTATCGGTTCCAACCAGTCCCATGAGCAGCGGAGTTCCTGATAATGTTTTGATATTTGCAGCCACGTTGCCGCAGCCACCGGGTACGTGAGTGATTTTGCTGACTTGGGCAATTGGAACAGGTGCTTCAGGGGAAATCCTATTAACTTTGCTCCAGATGTGTTCATCCAGCATCAGGTCGCCGATGACCAAGACCTTTTTACCTTCAAATCCAGGAATAAGAGTTTTTAGTCTTTCCATGACGATAATTATAACTTTTTGGGGAGGGGGGAGCAAGCGTTAAATGATTTTCTTGACAGCTTCTAAAAGGTTTTCGGTATAATAATCCGGTTGTTCTGTTAGCTTAGGCTTTTCTTCTACGCCACGTCCAGACATAACAAGAATAGTCTTTGTGCCAGCCTTTTTGCCAGCATAAACATCTGTTCGTTTATCACCAATCATCCAAGACTGTGATAAATCGATATTATGATCCTTAGCAGCTTTTAGGATCATGCCTGGTTCAGGTTTGCGACACTTACAGTCCTGTTTATAGGGATAATAACCGTGTTCTGCATGGTGGGGACAATAATAAATGGCATCAATATAAGCCCCGCCATTGAGGATCTCTTTTTGCAAGGTTTTATCAATGGTCTGGAGCATATTTTCAATAATTAATTCACGAGCTATGCCTGCTTGATTAGTAATAACGATGACTTTGTAATCGGCTTCATTCAGTTTTTTGATCGCTTCAATTGAACCGTGGATAAACTTAATCTCTTGAGGGTTATTGAGATAGCCCACATCTTCAATAATGGTGCCGTCACGATCGAGGAAAACAGCCTTGTTCACTATTTTGTCACTTCCTCTTCAATTAATCCACAGAGGATATGGCCGATGGTGATATGGCTTTCCTGAATATGAGGGGTGGCTTTGCAGGGGACAGTTATAGCCACATCAACTAAGTCTGTTATTCTCCCCCCGTCACAACCAAGCAGGCCAATGGTTTTACAGCCCAGCTCTTTAGCTTTTTCCAGGCCTTGGATAACATTTTTTGAGTTGCCGGACGTAGAAATTCCAAAAGCAATGTCTCCTGGTTTAGCCAATCCTTCGATTTGACGAGCAAAAATATAGTCAAAAGTGTAATCATTGGCCAAACAGGTCAGAATTGAAGTGTCGGTTGTTAAAGCAATTGCTGGGAGAGATTTACGTTCTTTTAAAAAACGACCAATTAACTCGCCAGCCAAGTGTTGCGCATCAGCTGCAGAGCCGCCATTACCAAAAAACATGATTTTATTGCCGTTTTTAAGAGCAGCAATCATTATTTTAGCGGCTTGTTCAATTTGTGGTATCAGGCTTTTTAAAACCAGGTTTTTAACTTCGATACTTTCTTTGAGACAGGCCTTGATTTTGCTTTGCATTATATTATAATATCATAAGTCGATAGATAAATAAATATGGAGGGAACTTTATGAAGTACGAAATTCCACGATTGGTTCTTTTCAATATTTTGGATCAAGGGGTTGGTGCTTGTATTAGTGGGAGTGGGGCTAGTACTCCGGGGATGGAGTGCGATTTGGGATCAGATCCTGGGCTTCAAAATTGTGGCGGCGGGAGTTCTAACTTTAGATGTTATGACGGTTCTGGGCCAGGCGAAGACAATTGTTATTTAGGTGGTAACACTGGGGTTCAGACTAGGTGTGGTTCTGGAAATAGTGCAGCCTAAACAATATCTTTTACTATGCAAAGAGAATATTCTACGCCAAAAGTACACATGTTTTTTTCTCTCGACACAACAATGGGTGTCTGTATGAACGGCGAAGCAGCACCCCAACCAGCTTGTTCTGCTGGGCAAAGTGCTGGTGGGCCTGGTGGTTGTAGTCAAGGCAATGTAGCTGATGATAGGTGTGTGGCTGGGACTTCGGCTGGTTCTGTTTGTAAGGCAGGAGTAGGATTTTGAGGTAATGTTATAATATGACAATAATACAGATTGCAAGGAGGAACTAAAATGGTGAAGACAGAAATAATTTTTATGGTAGAAGAAGATCTAAGCGGCGGTTATAGTGCCAAGGCTTTGGGACAATCGATATTTACCGAAGCGGATAATCTTCCTGAATTAAAAGACAATATCAAAAAAGCTTTGGCTTGCCACTTCGAAAAAAAAGAAGATATCCCTTCGGTCGTGATTCTTCATATAGTTAGAGAGGAAACTCTAACTTATGCCTAAGATACCAAGAGATATTTCCGGTAGAGAATTAATTAAGCTTCTTAATAAGAAATATGGCTATCAGGCAGAAAGAGAAACGGGCAGCCATATCAGGTTAAAATCTCTTTATAAAGGGATTGAACATAAAATTACTATTCCGGACCATGATGAAATTAAGATAGGCACCTTGAATAATATTTTAAAAGATATAAGCGCCTATTTAGAGATCAGTAAAGAAGCGCTTGTTTTAGAATTATTTTAAAAACTACTTTATTTAACGAAAGGAATGGGTTTTAACCAAGTTGTCATGAAAAAATACAATGTTTGTGTGTTAGGCGCAACCGGCATGGTTGGTAAAGAGATGATGAAGGTTTTAGAAGAACAAAACTTCCCGGTCGGGAAGTTTTTACCCTTGGCTTCTTCGCGTACTGCTGGCAGTAAAGTAACTTTTAAAGGCCAGGACTACGAAGTAATTGAGGCCACCCCAGAAGTTTTTGAGGGGATGGACATCGGTTTATTTTCTGCTGGAGCCTCAATCTCTAAGGTTTTAGCTCCGGAAGCTGCGAAAAGAAACTGTGTGGTTATTGATAATACCAGCCACTTTCGTATGGACCCAGAAGTTCCCCTTGTTGTGCCGGAAGTAAATCCCCAAGCCCTTAAAAGACATAAAGGGATTATTGCTAACCCAAACTGTTCTACTGCGCAAATGGTTTTGCCGCTCAAACCAATTTATGATGCAGTTGGCATTGAGCGTTTAGTTATTTCTACTTACCAGGCTGTTTCAGGCTGGGGTAAAGAGGCTATCGCAGAAATGTATGATCAGGTTAAAACCTTAATGGCTGATCCTAAAGCCAAAGTTGAAGCCAAGTATATTTTTAAACAGATTGCTTTTAACGTTGTGCCACAGATTGATCAGTTTACTGACAATGGCTATACCAAGGAAGAGATGAAAATGGTTAATGAAACCAAAAAAATCTTTGAGGATGATTCAATCAATGTAACGGCAACTTGTGTGCGTGTTCCTGTTGCTGTCGGCCATTCCGAAGTGGTTAACATTAAGACTAAAAAGAAGATCTCGGTTGAAGAAGTTAGAAAGCTAATTGCTGCTTTCCCGACCTGTAAAGTCCTTGATAATCCCAGCAAAGGGGAGTATCCAACTCCGCTTGAATGTGCCGGGTTAAATGACACTTATGTTGGCCGCATCCGCGAAGACATTTCGCAAAAAAACGGTATCGAGATGTGGATTGTGTCTGACAACCTGCGTCGTGGTGCTGCGCTTAATGCGGTTTTAATCGCCGAGCGGATGATTGCGGATAAACTTATTTAGGGATATCCCAGACTTCGGTTGCAACCGGTTTTTCTTTCGGATTAGACGTTGGGTTTTTGTAGTAGCTAAACAGAAGTTTCCCATTTCCAAGATTAGTAATGATTTGCCAGTGTCTGGCGAATTTTTGCTCAACATATCTTGTTCCTGTTAAACCAATTGAAGTCCTTAGATTTTTGGGAACCTGATAATGTGTTACTCTTGCTCCTGGAGTTGCATAAAATTGTTGCCAGAAATCCTGGTCTGGTTTTGGAGTTACCAAGTGCGGTCTTTTGCTATTTAGATATAACCTCTTAAACCAAACCGGATTATCAGGAGCCTGATTGGGCAAAGCTTGGGCATCATGATAGCAGTGATAACCAAGGATTTTACCATTTTCCAGCCTGGCAAATACTCGGGTAAAACCTTGAGGGAAGGGGACTTTGCCATTGCAATGGTAGAAAGTTTTGCCTCTAATTTCATCTAAAAGCAACCAACCAGTTCTTCTCCTAAAATCAGCCTGACTAAAATGATGTTTAACAGGGATAAAGCCTATTCTTCTACCTTGGCTGCTATAAATGTGAGTAACCCGCAGATCTTCCAGAGGAATCGGTTGTCTTGTTGTCTGGTCCGTTATAGAGATGATGAGGCCAGCACGAAGTTCAATGGCGATCGTTTTACCGTAATGGTGACGAGCCAAGTATAGCGTTGAACCTCCTAAGCCAAAAGAGCCATCTTTGCTTACCTCTCTTATCTCTCTTCCGGAAAGTGAGGCTAAATCAACTGCTGCGGCTTTGGGGTGCAATCTTGTTTGGTTCTTTTGTTTAAACTGGAATAAGGTTTCTCTCGTATCGGGATTCTCAATGGTAATTTGTCCATAAACAAAGGTTACTTTAACATATTGACTTTCATATCTTGGCAGAGGGATAACTCTATTAGCTAAGGCTAATTCCCCCTCACCGGAAACCTTCATGAAAAAATACCCGGCAATTGATTCAATATCTGCTAAATATGGTGCGAGCTTAGTAATTCTAAAACCTGCAGCATGATTGGAATCAATATAATGGCTATGACTGCCGTCAGGATAACAGATTTCCAGTTCATTATCTGAGCAGACCCTTACAAGAACATTTTCGGGCAAAGGTTCTCCTTCAAGCGGAAAAACTTCTGTTTCCAGATTTTTATCCGGTTGTAGTTTGTTCCGATAAATATAAACATGTCCTTGTTCTATTGTTGAGTATATTAGACGAACAACTGGCCGGTGAAAGGATCCCTCTGTGATCAGGCCGCCTTTTGGTTTTGTACTTTGACCATTTCCGTTTGCCACCGGATGGACAAAACCGCTGGCTACAACAGTGTCTGTTCCTGATTGCTGGCGTTGAGCAGGGGCAGCCTCTAACTCTGCCTCAGTGACAAACATATCGTGCCGATTTTCTATTAACCCAATTGCAGTGAGTCTTGTTTGGCAGGCTTGGCCTTCAAGCCGCTCAAAATCGATGGCAGAAAGATTCTGCCTTTCCAGCCTAGAGCTAATTGTCAGATCGGTTTTAGCTGCAGCAACAATGCCTCTGGATACTGTTTTCTGTTTAGCTAATCTTTGCAGCAAAGGTTGGCTCTTGCCTGGAGTGCGACCAGGTTTTAGATAAGCATATAAACTTCCAAAATTGGCGTTAGCTATCATGATATATGAGACCTCCGAAAAAATAACCTTTAACTCGCGTAGCAGAGCCTCTTAGGCTCTGCTTCTCGTCGACAACGAGCGACCCTAAGAGGGTCGCCTACGCGAAGAAAACGAGTTTTTCGGAGCTCTCTATATATGTTGTCTATGATTTTAAGAAGAAATTTCACGAAACCCAAAAATTATTTGAAAGAATTTGTAACTATTTAGGTCCCCCGCGTAGCAGCGCCTCTTAGGCGCTGCGTTATTCTTTTGGCTCATTCCCCCCGAAATACACTTTGGGGGACACTTTTTCTGCGCTTTTTCTGCGTTGAAATCATAAATAAATAGTGTTAAACTTTTTTTATTCTTATGGACAAACAAGCGCAGATTGATTATTTCGAAGGACTTTTGGACCAGCACGGTGAAAATTATCTGGCCCTGGACTGGAATAACCCCGAAAGCCAAAAATTAAGATACCAGATTTTTAAAGAGATCTTTATTTATGGCCGCAAAGCAGCTAATATTTCCGTTCTTGACGTGGGCTGTGGGTTTGGTGATTTTTACGGTTTTCTAAAACGAGAAAAATTACTCAAAGCCCATCGGATCAACTATTCCGGCTACGATATCTCAGCTAAACTCCTAGCGGTGGCTAAGAAGAAATACTCGGAAGCACGCTTTGAATTAAAAGATATCCTGGAAGATCGTTTGATTCCGCAATTTGATTATCTTTTTGCCTCGGGTATCTTCAACATTCGTACCACAGATGCGGAAAGCCATCTGGAATTTGTTAAATCGATGATCTTGAGGATGTTTGACCTCAGCCGTTATGGAGCAGCTCTTAATTTTCTAAGTGAAGGGGCCTTGCCAATTAGTGATTTTGAAGATAGACAATCTGGCCGCTATTTTTATTTTAAACCGGAAGAGATCTTGCATTTTTGTCGTTTTGTTTGTGGTAAATACATCTTAAGACATGATTATCATTTGGGCGATTTTACGGTATACTTATTGAAATGAACCCTTTTACCCGTTTACTAGCGCCCATCTTCACGCTGGTGATAATCAGCTTAGCTGGGATTGTGGGATACAGAATCCTGGAAGGTTGGTCGTTTATTGACTCTGTTTACATGCTGGTAACCACTTTATCTACTGTTGGCTTTCGCGAGGTTCACGAGCTTTCTTCAGCCGGCAGAATATTAACAATGGGGATCATTATTAGTGGGGTGGGTACGGCGATTTATTTTGCCGGTCAGGTTGGTGAAATGATTATTGAAGGACAAATTTTTGGTTATAGAAGGAGAAGAAGAATGGAAAAGAAGATTAGGGATATCAAGGATCATTATATAATTTCCGGGTTTGGTCGCGTTGGCCATCAAATTGCCAAAGAATTGGAGGCCGCAAATATATCATACCTTGTTGTTGATAGTAAGGAAGAAATAGCCCAAGAGTTGGATCCCAAAGGAGTCCCTTATATTATTGGTGACCCGACTTCTGATAATAAACTTAAGGAAGCTGGGGTGGAAAGGGCTACTGGTTTAATTGCGGCGGCAGATTCTGATGTTAACAATGTTTTTGTAACACTTTCTGCTCGTGCCCTTAGCCAAACTGTCTATATTGTAGCGCGAGCCAGCGGCAAAGAGGCCGAAAATAAGTTAAAGTTTGCCGGAGCTAATCGAGTTATTTCTCCTTATTTTATTTCCGGCCGCAGAATGGCTGCTTTAGCCGTCCGCCCGGTGGCCAGTGATTTTCTTGACATGGTGATGCACGGCGAGCATTTGGAATTTAGTTTGCACGAGTTTTCTATCTCTGATCGCTCACCAATAGTTAATAAATCAATTGCCGAAGCAGAGGTCAGGCAAAAATCCGGGGCAACTATCTTGGCTATTCGTAAGTCTGATGGGGCTTTCAATTTACAGCCTTTAGCAGGCTCAAAAATTGAGAAGGGTGATATTTTAGTAGTAATTGGAACTCAGGATCAGTTGGAGCTACTCGAAAAATTAGTCAAGTAAACTACTAGGAGCACTGTAGCGCAGTAGTCAGCGGAAAATAATTATGTTAAAGAACGAGAAAGATTTTAAAGAGGAACAGGTTATCGTAATTGCACAACAAATGTGTTTGGCTGCTCGCACAGCACCCAAAGGCAAAGGTTTAGATCTTTTAGAAATGGTGGTTATAAGTGGTGGTGATATTAAAAAAGTTTCACAAAAGATGGAGCAGATCGGTCAGAGAGAAAATAATGCGACATTTTTACGTGACAGTCAAAATATCCTCCAGGCACAAGCTATTGTCTTGATTGGTACGAAGCTAAAAACCATGGGCTTAAGATATTGTGGGTTGTGTGGTTTTCCCAATTGTGCGGAAAACGAAAAGAATAAAGGCATTTGTGTTTTTAACCCGGGAGATCTGGGTATAGCAGTTGGTTCAGCTGTTTCAGTCGCGACTGACCATCGTTTGGATAACAGGGTTATGTATACCATTGGTTTAGCTGCGCTAGAGTTAAAGTTGTTGGTCAGCGAAGTTAAGATTGCTTTTGGTATTCCCTTATCAGTTTCAGGTAAAAATCCTTTTTTTGATCGGAGGGTATAATGTTTGACGATATCAAAGCAGTTTTTACCAACGACCCGGCAGCTAGAAATATTTTTGAGGTTTTGCTTTATCAAGGCTTATGGGCAATCTGGTTTCATCGTTTAGCCAATCTATTTTACCGATTACACTTACCGATTCTGCCCCGTTTGGTTTCTCAGATCTCCAGGTTGTTAACAGGGATTGAAATTCATCCTGGCGCAAAAATTGGCAAGTGTTTTTTTATCGATCATGGGGCAGGGGTGGTGATTGGGGAAACTACGGTGATAGGAGAAAATGTGACTCTTTTCCAAGGTGTGACCTTAGGTGGTACCGGGAAAGAAAAAGGTAAAAGGCATCCAACAATTGGCAATGATGTTGTGATTGGAGCCGGGGCAATTATTCTTGGCGCAATTACTATTGGTGATAATGCCCGCATCGGAGCTGGAGCTGTGGTAACGAAAGCTGTGCCGGCTGACACTACTGTCGTCGGTAATCCTTGCTGGATTGTACGGCGTGAAGGTAGAAAACTTGCCCCACTTGAACATGGTTCTTTGCCTGATCCTGTCCACAAAGCCTTTGATGAGCTCAATAATCGTATTAAAACCTTAGAAGAGAAGCTAAAGTAAATGCCTCTTAAGATCTACAACACGCTTAGTCAAGAAAAAGAAAACTTTCAGCCTATTAATCCAGACAAAGTTAAGATGTATGTTTGTGGTATTACCCCCTATGATGAAACCCATTTGGGTCATGGGCGTGCGTATGTTACTTTTGATATTGTGCGCCGCTATTTAGAATTTTCCGGTTTTGAAGTTGAGTATTTTCAAAATGTTACAGACATTGACGATAAACTTATCAAAAAAGCTCAAGACGGTGGAACAACCGTTGAATCAATCGCTACCAGTTTTATGGATTCTTATAAAGAAGTTATGGAAAAACTCAACGTTCTCCCCCCGAAGGAATATGTTAAAGCTACCGATCATATTAAAGAGATGATTAAGTGGGTTGAAGGTTTAATTGCCAAGGGGTTTGCTTATGAGATTGACGGTGACGTCTATTTTGAAATTGATAAATTCAAAGATTATGGCAAACTTTCTAAACGTAAAAAAGAAGATTTGTTGTCAGGAGCCAGGGTTGCTGTTGATGAGCGGAAAAAAAGTCCCCTAGACTTTGCTTTATGGAAAGCAGCTAAAGAAGGGGAACCTTCTTGGGCTTCGCCTTGGGGTAAGGGCCGGCCAGGCTGGCACATCGAGTGTTCTGTTATGTCCACTAAATACTTGGGTGAGCAGTTTGATATCCATGGTGGAGGCAGAGATCTAATTTTCCCTCATCATGAAAATGAGATTGCGCAGACTGAAGCGGAAACCTGCAAAGTCCCTTGGGTCAAATACTGGCTGCATAATGGCTTTGTAAACATTAATAAACAAAAGATGTCAAAGTCTTTGGGTAATTTCTTTACCCTGCGAGATATATTTAAACAGTTCGATCCGATGGTGGTGAGATTGTTTTTCTTGTCGACTCATTATAGAAGTCCGATAGATTTTTCTGATGGTGACCTGAAAGAGCATTCTGTTGCCTTTAGAAGGCTAATTGCGTCTGTGATGAAGATGAATCGATGCCTAGAATTTGTTAATGAAGGGGAAATCGACCTTTCTTATCTTAACCAATTAAGAGAGGAGTTTTTTTGTGCGATGGATGATGATTTCAACACGGCCTTAGCCTTAGCTTCTCTTTTTTCTTTGTTGGATTTTGTTGATGGGGTTATTTCTAAGAAGCAGGCTACAATACAGCTTTTATCTGAGGCTAAAAAAACGGTAGATAAGTTCTGTAATGTTTTGGGATTGAATATTGCGGCTAAGCCAGAGCCAGATGATGTTAAAAAATCCAGAGAACAAAGAAACATTGCTAGAAGCAAAAAGTTGTTCAATGAAGCAGATGAAATTAGAGATAGGTTTTCTAAAAAGGACATTTACTTTATTGATACTCCATATACCTCTGGGACATCAACTTCAACTACATGGTTTGATCCTTCGTTATGAGAATGTTTGACCCCAAATTTTTAATTGGGTATACTAATAAACATGAAAGATGATAAAAAAGGAAAAGATGGCAAAAATCTTACGGCTGATGATATTTTAGGCTTTTTAAAGAAAAATAGCGGGGTTTTGCAGAAATTTAATGTTAAACGCATTGGCTTGTTTGGTTCTTTTGCCCGGGGTGAACAAAGTAGCCAAAGTGATATAGATTTGGTTGTTGAATTTAAGAAAACCAGTTTTGATAATTTTATGGATTTGGCTTTTTTTCTTGAAGATTCATTTGGTAGAAAAGTTGATCTTTTAACTCCTGCAGGGATAAGAGATATTCGCGTTAAGCAAGTTGTTGATAATATAAAGAAGGGGACCATTTATGCCTAAAAGAGGAATTCAAGAATTTCTCTGTGATATTGTTGAAGCGATTAACAGCATTGGTTCCTATACTGACAAAATGACTTCAGATGATTTTTTTCAAGATAAGAAAACTCAAGATGCAGTAGTACGGAATTTAGAAATCATTGGTGAAGCAGTTAAGAATCTCCCGCAAGCTTTCAGATCTGAACATCAAAAAATTGAGTGGAGAAAAATTGCCGGTTTGCGAGATAAAGTAATCCATTATTACTTTGGAATTAACTTAGATGTTGTTTGGGATGTCGTAAAAAATAAGTTTCCTCATCTTAGAGAACAGATCAAACAAATCATTAAAGAGTAAGATTTGCTAGATATATGCTTGACCCAAAACTAATTCGCAATAACCCCGAGGCAGTCAAAAAAGGGTTGAAAAACCGTAAGGCTGATGCGTCTCTCGTTGACCGTTTCTTAGCTGTTGATGAAGAGTGGCGCAAATTAACTGCTGAAGTTGATCAACTAAAAGCTAAACGCAACGAAGTTTCCGATAAAATTGGTCAGATGAAAGCCAAAAAAGAAAAATCTGACGATGTTATTGCTGAGATGAAGTCTGTGTCTGCTCGTATTAAAGAGCTTGATGCTGAATTACAACAGGTTGAACAGCGTTTAAACGACATTAGTTTCGGCATGCCTAATTTACCACATATGAGTGTTCCTCTCGGTGTTGATGCTCGTGATAATCTAGAAATCAGAAATTGGGGTAAGTCGACGAAATTTTCTTTTCAACCCAAAGCCCACGATGAGATTGGGAAAGATTTGGGCATCCTTGATTTCGCTGCAGCAGCCAAGATTTCTGGAGCCAGGTTTGTTGTTAATCGTGGACAAGGGGCAGCTTTAGAGCGAGCCTTGATTAGCTTTATGTTAGATCTTCATACCAAAGAAAATGGTTATACAGAAGTGATGACACCTGTACTGGTTAATCCTAAAAGTATGCAGGGGACAGGGCAGTTGCCAAAGTTTGAGGAAGATCTCTTTAAAATGAAAGATGAAGAGCTTTATCTAATTCCAACTGCAGAAGTTTCTGTCACTAATCTCCATCGCGAAGAAATTCTCTTGGTCGATCAGCTGCCGATTAAATATGTTTGTCACTCGCTCTGTTTTCGGCGTGAAGCAGGTTCTTATGGCAAAGATGTTAAAGGGATTATCCGCCAGCATCAGTTTAATAAGGTTGAATTGGTCAAATTTGTTGAACCAGATAAATCATCTGATGAGCTGGAAAAATTAACTTTTGATGCAGAAAGGGTTTTACAAAAGCTAGAATTACCTTATCGGGTGATTGAGCTTTGTACTGGTGATTTGGGTTTTTCTGCGGCGAAAACCTATGATCTTGAGGTTTGGTTTCCGTCAGAAGATAAATATCGGGAGATTTCTTCCTGTTCCAACTTTGAATCTTTTCAGGCCAGGCGTGCAGCCATTCGCTATAAGGCTAGTGCTACCGCCAAAACCGAGTATCTTCACACTTTAAATGGTTCCGGCTTAGCGGTAGGTCGTTGTTTAGCTGCTATCTTAGAAAACTATCAACAATCTGATGGTTCTGTTGTTATTCCCAAAGTCTTACGACCATATATGAGTGGATGCGAAAAAATTTCCAAATAACCACGCAAGTTTTTCCCTCTTTGTTACGATAATAATAATAGAAGCGAAACTAAACTAGATTAAGCCTGTTGAATTGGAGTAATTGATGAATGCTATTAGTGGCTTAGGATTAGAGTCCTTTAATTTATATGGGATTCATGCCCCTGCTTTGCCTGAAGGCCTTGAAGCAAAATTTACAGATGTTCTGAAAAAAGGCTTAGATAAATGTGAGCAAGTTCCTGGAATGAAGGGGGTTTATTGCACTAATCCTCAATCTTTATCCTCCCTTAATATTGTTAAAGTAGATCCAGCTGCTTAAAGCAGCTTGACGGCTTTCCTTTAACTCCCGTATAATAAACTTTCTTATGCCACTCTACGATTATAAATGTAAACAATGCGGCCATATCTTTGAAATCAAACAAAGTATTAAGGAAGAGCCTTTAAAGTTTTGTCCTGAATGCAAAGGGTCCATTTTTCGTTTAATTTCTGCTGCAGGGATAATCTTTAAAGGTTCGGGTTTTCATGTCACTGATTATGGGAAAAAGCCGCATAAAGAATCCAAGTCTTCTGCTAAACCTATTGAAAAGGGAACAGTTGATAAACCGAAGATAGAAAAGAAGAGCAAAAAGTAGAGCATCAGTGAATCAGTGTATCAGAGCCAGAATATTAGATTATTAGATGATCAGAATATCAGATAATAATTCGTGCTCTGATTTTCTAATATTCTGTTTCTCTGATACTCTCGCTCTGATTCACTGGTATACTGATATTCTAAAGCACCAGAAAATTATGTAGCAGCTGCTTCCCCGCAGAAGTCAAAATAGATTCAGGATGAAACTGAACACCTTCTAATTTAAATTTCTTGTGTCTCATGCCCATGATTTCATCTTTATTATCAATAGCAGTAGCCGTTATTTCAAAACAGTCAGGAAGGGTTTTTCTATCCACAATCAATGAATGATAACGGGTAGCTGTGAAAGGGTTATCTAGCCCCTTAAAAATAGTTTTACCATCGTGCTTTACTTCGGAAGTCTTACCGTGCATTAAGCGTTTGGCTCTGATTATTTTTCCGCCAAAAGCTTCGGCAATAGCTTGATGACCTAAACAGACACCTAAAATTGGGACTTTACCGGCAAAAGTTTTTATGACTTCAATGGAAATGCCAGCACCAGCAGGATAACCGGGCCCGGGGGAGATGACGATTTTGTTTGGTTTGAGCTTTTTGATATCTTCGATAGTGAGTTGATCATTACGATAAACTTTCAGATTCTCACCCAATTCCCCCAGGTATTGCACCAGGTTGTAGGTGAAAGAGTCGTAATTATCGATCATTAAGAGCATATTTTTTTCCAAAAAGCTGCATTTTTTATAATAGTTTGCGGCCTGGCTGTTACCGGTAAGGTTTTATTTCTCCTAAAAACTTTTGCCAAAGCTTGTTTATGTTGTTTGCCAGCGCAACTACTTTTTTTTTGTCCAGCATAAAACTATAAGAATGGATAAAAAAATGCCTGAAGGTGAGATACTCGTAAAGTGCTTCGGCCAGCTCGTCGGGGATGATGTTGTTTTTAACTGATTTTTCCAGTAATTCCTTGTGCCATATTTCAGGGTGAGCAACAGAAACGTTTTTGGACTTCAATATTTGTTTTAAAATGTTTTCGATACCATTGTAAATGTTTTGGATGAAAGCGGCCATCCCCGCTATTTCTATAATTGATTTCTTCTTTTTCTTTAGGGGCGAGGAAAGATTGGCCAGGGATTTTTCTATATTGTCTATTTCTGCGGAAATTTTCTCAGGAAGATTTATCATAGATTTTCTTCCCTTCCCTTATTATGAGAGAATTAAAAAGAGATTTTTCCGAAAGATCGACAAGATCGACGGGTTTGCTTAAAGCCCTAAATAATTTGCCATAAAACGCAAAGAACCTGGAAGGGGCGATGCCTGCTACGGCGAAGTCGTAATCGTTCACTGCGCTGGATTTTTTATGCAAAGAAGACCCAAACAAATACAATTTTCCCACACCGTATTCTTTGGCGAGTTTAACTGCCGTGTTAAGTTCTTTTTTTGGCACCATGCCTTCTCCTCCCAAAACTATTTTCAAATAAACTGAAATTTCTTAAAAAACCTTACGATATATATATTAGCAAAGCCCGCCAGGTTTAACAAGGGCAATGCGAGGAGGAAGATGAATGAGTTTTTTAAGGATTGATAAAAAGAGTTTAGGTTCTGTTCTAGTCCGTGCCAGTGATGGAGTGTCAGACAAAGCCAAAGTAGAGGCAATGGCAAAAAGACTGGCAGGTCATAAAGGACCAGGTTTTAGACCAGAAGACAAGGTCGCTGACCTCCCATCTCTACTAGCTCAAAGGCGAGATCCTGTTGCCATTCAAATAGAACTTGTGGATATAGTCCAGCCCGAGACAATTTTCCCGCATATGCTTAATGTTGAGGGGCAAACTTATAAAAAAATAATGATAGGAGAATTAACAGACGCTGAAGCCGCACAATTCTTAAAGCCAGAGAAAGTTAGCGGCCATAACAAGGAAGCGCTTCGGGACCGCTTGAAAGAGCCGAGCGGAGAGACATTGACGTTTTTAAATGTGGATGATGCGAAGAACTATATTAAAGGAGCAAATGAACGAGGCAGAAAGTTTAGGTTTATGACTGAGGCTGAATTTGTGGCTTTACCAGCTGATGTGAAAGCTAAACTGAGAGGGAATAATTGGTTTTTGGTAGAAAGCAGCAAGGGGAGTGACACCTACTATTGGCGTTCTCTGTACTACGCGAACCGCAACTTCAGCAGCAGCCCTGATGATCGTTATGGCAGCAGCGCGGTTCACCTGGTCGAGGACTAATAAATTAAGCTTTATCCTTTTACTTTTTTAGGGGTGGGGAAGGAAAATTTTAGCATAATATGGAAGGGCCAAAAGTCGTAACCTGTTCCTATGATTTCCTCAGATGGGTCGTCCCCCACATTGCGAAGTTCCCGCGCAATCAAAGATATACCCTCGGAGAAAGAATCGAAAATAAAGTAATTGGCCTGTTGGAGCTTCTCATTGAAGCCCAATATTCCAAAGACAAAACTAATGCGCTTAAGAACGCAAATCTTGAAATTGAAAAGCTGCGCTATCTGTTTCGCCTTAGCCATGATCTGCGTTTGATCAATCTTAAGAGCTATGAGTTCGCTGCCCGATATCTTTTGGAAATCGGTTCCCAGGTTGGGGGCTGGCTAAAACATGAAAAGGCATCATAATCTTTATGAGAAAATCTGCTCTTTTGAGAACCTCCTTTTAGCGGCCGGGAAGGCCCAGAGAGGCAAGAAGCTCAAAACCCCTGTCAGCGATTTTAATCTTGGTTTTGAAAAAGAGATTTTTACTCTTCAGGCAGAACTCCAAAGCCACACATATCGGGTTGGTCACTACAAGCAATTCCATATCTATGATCCGAAAAAGAGACTAATCAGTGCCTTGCCTTACCGAGATCGAGTTGCCCAGCATGCACTTTGCAATGTCATTGAGCCCATTTTTGATCGGGTGCTGATCTTCGATTCCTACGCTTGCCGGAAAAGCAAAGGCAGCCATCGGGCTGTTAGCCGGTTTCAAGTATATTGCCGCAAAAATAAATATGCTTTGAAGTGCGACGTTAAAAACTATTTTGCTTCCATAGATCACGAAATCTTACTCGGGATGATTATGGATAAGATAAAAGACCCGGAAGCTCTTTGGCTGATTAAACTAATTATTGATTCAACACCTTCTCCTGGGATTCCGATTGGGAATTTAGCTAGCCAGATATTTGCCAATCTTTATCTCAATGGGTTAGACCATTATTTAAAAGAAAACCTTAAATGCCGGTTTTACCTCCGTTATATGGACGACCTGATAGTATTTGGTAATGATAAAGGACAGCTAAACCAGGCCAGAAAAAGAATTGCTGATTATCTTGAAAAGCTAAAGCTGCAACTGCATGCTAATAAATGCCAGGTCTATCCAACTAAGAACGGCGTGAAGTTTCTTGGCTATAAGGTTTATCCCAGCCATAAGCTGGTGGCCAAAGAAAACGTCAAGCGCTTTAAAATAAGAATGAGAAAATATATCAGCCTTTTTCAAAGCAACTTAATGTCCATACCCAAGATTACTTGCTCAATACAAAGCTGGCTGGGGTACGCCGTATTTGCCAATTCATTCCATCTAAGGAGAAAATTGTTTTCTAATATTTTAATAAAGGGATAAGCCTGTAAATCCGGCGTTCTCTGAACAACGCGAACCGCAACAACAACAACAACCCTGATAATCGTTATAACAACAACGCGGTTCACCTGGTCGAATACTTAAAGATGCCGGAGTTTGTATCTCTACGGAAATGCAGAGCGTGCAAAATTAAGTCCAAGACTTATTCCTGTTTTCCGATGTTACATCGGGGACGAATAAAAAACAGCCTGGCTTTGGCGAGTAAGTCCCTTGCAGGATTTGAAAGCTAAAGCCGGGCGCTTTTTGTTTGTCCTTCTAATTAATGGTTGATATAATAACCGTTAGACATGCAATCCCGACTAATTACTTATCCTGATAGAAAACTGTGGAATGATTTTGTGGCTAATTCTTCCGAATGTCCAGTCCTGCAATCATTTGAATGGGGAGAATTGAAATCACAATTTGGTTGGCAGCCGATTCGCATCGCAATGGAGGATCAGGGCAAAATAGTTGCTGGTATATCGATTCTTAAACGAGAAATTCCCTACATCAAACATTCAATTTTCTATGCCCCTCGCGGTCCAGTTGTAGATTTTGGCAACCGCCAACTTTTAGGATTTTTACTTGATGCAGTAGAAAAAGAAGCCGAAAAACATAAGGCGATTTCTCTCAAGGTTGATCCAGCTGTGTTGGAGAATCAACATTTGGTTTTAGATACTATCAATAGTTCAGGTTTTGAAAAGGCTAAAAAGCAAATCCAGCCACGGGCAACTATTCTTTTGGACTTACAACCTGATGCAGATAAAATCCTCATGAGCTTTGATGAGAAAACCCGCTACAATGTGCGTTTGGCGGAGAAAAAGGTCATTATCGTCCGAGAGGATCCGAGTGAGCAGGGGATCAATATTTTCTATGAGATGTATGAAAAAACCGCTCAGAGGGACAACTTCTTAGTCCATCCCTTGAAATATTATCAGGCCATTAGAAAGACTCTCTTTGAAAAGGGCCTAGGGACAAACTTTATTGCTTGTTATAATAATATGCCGATTGCCGGGGTAATTGTTTTTTTCTTTGGTTCCAAGGTCTGGTACATGTATGGGGCTTCAACTTCAGAACATCGCAATAAAATGCCCAACCACTTATTGCATTGGCAGATTATTCAATGGGCCAAAGAAAAAGGCTATAAAACCTATGATTTGTGGGGCATTCCTGCTAATCCTGTTGAGGGGCACCCATTGTTTGGTGTTTATCGTTTCAAAAAAGGTTTTGGCGGTAAAGTTGTTAAATATATTGGTGCCTACGACTTTTCCCATAGTCTCTTGTTCTACAATTTGTTTGAGCATGGTTTGCAGTGGTTTCAAAATTTACGGAGTTTGATTAAGAAAGGGAAGATTGAGGATTCTTTGGGGGAATAATATGGAAGATCAAAGATCTAGGTCCAAAGATTCCCGCCTTGCGGGATCCCGCAATAATTATCAGATGATGGAAGCGGGACAAAACAATATCAAAGATCCAAGTCAAAAGATCAAATTTGTAAGTTTGCTCTTGGGATTTTGGACTTATTTTGGACTTTGTACTTTGATCTTGGAGCTTTTATGAAGTATAAGGGCATAACACACGATTCAAGAAAGGTTAAGCCGGGCTATATTTATGTAGCTATTCCGGGGGCTAAGTTTAATGGGACTGATTTTATTCCTCAGGCAGTTGAGGCCGGGGCCAAGTTAATTGTCGCTGAAAAAGATGTCCAAGTTCCTGCCGGAATAGAGTTTAAGAAGGTTTCCTCGGCAAGAAAAGCTTTGGCTGAGTTGGCTTGTGAGGTTTATGATTATCCTTCTAAAAAATTAAAATTAATTGGTATTACTGGAACAAACGGAAAAACCACAACAGCTTATCTTATTCAATCGATTCTAAAAAAAGCCGGTCATAAGACCGAAGTGATTGGCACCATTAATTCTTCTTTAACAACTCCAGAGGCATCAGATCTGCAGCCGATGTTGGCGGAAATGGTTAAAAGGGGAGTAACCCATTGTGTCATGGAGGTTTCCTCACATGCCTTGAGTCAGTTGCGGGTTGCTGGTTGCGAGTTTGCTGTGGCTATCTTTACAAACTTGACCCACGATCACCTTGATTTTCATCAAAATATGGAACAGTACTTAGCTGCCAAACTGGAATTATTTAAAATGCTGCCTAATGATGGGATTGCGATTATTAATGCTGATGATCCCTATACTAATAAGGTTATGGCTGTTGTTCCAGGAGAGGTTGTTACTTATGGGATCGGTCAGGCTAAGCATGAATTACGTAATACCAAACATAATGACTTTGATACCAATATTGTCAGTATCAAGGTCATGGCTAAGGAGATGCTTTTAAGAATAAATTCTTTGGATATTCGCACGAATTTAATTGGCCTGCCCAATGTTTATAATATAGTTGCTGCTTATCAGTGTGCCTTAGTTCTTGGTGTTCCCCAAAGAGTTATTAAACAAGGGATTGAAGCCTTGAAAACTGTGCCAGGTCGGGTTGAGCCTGTTGATTGTGGGCAACCATTTCGTGTTATTGTCGACTTTGCCCATTCACCAGATGCATTGCAGAAACTAATAGAAACTTTTCGTCCTCTAACTGAAGGCAAAGTTATTCTCGTTTTTGGTTGCCCGGGTGATCGTGATAAAGCCAAACGGCCGGTGATGGGGGAGATTGCGGGAAGATTGGCTGATCTTGTTATTGTGACTACAGACGATCCGCATGGGGAAGAGCCGCAGGCTATCATTGATGACATTATAAGATCAAAGTCCAAAGCTCAAAGTTCAAAGGAAATCCCAAGCTCAAAGCTCAAAGTTCAAATAGATAGGAAGAAGGCAATTGAACAAGCCTTGTCGATGGCGAAAAAGGGAGACACCGTTCTAATTGCTGGGCGGGGGCATGAGCAGTTTCAGGATTTTAATGGGAAGAAAGTATCTCTTGATGATAGAGAAGTGGTTGAAAAATATCTCAGCCATTAAACTTGTATTTCAAAATTTCCGGATCAGACTCGTCAATTTCAATCATATTATAAGGGAAGAAAACCTTAGTCTCTGTTTCGCGGATATTTAAGTCTTCCAGACGAACTTCTAGGTGTACATCAGCAGGAATAACCCGTAACTGTTTTTGTTTGTTGCCGGCCATTGGTTGGGCCCAGTTTTCTAAGATGCGGCTGATAATATCTCTCTTACCGGAAAACTCTTCGCCAAATTCAGTTAGGATGGCCAACAGATGTTTGTCTAAGCGGGCCTCTTTTAATAGGTTGATACAACCAATCATGCCCAAATGTTGGCTTAAAAATTTGCCTTCTTCTTTTTCTACGGAACCAATATTCAGTAATAAAACCTGACAGTCCTTGTAAGCCCGGCCAATGCCAACTTCGTAGCGAGTGTCTCCAGTGATCCCTATGTTTAGTTGGCCGCCATTCTTAATGTCCGGGATATTGGTGTGGATGACCAAACCAACAGCAGACTCTTGATTGGTCCAGCGTTCGGTATGATGAGCCGGCTTAATTGACAGGGTGAAGCCGTGTTTTTCTTGGAGAGAAACATTCTCAATTTCAGTGATTTCCGAACCCGGAACCAAGAGCTTGAAGTTTATTTCCCGATTGCCAAATAGGTCTGTGGCTGAAAGCAGGCCGTGAAACTTAAGCAGTGTGCCGGAAGAACCAAAGATATCCAGAACTTTAGTGTTTTTTTGTTCATTATGATCATTATATTTAGCCAGGAGAGAAAGAATTCCTTCCACTGACTCGGTATGGTCATCATGGTCATGAGTAATAATTATGGCGTCAATATCGGCAATGCCCAAGCCGGTGTCCCTAAAAATATCAAAAAAATCATAGCCAGGATCAATGGCAATCCCTTTGGTTTGACCATGTTTATTTTTTAAAGTAAGGAAATAGCCGCCGCCTTGGGAAATGCTGTGAGAGAAAAGGGGAGTGGCTGAGTTCCATTTATGAATTGTTCTGAGCATGTTAGGTCCAATATTGTGGTCAAGGCTACGGGGATTATTAAGATCTTTAATTAGCCTGGCTTGGTTGTTTTTGATTATTTCCCTGGTAGGAAAAAGGGTCTCTTCCATATAGGCAATAGCTCGTGAAGATGTGCCACTAACTTTTTTAGTCTGAATCTCAAATTGTCTGGCCATCTTAAAGTCTTTATAAGCGTCTTGGAATCTGCCTTGAAGAAAATGAGCAATCCCGCGAAAGTAGGCGGGCAGTCCGATGTTGCCATGTTTCTTTTGGGTTTTTTTAAATAATTCATCGTAGATTTTTTCTGCTTCCTGGTAGAGATTGTTGTCAATGCAAACAAAACCCAGAGTATTCCATGGTTCCAAGTTTTCCGGTGGGGTGTTTTGCAGTGTTTCTAAGATGTCTTTAAAATTAGTGGTGATCCATTCTTTGCATAAATGATGATTGAGGCGAGGAAGATTCCCCCAGGTAGTTGGTCGTTTAACGTCAAGAAGATCTTTTAACATTTTATAGGCTCCAGGAGCCGCCAATCATTTGAGTTCGGTTATAGGTGCCGCCTAAATAAGCATAATCAATGGTGAGCCGGCCAATTATTAGGCTTAAGCCGGCAGTTTTGCTCCCGTCTGATAACCCGGCCCGGGCAATTAATCCTGGCATTAGGGCAGCTTCTACTCCGTAATGATAGGTTGGCTGACTGTTGTTTTGATGGAGAACATTGTGCATGTCTGCCGCTAAGGTTAGTGCAGGAACCGGTTCAATGGCAAGGCCAATATTAGTGATCATTTCATAACGGCTGGTGCTGCCATTTTGCCAAGTAATGTCTGTGGTTAAAATACCTTGAGAAACCAGGCCAAAAGAAAGATACTCAACCGGTTTAGCAATCACCCCAATATCCAGGTCACCGCCGATACCCCTGATGCCAGAGCTAATTTTTTCCATGTTATAGATATTAATATTTCCGCCAACGGCAACTCTTTTCTCAAAGCCAGAAGCAACGGTAATTGTGTACCAGTTGGCATTTTCATCACTGGGAGGATTGTAATCATTGAGCCAGCTAAGCCCCAGAGCAAATTGGGCTTTAGTTTTGGTAGGATTTCCTCGTTTATCTCGTGGTTGGGAGTGATTACGATTGTTGTACCAGGGGGTGGCCCAGGGGGTCAGATAGTACCATCTTGCCCTGTCTGCCGCCTCTCTGGCGGTTGATCTAACAGCTTGATCGGTATCCTTAAGAACAACATTGGCGGTACTGTTTAATTTAGCTTTTAAGCTAACAGCTTCTCCGGTCCCTTCTGTAATCAAGGCTTGGCCGCGTTCTGTCTTTGTTCCTGATCTGCCCCAGCCCTTTTTTAAGATTCCTTTATCCCCCAAATATCTGGCTCCTTCATAGGCGAACAGGGAAGCTAAACCGACACCGGCAATCCAGGAAAAGGGATCCATTTCTGTTTCATAACACATCTTGAGGTTTAAAAGATTATCACCAACCCAACGATTGCGATTATTGGCCATAGTTGAACTATTAATAACTACTTCTGGATTTAAGGCTAATCCTGCCGGGTTCCAGCGGCTAGCATTGGCATCGTTAGCAACAGCTGTAAAAGCTTGGCCCATGCCCATCGGCCTTGCTCCATAAAGGGCAAAAGCACTTTGAAGACTGAAACAGATCAATAATAAAATAATGGACAGTTTCTTTAACACAGGGGTCTCCTGTTTTTTGTGCTCGATCAATTAAAAGTTTAACAAAACCACCTTGCGATGACAAGCTGTAAATGATAAGATTTTTTAACAGTCTGCCTGCCGGTTTACCCACCGGAGGAGGGCAGACAGGGAGGAGAAAAAATGACTATCAAGGAAAGAGTTCTCGAGCTTGTTTTTAACCCCAGGATTGCCTGGCAGAGTATTAAAGAGGAAAAAATAAGCGCCAAGCAATTGTTTGTTAATTATGCGGCGCCTTTGGCTTTAATTCCTCCGGTGGCCAGCTTAATTGGTCTGACTATTTTTGGGATTCGCATGCCGTCTGGGGCAGTGATGAGGGCTCCCTTTAATCTAACTTTACTAGGTGGGATAGTTGCCTATATTTTTAGTTTAGCTATTTTGTGGCTAGGAGCATTAATTATTAAGAGCCTGGCTCCTTATTTTGAATCAAAAGTAGATTTTGATGCAGCCATGAAAGTAGTGGTTTATTCTACCACCCCAACTTGGGTGGTAGGCATATTTTCTCTTGTGCCTGGTTTGGGGGTTCTATCTTTGCTAGGTCTTTACGGGGTTTATTTGCTGGTTCTAGGGCTTTCCGAGATTTTGGGCACTCCAGGAAACAAATCATTTTGGTTTGTTGTGGTAATTTTATTGCTTGCCTTGATAGCGAACTTCATTATTTCCGGCTTGTTGCTGGGTACTATTTATGGGCCAATGTATTTACGGATGATGGCAGCCTAGAAGACTAAAGTTCAAAGATCAAAGACCAAAGCTCAAAATTAAGGAAAACCATTGTAGTTTAATATGGAAATAATAACGATTAAGCAGCTGCTTGAAGAAAGTGTAGAGCAATACCGCAATCAGGTCGCTTTTCAAATCAGACAGGAAGACCGCTATCTTAAGTATACTTATCAAGAAGTTGCTTTGTTGGTCAGAAAAATTCAAGCTGCCTTGGTAAAGCTGGGGATCAAACATGGTGATCGTGTTGCCTTGTTGTCGGAAAACAGGCCGGAGTGGCCCATCTCTTTTCTGGCGATTACAAGTCTGGGTGCTGTGGTTGTGCCCCTCGATGCCATGCTTAAACCGGAAGAAGTTAGTTTTCTTCTTGGTGATTGCGGGGCAAAGGTAATTATTTTAGGCAGAAACTTTTCCGCTCTTATTAAAGTCACCGGTGTAGAAATTAGTCGTATTTTTGTAGAAGACTTTGATCGCTTAGCTACTGGGGGAGAAGGGGAAGTTAGTGCGGAGGTCAGTCCGGATGATTTGGCTTCAATTGTTTATACCTCTGGCACAACCGGTGTTCCCAAGGGTGTAATGCTGACCCATAAAAATATAATGTCTGATGTTTCTGGCACAGCCTCTTTGTTTGATTTTGGTCCTGGCGATACCTTTTTATCGGTTTTGCCCTTGCAGCACACTTTTGAAACAACTGCCGGATTCCTGGGCCCATTTTCCAAGGGGGCTTCGATAACCTATGCCGAAAGTTTAAAGTCAAATAATATCCTGCGTAATATGAAGGAGACTGATGTAACAATTATGTGCGGGGTTCCCTTGTTGTATCAAGTCTTTTACGATGGGATTCTGCGAGAAGTTGAGGCCAAGAATAAAACCAGGGTCTTCTCAGGCTTGTTGTTTTTAGCCAAAGCAGTTAAAACTCTGATTGGCATCAATATTGGCAAATATTTTTTTTCAGTGATCCATAAGAAGTTTGGTGGTAAAATCCGCTTTTTTGTTTCTGGTGGGGCAGCCCTTGATCCGCAATTAGCTAGAAATTTTGAACTATTAGGTTTTACTTTGCTGCAAGGCTATGGTTTGAGTGAATCAGCGCCAGTGCTGACCTGCAATACTCTAAAGAATAATCGTCTTGGTTCTGTGGGCAAGGCTATTCCTGGAGTAGAAATTAAGATTGCTGGTACAGAGCTGGTGGGAGAAATCCTGGCCTTTGGTCCTAATATTATGAAGGGTTATTATAAACAAAAAGAGTTAAGCTCGAGAGTTCTAATTAATGGTTGGCTCTATACCGGGGATGTCGGTTATTTGGATGAGGATGGATATTTGTTTATTACTGGTCGCTCCAAGGATATTATTGTTACCTCTTCAGGGGTAAATGTTTATCCGGAAGAGCTGGAGTTTCTTTTAAGTAAAAGTCCCTTAATAGCCGAGTGTTGTGTTTTGGGTGAGAAAGTAAAAGAAGGGATTCGCAAGGGGACAGAACAGGTCGTGGCCGTGATTGTGCCTGACCAGGATTTTTTTAAGAAAATTGGCGAGACAAGTCATGACTTTATTAAACGTAAACTGTCTATTGAGATTCAGCAGTTTAATCGCAGTGTTGCCGATTGTAAGCGCATTGCCAAATTTATTATTCGTAATGATGAACTGCCTAAGACCAGGTTAAAGAAAGTTAAAAGACACGAGGTGGAGATGATGCTAAATGATAAATAAGGAAGAATTATTCGGAGCAATCAGATCTCTGATTGCTAAGATAGTTAAGTTGCCTGAGGACAAAATATTTCTCAACTCAGATCTTTTTGTTGATTTAGGGGTTGATTCTATTTTGGGGGTAGAAATCTTTGCTGCTCTTGATCAGCAATATAATCTTGACGTGCCTGAGGCTAAACTAAAGGATGTTCACACGGTCAGTGATTTGGTAGGCCTAGTTGGAACCTTGCTTAATCAATAACCTTATTCAACGGATACTCCACAATTCCCCTAGCTCCGGCTTTTTTCAAACGAGGCAGCAACTCTCGCACAGCTTCTTCATCAATTACAGTATCAACATCTACCCAGGTGTTATTGGCTAATTCGGCAATGGTTGGGGTTTGTAGGGCAGGGAGAATCTTCAAGATATTGTTGAGTTGGTTTTTCATCACATTCATTTTTAGGCCAACCTTAGTTTCTGCGGCCAAAGCGCCTTTTAAGAGTAGGATAACGTTATCCAGCTTTTCTTTTTTCCAGGTATCATTTAAACAAGCCGGATTGGCAATTACCACAGTGTTTGATTCAAGTATAGTATCAATGATCTTTAAGCGGTTAGCGCGCAGTGAAGAACCGGTCTCTGTTAATTCCACAATTGCATCTGCCAGTTCCGGTGGTTTTGCTTCGGTAGCGCCCCAAGAAAAATCAACCTGGGCGTTAACCTTGTTAGCCTTGAGATACTTTTGGGTGAATTTAACCAATTCGGTGGCAATGCGTTTGCCTTGCAGGTCTTTAATGGTTTTGATTTTTGAATTTTCTGGTACAGCGATGACCCAACGAACTTTTCTCAAGCCTTGTTTAGCGTAAACCAGGTCAGCCACTTTTTTAACTTTGCAGCCGGATTCCATCACCCAGTCGGTACCGGTTAAGCCGCAATCAATCACTCCTGATTCGACGTAGCGAGCCATCTCTTGCGCGCGGCTGAGCATGAATTCTAGTTCTACATCGTCAACAGAAGGGAAGTAGGAGCGGGAAGAGCCCTTAATTGTCCAGCCAGCTTTCTTAAAGAGTTCAAAGGTTGACTCTTGTAAACTGCCTTTTGGTAGCCCGATTTTTAGTGTTTTTGTCATGTTTTTCCTCCTCTGTGAATCTTGGTCATTTTAGCATTTAATATTTTTTGGGGCAAGGTGAAATTACAGCTATATTTTGTCGATATATTAGTATGAAAGTTAATGGGAATGGGCGAGCACGATTTGTAGATTTAAATTCTCTTTGCCTTTCAAAGGCGGAAAGTGATTTTATTAGAATAACAAGAAACTAAAGGGTAAAGATGATTTTACTTAACCTCGTTCCGCTCGTCAACTAAAACAATTTTAGGTTTAATGGTTTTGGCTTCTTCTGGTTCAGCGAGAGCATAAGCAATAATAATTACTTTATCGCCTTTTTTGCCGAGTTTAGCGGCTGGGCCACGCAGAGAAATTTCTCCATCAACCCCCTCAATGACATAAGTTTCAAAACGACTGCTGTTGTTGGAATTTAAGACATGGACTTTTTCGCCGGCAATTAAACCAGCTGCTTCAATCAGTTTTTTATCAATCCCAATACTCCCTTGATATAAGGGCTGGGTATCGGTAATCGTGGCCATATGGATTTTCGATTTAAAGACAGAAAGTAGCATTTTTATCTCCTATGCATGAACCGGTTGCTGGCAATGCTTGTCTAGTTTCTCCTCGATTCTCTTAACATCCCTGTTTGTGTCTTGTAATAAATCGTAAAGGGCTTGCGTATTCGTATCGTGTTTCTGATCAATCCTGTCAACTTTCTGCTCCAGTCGATCAATTCTTTTATCAAGCTTATCTATCTTTCCACCCAATTTTTCGTCTAGTTGATCTATCCTTTGAGCGTTTTCGCTGATCTTCTCTAGAATCTCTTGCTGCCCATCAATAATCAGTTTTTCAATTTTTTCTAATGTAGCTGCCATTTTTTCCTTATTCATCCTGTTCCCCTCCCTTGTCGGCCACTGCTAAACAAAGGCATTATATCATTATTTAAGGAATTGATTCAACCTGCCTGCCTGCAACTGGGGCTAATTTTTGACCTTAGGCATGATATAATTCTGACAATGCGGTTAATTGCTTTTGTTTTAATATTAACGCTGAGCTGCACACCAATTTTAGCTGCAACTACCGAAGCAACTGTGCCAAACTTCTGGCAAGAGGCAGACATTACTTTCTGGCAAACCTTGCCTTTTGCGATTATGTGGGGCTATATTCTGGAACGCCAGGCCTCTAGAGTAATGTTTCCTGATTCTGATCCGCATTGGAATTTTATTATGAGTTTTTCCACGGTTGTCTCGTTGGGCAATGCCTTTCTTCATGCCAGTGAAGTGGTCAAAAAATGAGGGAACAGGGCATCGTTGATAAATTAGTTGCCGGTAATATTGTTGAAGTGGCCTTCAAAAGAACAGCCGCTTGTGAGAAATGTCAGCTCTGCCACAATCTACCGGAAAATATGGTTGGCATTGAGGCGGTTAATGAGATTGGCGCCAAGCAAGGGGATATCGTTGAGTTGGAAATACCCGGCCAAGAGATTGTTAAAGGTTCGCTGGTAGTTTTTATTCTGCCCATCTTGTTTTTGGTGGTCGGTTATTTGTTGGCTTCAACATTATTAAACTTACTTGGTTTGGCGCGTCTAGTTGATGCGCTGGCCATTATCAGCGGATTATTATGCTTTGGCTTAAGTTTTTACGTCATTAAATGGTACGATAAAAACATTCAGCAAAAACAGAGCCTGCGTGCCCACATATTACGGGTTATTCCGCCTGTTTAAATATTATGTTATAATGACTCGGTTTTGTTTGCTATGAAATTAAAGACTTTTGCACAAGGGATACATCCCCCTTACAATAAGAAAACAGTTAATTTGTCGATTGAGGAAGCCGTGTATCCACACAATGTTATTATTCCCCTTCATCAACATACCGGAGCAACTTGTGAACCTTTAGTAAAGGTTGGTGACGAAGTTGTTGAGGGCCAAAAGATAGGTGATTCTGCTAAATTTATTTCTGCCGCTGTCCACGCTTCAATTTCCGGTAAAGTGACTAAAATTGAAAAAATGTTGCATCCGTGTGGGGTTGAAGTTCTGTCTGTGGTGATAGAGGGGAGTAATAGTAGTACTGTAGTGCAGCGAGATAGTAGTGCAGGGGAAGAGAAAAAGAACAAAACGGTTGATGGTTTGAGCCCAGAAGAAATTCGGCAAATAGTTAAAGAAGCGGGCATAGTTGGCCTTGGGGGAGCAGCTTTTCCTGCTCATGTGAAGTTAAGCCCACCTAAAGATAAAAAAATTGATACCATTTTAGTTAATGGTTGTGAGTGTGAACCATACATTACAGCTGATCATAGAATAATGTTAGAGAGAACTGCTGATTTACTGGTTGGGGCAGAGCTTGTTGCCAAAGCAACCGGAGCAACCCGAGTCCTTGTTGGCGTTGAAGATAATAAGCATGATGCTGTTTTGCAATTGAAAACAGAGATACGTAAAAGACATTTTACAAACCTGCCTGATGGTATCGAAGTTGTAACCTTGGAAACCAAGTATCCTCAGGGCGGCGAAAAAATGTTGATTAAGGCGGTCTTAAATCGCGAAGTTCCTTCTCGTGGTTTACCCCTTGATGTTGGGGTGGTGGTTGTTAATGTTGGTACCGCTGTGGCAATTACCGAAGCTGTACGTGACGGTAAATCTCTGATCAAGCGGGTGGTAACAATTACCGGTTCCGGCATCAAAGAGCCCAAAAATCTTTTGGTTAGGATTGGCACATCATTTAAAGATATTGTTGAGCAGTGTGGGGGTTTAACCGCTGATGCTTATAAAATAGTAATGGGTGGTCCAATGATGGGGGCGCCACAACTCTCGCTGGAAGTTCCGGTTGTTAAAGCAACTAGCTGTATCCTTGTTTTGTCTAAGAGCGAAGTTAAGGAAGACCAAATTTTTCCTTGTGTTAAATGCGGCCGTTGTGTTGATCACTGTCCCATGTCTCTTTTGCCCACGCGTTTAGCGGCTTATGCTAATAATGCTAACTATAGCGAATTTGAAGAGTGGGGTGGCCAGGATTGTATTGAATGCGGCTGCTGCACCTACGTTTGTCCAGCCAAAATTCCTATTGTCCATTGGGTTAAACTCGCCAAGCTAAAGCTGAGGCAGATGAAATGAGTTATTTAATTAGTCATGCTCCGCATATAAGGGAGCAAAGAACTGTGCCAGATTTAATGAAGGCAGTTATGCTGGCTTTGCTGCCGGCCACAATTGCTGGAGTGATCTTCTTTGGGCTCCAGGCTTTAGCTTTAATTATTGTTTGTACCCTGACGGCTGTTATCACGGAAATAGTTTGTCTCAAACTGATGAAAAGTACTGTTCCTGTCAATGGTGGGGGAGCAGCGATTACCGGGTTACTTTTGGCTTTGTGTTTACCGCCATCTTTTCCTGTTATTTTCGCAATTATTGGCTCAATCTTTGCCATTGTAATAGGCAAACAGCTTTTTGGCGGTTTGGGTTACAATATTTTTAACCCGGCTTTGGTTGGTCGGGCTTTTTTGGCGGCAGCCTTTCCTGTTCATATGACGACTTGGGTAATGCCCTTTGCCTACAGAGGTGTTGAGGCGATCTCTTCTGCAACCCCTTTGGCCGCAATGAAGTTTTCACAACAATCAACGTCCTCTCTTAGTCTGCTTTTTGGTAATGTTGGCGGTTGTATCGGTGAAACATCAGCCCTACTATTATTATTAGGTGGGATCTATCTACTTTGGAAGAAAGTTATTAACTGGCAGATCCCTGTTAGTTATTTAGGAACGGTCGCTGTTTTTGGTGGAGTTTTTTGGTTGGTAAATCCGGCTCAATTTCCAAGCCCAATTTTTCAATTACTCGCCGGTGGTTTGATGTTAGGTGCCTGGTTTATGTTGACCGACTTGGTTACTTCTCCGATAACTAAAAAAGGCTTGTGGATCTTTGGGGTTGGGGCAGGGTTGTTAGTGGTGATTATCAGGTTGTTTTCCGGTTTGCCGGAAGGGGTGATGTACTCAATCCTAATCATGAATGCTGTGGTGCCGTTGATTAATAGGTATACACGTCCAAGGATTTTGGGGCAGAAAAAATGAATAAACTAGTACGAATGATTGTTGTTTTGACAGTTATTGGTTTGATCTCCGGTGGCATTTTAGCTTTGGTCTATAATTTATCGTTACCGAAGATTATTGCTAACCAAGAAGCAGAGACCAAAGCGGCGATCTTTAAGGTTTTGCCAGAAACAAAAAGTTATAAAAAAATCATTAGTGGTGATTTGGCTTATTTTGATTGTTTTGCTGACAATGGCGAAAAGATTGGCACAGCAATTCTCTGCCAGGGCAATGGTTATCAAGGGGTGATTAAATTGTTAGTAGGTGTTAATGCTGATTTCTCTCGATTTACAGGCATGACAGTTTTGGAACAATTAGAAACGCCTGGTTTGGGAGCTAAAATTGCTACTCAAGATTTTGAGAGCCAATTTAAACAGTTAGCCACAAAACCGCCGATCGAATATGTTAAAAATATGAAGCCGGAAAAAGATAATCAGATTGAAGCAATTACCGGGGCGACAATTTCTTCCCGGGCTGTAGTCAATATTATCAACAAAACTGTGGAAAAGTTGTTGGAGCTTAAATAATGAAAAAAAACTTATTTTACGAATTTACCAAGGGGCTTTGGAACGAATCGCCTACTTTTAGGCAGCTCCTGGGCATGTGTCCAACCTTAGCAGTGACAACCTCGGTTATCAATGGTTTTTCCATGGGTATGGCCACCTCTTTTGTGTTAATCTGTTCAAGCACTATTATCTCTTTTATTCGCAAGCTGATTCCCAATCAAGTTCGTATCGCCTCTTATATTGTTATCATTGCAGCTTTTGTAACTGTGGCGGATCTGTTTTTAAAAGGTAATTTCCCAGCCGTCTCCAAAGCCCTAGGGCCGTTTATCCCTTTGATTGTTGTTAACTGTGTTATTTTGGGTCGAGCAGAGGCTTTTGCCGCCAAAAATAACCCTTTGCTTTCCTTTGCCGATGCTTTAGGAATGGGGTTGGGGTTTACTTTGGCTTTAACAATGCTGGGTACGATTCGTGAGATTTTGGGCTCAGGCACAATTTTTGGTTTTTTAACTTTCGAGCCGTGGGTAGTAATGATTTTACCAGGTGGCGCATTTATTACGTTGGGTTTGCTGATAGGCTTGATTAACTTTCTTAAGCAAAAAGCTAATAAACCAGAAGTTCACGCAGCCTGTGAGGTTAAATAATGGATCTATTGCTAATATTTATTTCTGCGGCAATTGTTAATAACTTTGTTTTAAGTTACTTCTTAGGAATTTGTCCTTTCTTGGGTGTGTCCAATAGACTGGAAAAGGCCTTTAGTATGGGAGTGGCTTCAACCTTTGTGATGGTTTTAGCTGCCATGGCAACCTGGATAATCAATAATTGGATTCTGATTCCTTTTAACCTACCGTTTTTGCAATATGTGGCTTTTATTATAGTAATAGCTTCGCTGGTTCAATTTGTAGAAATGTTTATCAGGAAGAGTTCGCCAACCCTCTATCGTTCACTGGGAATCTTTTTACCTTTGATTACAACTAACTGCGCAATATTAGGCTTGGCTTTGTTGTCAGCTTTAAGAGAATATAATTTCTTGCAAAGTTTAACTTTTGGTTTTGCGGCCGGGGTTGGTTTTACTATTGCACTTTGTATTATGGCTGGCATTCGTGAAGAGTTGGATTTAGCGCCAATTCCAGAACCGTTTAAAGGGGCGCCAATCACTTTAATTATTGCTGGTTTACTGGCCTTAGCCTTTATGGGCTTTGCGGGGTTAATTTCAGGATGAATTCAATAATAGTTGGTTTATTAACAATGGGTGGTTTGGGCTTATTCTTTGCTTCAGTGCTAGCCATTGCTTCAGAAAAATTAAAGGTCAAAGAAGATCCCCGTGTCGAAGAAGTTTATGAAGCTTTGCCCGGTCTTAATTGTGGTGCCTGTGGTCATCCTGGTTGTCATGCTTTAGCAGAAGCAATTGTGGCTAAGGGCGATTTGGATGGGTTGCGTTGTCCGCCTGGGGGGAGTGCTAGTGATGAAAAAATTGCCGAAATTCTGGGCATTTCAGTTGGCGCGGAAATTAGAAAAAGGGCAGTGATTAAATGTGGCGGTGGCAAATCTTTAGCCGGGCAGCGAGCCGATTATCATGGCATTAAAACCTGTACAGCGGCTCAATTAGTGGTTGGTGGAGCTAAAGCCTGTACCTTTGGTTGTTTGGGTTATGGTGATTGTGTCACAGTTTGTCCTTTTGGCGCAATACGCATTGATGAAGAGGGGTTGCCTAAAGTTGATGAATTAAAATGTACGGCTTGTGGGCTTTGTGTCCAGGCTTGTCCTAGAAAGATTATTGATTTGGTCTCTTGTGCTAATCGTATAGTAGTAAATTGTAATTCCCATGATAAGGGGGCACAGGTTCGTAAGGTTTGCAAGGTCGGTTGTATTGGCTGTATGATTTGTGTTAAAGTTGCGCCCGAAGGTTACACGGTGAAAGATTTTCTGGCCAAGGTAAATTATGATAAAGGAGATGCTGTGGCAGAACCAGGCCAGGCAAAATGTCCAACAAAATGTATCGTAAAACTGTAAGCTTCTTAATTGGTCTTCTCCTTTTGATGACATCTGTTTTGGCCATGAGTGCGGCTCCAAAAGAACCTACTCCTAACGCAAGCAATTTTATCCTTGAAGATCTAAATGGGGTGTCGCATGCTTTGTTAAAATATGAAGGCAAGGTTGTCTTGCTTAATTTTTGGGCCACCTGGTGTCCCCCTTGTCGATCAGAGATGCCCTCAATGCAAAAACTTTATGAAACCTGGGATCGCGACAAGTTTGTGATGTTAGCGGTTAATGTTAATCAAGACAAAGTAACTGTTAATACATTTGCTAAGCAAAATAATTATACTTTTCCTATTTTGTTGGATCTAAATGGAGAAATTGCGGGGAAGTATCGCATTCGTGGAATTCCCACAACCTTCCTGATTGACAAAGACGGCAAAATAATTACGAAAATTGTTGGGGCAAGGGAGTGGAAGCTGGAGGATATTAAACGTTTAGTGAAATGAGCCAGTCTATCAATATTGTCATAGCCTTTGTGGCTGGCCTCTTGGCTTTTTTTTCTCCTTGTTTTTTACCATTAGTTCCAGCGTATCTCATCTACATTACGGGTTTATCTTTTGAAGACCTCGACAATGTTCGTTCAAAGACAATCCTTCACTCAATATCTTTTATTCTAGGCTTCAGTATCGTGTTTGTTTTTCTGGGGATAACTGCCAGTCTATTTACAACTTGGCTGGATGCGTATCGAGATATTTTGCGTATTCTTGGCGGCGGTTTAATTGTTGTGCTTGGCCTTTATCTTTTGGGAGTTATTAGGTTTCAATTCTTAGATATTGAACGTAAAGTATCTTTAGCCACCAAGCCAGCCGGTTATTTTGGTTCTTTCCTGGTCGGCATTGTTTTTGCATTAGGTTGGTCTCCCTGTATTGGCCCGATCCTGGGTGGGATTTTGATTTTAGCTAGTCAGACGGAGACGGTGGGGCAGGGTGTTTTAATGTTGAGTGCTTTTTGTTTAGGTTTGGGTATGCCACTTTTTCTGTTTTCTTTGGCAGTTAACTATTCGCTTTCCCTCTTAAAGAAGATTCAGCAATATTTGGGGATTATTCATCGGGTTTGTGGGTTTTTCTTGGTTATGGTTGGCTTGCTGTTGATCAGCAACTTTTTTCAAACCATGGTGACTTGGCTGATTCGGTTGACAGGGTATAAGGGAAGTTGACCCTTAGTCAGGCACTGTGTTATGTTGAAGGTGTAAGGTTTGAGTAGGAGGATAATTAGATGGGACGATTTAAGTTCGAGAAAACCAATATCCCTGGCGTGTTAGAGATTACCATTGATCCCTTTCGCGATCCTCGCGGTTATTTTATGGAAGCCCATAATCAGGCTGATTTTAAAAAGAATGGGCTTGAGGTTAACTTTATTCAGGATAATGAAAGCAAGTCTGAAAAGGGAACTGTGCGCGGACTGCATTACCAAATTAATCCTAACCCAATGGGAAAGTTGGTTCGTTGTGTTACAGGCAGGATCTTTGACGTTGGGGTGGATGTGCGCAAGGGGTCAGCAACTTTTGGTCAATGGGTGGGGAGAATACTTTCTGGTGAAAACAAGAAAATGTTTTACTTTCCTCCCGGGATTGCTCACGGTTTTCTTTGTTTAGAAGATGACACTTATGTCTATTATAAATGCACAGGCTTATACAGTCCCAAAGATGAACGGGCTTTATTATGGAATGATCCAGGATTGGGAATTGCTTGGCCGTTAGATCAAGTTAAAGAAGTACTTGTTTCCGATAAGGATAAGGTTAATCCAGGGTTAAAAGAGATAGAAGCCTTCTAGATATTAAAAAAATCTTTTGCATTCTGCGTGGTTGTTTCAGCAACTTCTTCTAAAGTTAAATCTTTAACTTCTGCAATCTGTTTCGCCACCTCAACCACATAAGCTGGCTCGTTTCTTTGGCCGCGAAAGGCTTGCGGAGCTAAGAAGGGGCAGTCTGTTTCAATCATTAAACTCTCTAAGGGGATTTCTCGAACAACATCTCTAACAGGCTGAGCTTTTTTGAAAGTAACAGTACCTGTGAAAGAGATCATCAAACCAAGATCCAAAGCTTCCTTTGCTAAAACCATCTCACTACCAAAACAATGCAGAACTCCTTTTAAATTGCCTTTATTTTCCTCATGAATAATTAGCATGGTGTCTCTTGATGCTTCGCGAGAGTGAATAATAGCTGGCAAGTCTAGTTCTTGAGCTAAGCGCAGCGATTGCCGAAAGACTTCTTGTTGTTGTTCTTTGGGTGAAAGATTATAGTGATAGTCCAGTCCCATTTCTCCCAAAGCAACGATTTTTTTATCTTGAGCCAGTTGTCTTAAAAGGGTTTCGTATTCTATGGTCCAATCTTTGGCTTCGTGTGGATGACAGCCAGCGGCCATAAAAACATAACTAGGATATTGTTCGGAGATCTTAAGTGATTGTTTAATTGCTTCTTCATCAAGGGCAATGTTAACGATTGCTTCAAGCTTAGCTTCTTTGGCTCGTTGAATGACTTGTGGTAAATCATCATTAAACTCTGGGAAGGTTAAATGGGCATGGGTGTCGATGAACATATTATTCTTTTTTGCTCCTGACAATTTTTTCTCCCAGATAGCTGACCTTGTGTCCGTTTTTGATTTGTCTTTTTAGCTTTTCTCTTTTAACCAGATAAACTCTGGTGCCAATTGTGGTAGTAACAGTGAATAAAGTTTCTAGAATCTTAGCCTTATCATTTGTTTGGCATAAAACCTCTAACTTGAAAGCATTTCTTTTTTTCTTCATGCGAATTGGCTGGATAGAAGCATCAAGTGCGCCTGCTCCCATTAATTTGGCAATAGCTTGATCATAGAGTTTAGGATTCATATCATCAATATTAGTCTCTATTTGGAGAATGGTGTCGGTATCGGTATGGGTAACGTTAGAGGCCATAATCACTCTTAAAATATTAGGGAGTTTGGGGATAACATGTCCGCCGGCGCCATTGCCAGCTTTTTCAAAGATCAAACGAGGGATTTCGCCAAAGCCCTTTGCTAAAGAAGTTATGAGCACAACGCCCGTTGGCGTGGCCAGCTCTTTGCCAACTTTTAAGCCATAAAAAGGGATCCCTTTTAGCAGCTCTGCGGTTGCAGGAGCAGGAACGGGGAGGATTCCATGGGCGTGCTTAACTGTTCCGGATCCGACATTTATCGGGGACGAATAGAGTTTTTCTATGCCCAACTTCTTTAGGCAGATCAGTGTGCCAATAATATCGATCATGGCATCTGTGGCCCCAACTTCGTGGAGATGAACGCTGTGCAGAGGCTTTTTATGCACCGCAGCTTCAGCTTGAATTAATCTTTTATAAATCTGCTTGGCTTTTTTCTTAATATCTTTAGCTAATTTACTTTTGTCGATGATTTTTATAATATTCTTGAGGTTATAGTGGTGATGATCATGATGATGGCCAGATAGTTCAACATCAACAAAAGTTGCCTTAATCTTATTTCGTTCAACTTTTTGAATGATTAACTTGTAGGGTGGTAGGGGAATCTTTTTGAGTTCTTTGCGCAGATAGTTTTCAGCTACTCCTAGATCAAGTAGTGCTCCAAGGATCATATTGCCGGCGATACCGGAGGAGCAGTCAAAATAGAGGGTTTTCATACTTTTATTATACTATAAGCCATAACAGCAGCACCAAAGCCATTATCAATGTTCACGACCGCAATTCCAGGGACACAGCTATTCATCATTGTTAAAAGTGCAGATACTCCCTTAAAGCTTGCCCCATAGCCAACAGAGGTTGGCACAGCAATAATTGGTTTATCAACCAAGCCGCCAACAACAGAGGGGAGGGCTCCTTCCATGCCGGCAACGACAATTATGACTTTAGCTTTTCTAATTTCTTTGATGTTATTGATCAAACGATGAATGCCAGCCACGCCAACATCGTAAAACCTCTTAACTTTGAGTCCAAGAAACTCAGCGGTAACAGCGGCTTCTTCGGTGACTGGCAGATCTGCGGTTCCCGCACTTATAATGCTAATAGTCTGGCGGTCTGGCAGTCTGGAAGTCTGGCGGTCTGGCAGTCTTTTTACCGTAATAATCCTTGCAGTCTCATAAAACTTTGCTTTAGGCAGAGCTTTCTTAACAGCTTCGAAGGCCTTTTTATCTGTCCGAGTTACTAAGACGTTTTGTTTCTTTTTGGTTAAGCTTTGGGCGATCTTGGTAATTTGCTCTGGAGTTTTCCCTTGCCCATAAATGACTTCAGGAAAACCTTTGCGTTTAATGCGGTGGTGATCAACTTTGGCGAAACCGAGCTCTTCGTAGTGTTTGTTCATATTGTTATTATATTATTAAGCTCTTAAGGGTTGCAAGGTTGTCTAGATCTTCTTTCATATCCACATCTTTAGGAGTTTCCAGACACAATGGTATATCTTCAAATCTTTGATCATTTAAGATCATTCTAAAAGGTTCAAGTCCTAAGGTTCCCTGGCCGATGTGCTCATGTCTATCTTTATGAGAACCAAACTCTTTTTTGCTATCATTGAAGTGAAAGGCGAGGAGATATTTTAGTCCTATCTCCTGATCAAATTCGTCCCAAGTCTTTTTATAGCCCTCCGGTGATTTGATATCATAGCCAGCCGAAAAAGAATGGCAGGTGTCAAAACAAACCCCGATTCTTTTTTTGTCTTTGACTAGCTTGATGATCGCTCCAATTTCAGAGAATCTACTCCCAATACTTGATCCCGCCCCAGCCGTAGTCTCTAAGGCTATCTTTGTCTTGTCCCCGGCAGTTTTCTGAAAGAGTTCGTTAATGCTTTTAGCGATCTTTTTAATTCCTTCTTCTTTGGTGGTATCAAGTGATGAGCCGGGATGAAGGACGAGAAATGGGAGGCCAAGTTTCTCTGAACGTTCTAATTCCTCAAGCATTGAACGCATTGAGTTGGTGTAAACATTTTCTTTTGGTGAAGCTAAGTTTATTAAGTAGCCGGTATGAGCAAAGACTAATATCCCAGTCTCTTCTTTTAGCTTTTTAAAGCGTTTGATCTCTGCTTCGGGGAGAGGTTTGGCAAACCATTGGTTGTTATTTTTTACGAAGATCTGGATGGTCTGGCAGCCAATTGAATTGCCGCGTTCAATGGCTTTATCAACTCCACCGGCAATAGACATGTGGGCTCCGAGTAAACTCATAAACTTATTATAACAGATTAAATATTCATTGAAATCTAAACCAAATTCTGTCGATATAATATAGGGTGAACTATGGTAGAAGGATTTGATTTTAAAAGAATTAATTATGGCTTGCCGCCTGAAAAGGTGCGGCAGCAAATGCAGCAAATGACAACTCGTCAAGCTGCTAGGCAACTGTTAGATCGGCAATTTTCCCTTAAACACGTTGAGGTGACAACAGCTTCTACTGAGGTTATTGCAGCACAGCAACAATTGCTTTTGCTGGCTGCCATGTTGCCTGATGAAAAAAGTTTGAGACCAGATTTTCCCATGATCCTGGCTCCAGACAGCGGTCTAGTTAGCTGTTATGTTGATTGTGGTGTTGTGGGTATGAGTGATGTTGGTGGTAGAAGAAAAGGGCAAGAGGATTCTTTTGCTTTTTTTCCGGCTCAAGGGATTTACGTGGTAGCTGATGGCATGGGGGGGCATAAAGATGGGGCAGCTGCCTCTTGGTTAGCAATTAACAATATTGGTCTTCAGGTCTCTTTAAATCAACCGCTTGATCAAGCTTTTTATGGCACTGATTTGGTGCTCAATGTAGCCCAAACCCGGCTAAGGGTTGATCGAGGAGCAAGAACAACCTTGTCTGCCTTAAGCCTGGTGGGTGATCATGCCCAGGCCTTTTCCGTGGGAGACAGCCCAATTTATTGGTTGCATCAAGGGAAACTCTTTTTATTAACAAGGCCAGATAATTGTCTAGTTGAAGGTTTGGTCAACACTGGAGGAGGGATCGTGGCGGCCATAAAAAACATAGGACTTGATTCATTGCTTTCTAATTTACTGAAATTAAAGGAAAACCCGCCTTATGGCTGTGAGGTAATTAATGCGCTACATGATTTGCAGGAAGCCTATATTAGAGGACATGAAATCGCTTTGCTACAACAGATTATTAGGAACACCATACGCTCTTTTTCTGGATTAACAAGGTCGATTTGTGGTCAGGAGCTCGAACAAGGTTTTGTTAAACCAACAACAGTAGAAGCTACTCCTGGAGATGCTTTTTTGCTTTGTTCGGATGGTTTAACCTTAAGAGCGGAAGAAATTAGGCAAATCTTGATGGAGCCGCTTAATCCGGTTATTAAAGTGTGTAAGCTATTGGCTTTGGCTGCGGATCGATTACCAATCGACAATGTTACCGCGATTCTGGTTGAGGTGAGGTAGGGGGATTCATTCTGGCTCTTATCTTTTTCTCAAAGCCAATGTCCTTGGGTTCGTAGTATTTGCGCTTTTCTGTTAAATGTTCCTGTTCAACAACCCCGCCTTCATAATTGTGAGCATACTTGTAACCTTTGCCTTTACCCATTTTCTTTTCACCGTCATAAACTGCGTTCTTTAAATGGTTAGGCACAGGCAAAGTAGGGTTTTCTTTAACATCTTTTAGTGCGGCATCAATACCCACATAAGCGGCGTTACTTTTCGGAGCGGTGGCAACATAGGTTGTCGCTTGAGCAAGGGGAATCCGAGCTTCTGGCATGCCCACAAATTCTGCGACCTGCATGGCTGAGTTAGCAACCACCAAAGCTAGCGGATCAGCATTGCCAACGTCTTCTGCTGCGCAGATTACGATTCTTCGAGCGATGAAACGTGGATCTTCACCGGCATAGATCATCTTGGCTAAATAATATAAGGCAGCATCGGGATCAGAGCCTCTCATTGATTTAATAAAAGCTGAAATAGTATCGTAATGTTGTTCACCATGTTTATCATAAACCACGGCTTTTTTTTGAATTGATTCTTCAGCGACTTTAAGATCAAGGTTAATAGTCCCTTTCTTATCAGGAAGAGTTGAGAGCGCAGCAAGTTCAAGGGCGGAAAGAGCTTTTCTGGCATCACCATCAGATATCTTGGTTAAGTGATTGATTGCTTCGTCATTGATTTTAAGCTTAATGTTGCCGAGCCCTCGTTCTTTATCTTTAATGGCTCGATTGATTAAAGCTTTCAGGTTGTCTGTGCTCAATGGTTTAAGTTCAAAGATCTGTGATCTTGAAACTAGAGCGGAATTAACGTAGAAGAAAGGGTTTTCCGTAGTTGCGCCGATTAAAATAAACAAACCTTCCTCAACATCAGGCAACAAAACATCTTGTTGCAGCTTATTGAAGCGGTGTATCTCGTCCAAAAATAAAATAGTTTTAACTAAATTATGTTTTTTGCGATTCTTTGCCTCAATACTAACTTTGCGAATATCGTCAACTTTGGCAGTTGAGGCATTTAGCCATTCAAAATGGCCTTTGGTGGTGTTGGCTATCACTCGAGCTAGGGCAGTTTTACCTGTTCCAGGAGGTCCATGAAGAATAAGTGAACTAACCTTATCAGCTTCAACTAACCTTCGCAACAGTTTTCCTTCTCCCAGAATGTCTTCCTGCCCAACCATTTCATCGAGATTGCGTGGAGCCATGCGAAAGGGGAGAGGGGTGTTCTTTTTTAGGTTTTTGTCAAAGAGGTCCATAGAATAAGTATAACATGCTTGAATTAGGAAGTTGGGTTTTGGTTGTAGATGCCAGTATAGACTTTTGAAGCTGGAAGTTGACGTTAGATTAACCTAATTTTAATAATCTATCTCCAGTTTCCATACTGGCCTCCAAACCCATAACCCTATTTCCAATTTCCTATCGTTTCTTTCGGAATGACAATAAATGTAGTAGAATTAGGAAAAACAGTTCAAGGAGGTATTCATCATGTATTGGTTATTTATAGTTATTGTTGTCTTGGCCTATTACACGATTAAGATTGTTCGACCGGTAGAAAAAGGGGTTGTTGAAACCTTGGGAAAGTTTTCCAGCACAGCCGAGGCAGGCCTTCATTTTCTTATTCCTGTGGTACAGAAAATGTATCGCATCAATATCACCGAACAACGGGTTGATATTGAGCCGCAATCAATCATTACCAAAGATAAGCTTAATGCTGAAGTTGATGGCGTAGTCTATTATAAGGTTGTTGACCCGACCAAAGCTATTTACAATGTTAATGATTTCTTCTCTGCGGTGCCATCTTTAGCAAAAACCACCTTGCGCGCTGTGATTGGTAAAATGACCTTGACTGAAGCAAACGAGAATAGAGATAAGATCAATAGTGAAGTTGAAGCAATCCTTGATAAACAGACTGATCCCTGGGGCATTACTGTTATCCGCGTTGAATTGCAAAGAATTGAACCGCCTGCTGATGTGCAAGCGGCCATGAATATGGTTGTTAAGGCAGAAAACGAAAAAATTGCTGCCCTGGATATTGCTACGGCGCTAGAAACAAAGGCTGATGGTAATCGTCGAGCAGAGATTAAAAAAGCTGAAGGGCAAGCCCAGGGAATTCGTTTGAAAGCAACAGCTGAAGCTGATGCAATTAAATTGGTTAACGAAGCCGCAGAAAAATATTTTGTTGGCAATGCCCAATTACTTAAACGTTTAGAAACAGTCTCTGAATCCCTCAAAAACAATGCCAAAATTGTGGTGCCAGCCGGGACTGAATTAGTTAATGTGATTGGTGACATGGCTGGTGGGGTCTTGCCATTGATTAAACGTGCCAACGAAGATAAATAATATTATTTTGCTTTCGTCAATTAATTAGAAAAATGGGGACTTTCTTTTTTGCTGCAGCCGCATTTTTTCATTTTTTTGAATTATTTTTTTGAAACCTGCATTTCTTTCCTTCTCTCTCGTAATTTATTTCAGTATATCAAATTTCACAGAGGAATTGAAAGTTCAACAATTTAGCCATCTGACAATAAAAAAACCAAGCCAACCAAAAATTGTGAAATTTTCTTAAAAAACTGGCGATATATATAGAGAGTTCCGAAAAACTCAACTTCTCCGCGTAGGCGACCCTCTTAGGGTCGCCGGCTGTCGTCGAGTAGAGAGTCAATTTTTCGGAGTCCTCATATATATAAGAATATTGAATCTTGCGCGAAGCAAAAGAGTTGCTTGAGAACCACAAGCATAACAGAGTTTGCTGCTTTTAATTTGGAAAAAGCATTAAGCATTATGGTTTAGAAAAGGTTTTAACAAAAGATGCTAACAACTCCTAGCGCTACAAGCAAAAAAGTTGTCTTATTATTAGGTCCAAGCAGCAGCCAACCAGCTAAGGCTGATGAATTAATTAGACGATATACCCAAGCAAATGTACAATTAACTGTTATTCACTCTGGAATACATGAAGCTATTAGTCCTGGAGATGTCACTCTTATCAACGGGAAAAATTTGCCAGACTGCCAAAGAAAATTTTCCTGTTGGGAAAAAAGCACAGGTCTTTGTTGTTTGGGTAATGGGCCACTGGCAAACGCGCTACAGCAAATTGCTGCTGCAGATGAGGTGGTGGTGCCGCTTGATCTTTTGGGTGAACAAGGACAAGAAGCTGATCCCAGCGGCTTATCCGCTTACAGCTGTGCTGATGTTCAGTTTATGCTTAAAACTTTTGAGCTTTGCTTATCAGCTCTTACCTGGCAAACAATAATTGGCCAAAGCGGTGCGCCTGTTCATCCCCTAGCCAAGCAAGAAATCTCTAGCACTAACAAACGATTATCTGTAATTTTGGATAACCAACAAAAAACTAGCCCAAGATTAGTTACGGCACAGCTGGAATGGATTAAAACAGTTTATCATTTTAAGCATTTACACTTTGAAACAAATGGCACTTCATTAACCAGTCCAAGGCCTGAACCAGACATACAGACAGCCAATCTTCTCCCAAACCCCAAAATTATTGTTATAACTGGCTCAAGCAGGAAAAACAGCTCAATCTCTTCTGGGCTGGCTCGCTGGTTTTTAAAAGGGCTGGGTTATAAAGAAAATATTGAAGTTTTAGCTTGGAACAATGGGACAGATATTAACCAAGTTAGCCAACAACTTGATAAGGCTGACTTAATAGTTTTAGCTTCACCTAATAGCCTGGGTGGTTTGCCAAGAAAACTATTAGCTGTTTTAAGCCAGGTAAAGCTACCAACTAACAAGCCCAGGCAAATGGTATTATTAGCTGCCGCTGGCTTTCCCCAAACAACAGCAAAATTGTTTGGCAATAATGTTAAAGCTGGTTTATTTGCTTTAATGGAAGAAGAGGTCAAGGCTTTTTGCCAAAAACATAATATCAGGCTGGCTGACAGCCTAACAATGCCTTTAAGTGAACTGCAAAGCCGCATTGGTTTGGGCAAAAAATTTCGAGCTTATTTGGCTGGCTGGTTGTTTGCCAGGCACGGAAAACTTTCTGCGCGATTTATGGGCTTATTTAACTGGCCCAAAAAACTACCCCTAGCCATGGCTAATTTGATAACCGGCTTATATTTTTACAGCCGCAAACTTTGCTCTATCCTGGGCAAAAGAAATGGCTGTCAAAGCAGTAATAACTGACCGCTGTTTTTACTTAACGTCCAGCTTAGCCCAGAGCCTTTGCTGAAGATCTTGGATAAACTTAGAAAAAGTATCAGGGTCAGACAAGGCTCGTGGCAAGAAAGAAGCAAAATGATAACCGCTAGCTCTCACGCTTAAAGCTTCGGCTATAAATAAACCGCCCAAATCAATGGTTGCGCCTCTTTTTTCCAGATCAATCCTAAAAGCTGCCAATTCTTTTTGCTGGTCTTGATCAGCAAAAACAGTAACACTAATCCGCGCTTGACCAAAAAAAGTAGCATGGCGCCTGGCAACTAAACGGACATAATATTTAACGCTATCATTATTCCAGGAAAAACCAGCAACATGCACAGACCTTATTTTTTCGCCAGTATGGGGATCTTGGGGTGTAATATCCCTAACAGCAGTAACATCCTTTTTAGGATTATTAGAATCAAACTGGGCCAACAAGCTTGTTAATATGGTCAAAGGCAGAAATACTTCTTGATGAGGATAGGAACTAACAGCATTAATTGCTGCTTGAAGAGCGTTTTGCACACCCAAACCAGCCCCGTTCAAAGCAGTATCAAAAAGATTTCTTACTTTTCCTAAAGTGCCAGACAATCGATCAGCAGGAGAAGCTGTTACTGGTAAAGCTCGCTCTCTCGGATCAACTATTTTTTCTTTGGGTAGAACTTCAGTAATAGTTCCTGTAAATTGAGGATCATCACCAACTGCTTGCCTGGCTTTAAAATAAAGCGCCAGGTTAAGTAAAGTCTGCGGATCTAAAGCCCTTAAATCAGGAACATTCCTATAAAACACCTCGCCCAAAAGTGTTTGGCCAGCTTTAATTTGGGCTTGTTCTGCTGCTTGCAAACGACCTTCGATAGCTGACAACCAATTGTACAAAACATCGTCACTATCAGCCAGCTGGCCTGATAATACCTGCAAACCAGGCCTGACTACTTGATTAATATAATCAGCCCAGTCAGCTACAGATTCAAACTCCCTATCAACTAAACCTAGCTGTAGTAAAATTTGGCCAAGCAATTTTTGGACTTCAGCTTCATTACTGTTTATAAAAGCCGGAACTAAATTTTCCAGCAAAGCCTGCCTAACTAAGGGAAGATCAGCTCCCTGCGCTACAGAACAAAGCTGCCATAATGAGGTTAAAACACAAGTGTCTTTTAAAAATTTCTCACTGCCTAAACAGGCTAACACAGTTTGGGTCGCAGGTAAAAACTTTTCGACTTCGGTTAAGCCCTGCTTTCTTATAAAACCAAGATCAACTCCGTGTGTCTGCTCAATAACAGCTAAATCCCTTTCCCACATTAAATGCTGCTCATAAGGCTGGCCAGCCAAAGTATAAAGTTTTTCAATGATTTTACCTTCTCGATCCCTGAAATAAACATAAAGCAGCAAATGACCCTTTGCCGGGTTACTGCAAAAGAAATCAACTCCCTGGCTGCCCAAACCAACCTGGCTTTCTGCTACCATAGCTACACCTAAACCAATAAAACGGGTTTTTTGTTCTGGCCATTGCTCCAATTTAATACTATTGCTTGTGCCTTGGCCAGTATACGAGCAAAAATCAGAAGATCTTGTTTCCTGGCTAAAAACTAATAACCGCTCTAATAATAAGCGCTTTAAATCTGCTGGCGCGCGGCCTTTGACGTCTTTAAAATCGTGGAGTAAACGAATAACCGCGCTCATTTGCCCGGGATAATGCCGGAACAAATTTTCTTCCGGCAGTTCTTTAACCACTGCTTCCATTTCTTTGATTAACTCTGGCCTTGTTTCTGTTTTAAATAATTGCAAAATAATTTTTATTTTTTTGTTAGCTTCATTTTCTCTAGCTAACAACAGATTACAAGCTAATAACAAGACATCAACCTGACTCAAGTCTGCCAAAACAGTTGGCCGTAGCACCAGGGTATTGCCTTCCCATTGACAATCAAATGCCAAACTGTCACGCACTTCAAAAGCCTGTACATTAAAATCAGCTAATATTTTGGCTAGCGGAGCTAAAGCCTGCTGTTCGCTTGCGGTAGCTCCTAAAACATTGACCTTACCTAAGCAAGGAATTGAGCTAAAACTCATCTCTGGGGTTGACTCTTTATTAAAAAAATCTGCCTCTGTGACACGGCTAAGAAGCGTCAGCTTTCTTGTTTCATCATTAAAAAGATAAAATCTAACTCTTTTCCCATTTCCTAAAATCAGCATAGTTTTGGCATCCTTTAACCGCGCGGCCTTTGCAGATGGCAACAAAACTAAAGAACTAAACCCTGGTATCGCCAGGGGCATAACCTCTCCTGCCTGACTAAAACGCGAAATAGCTGCAGGATCAAGCCTTAGTTTAAAAGCAAAGCTTTGTCCCCTTAGTTGAGGATTAATCTCGGCAATTCTTGTCCTTTCTTGTGGGTTACGCGACAAGGTTGTGCCGGTGTTGTCAGGTAATGGGCTTATAATTTCTATTAGTTGCTGTCTAATGCTTGCGTTTACTTCTTGTCTTTTTTGGGCACTCAACCTAACTGCCCCTGCCCCATTTTTTTCCAAAAAACCACGCTCAACAAAATAATCAACCAGTATTTCTTTAGAGCTTTGATCAAAATCTGGCTGGCCAAAGGGCAATTTGTCCAACAAAACAAAATCTTCTAATTCCCTGCTTAAGTGATATTGCAGGGTGTCTTGTATGACTGAAATATCAAGCAAACCACAGTTTATCAAATCAGGCAAAAGTGCTTTTACTAAAGCGGGAGGTGAGGGATTGGTGGGCCGCTGCGTTTGCCCCTCTCTTTCTTGAGATAACTTCTCGGCCAAAGCTGTTATGTTTTCTGTGTTTAAAGAAAAGGTATTATTTGCAAAGTCAATATTCTTAATACAGTTTAAAAAAAGAGGTAAAACAAAGCCAAAAACAAAATCACAACCCAAAAAAGCAGGATTGACCAGCATATAAAACAGAAAAGCTAAAAAACTCTCTTTATCTGTAAGCTGGCCATCAGGAGCAAAGAATTTAATCATCGAAAGCAATCTTTGCTGACCCGGCTCTGTGGGCTCACTTAAAACCTTTGAAAAAATCAAAGTATCCCATTTTTCTTCAATTATGCGCAAAAACACATCATTTGACAAAAGGCGATTTATCACCTGCGAAAAGATAGAAGCACAAGGCATCTCTTGGTCAAAAACAGCCATTGATACGTCACGGCTATCACTTGCTGTAAGAAATATCACGGGTGCCCCCCCTGAACCAGAAATGTCAAATGATGAGCCCTGTTCTGGTGTGAAGTTGAAAAGATTTTTTATAAATATATAAGGCTGTCCTGCTATTTGGCCTATAGAGACACCGGCAAAAACAGGTTTTGCCCTGCCTTTAGCTATGACTTTCGCTATGCGCCAAGGAACATCATAAAAACTTGCCAAATTATTTAACCTAAGCATTTCTTGGTCAGAAGCATTTGCAAATTGCTCTTTTTTATCTCTAAACGATAACGCATCATGGGAGTAAAAAATCTTGTGAAACAATGTGTTTTCTGGAAATCTTGTGCTTCTTAAGGGAATATCACTACCCTCCTTCAAAGAACCAAGAGCTTCAAAAATATTTTGCGCCAAATTGCTCAAAAAGGTAAAAATATAAAATTTTCTTTCAATAGAAAAAGCCATTAAAGCCTTTTCCCAGGGATTGTTTAAGTTTTCTTTTGCAACTAAAATTTTTTCCTGGTCAGCACACTGCGATAAAAGCTCTTTGTCCATTTCTACCATAGACAAAAAGAAAGCCACGGGGTCTTCCTTGCACCCGGGATCATTCTGCCTTGAAGCTGTTAAGAAAAATCTCAAATTTATTACTATTAACTGGCAAAAACGCTTTGGGTTCTCTTGCCAATGACCCAGCTTAGGCGTTAGGCCACCAGCAACTTCTTGCAGCCAGCCAGCTTTAATTAAATTGTCAATTGTTTCTTTGTATTGCCCATCAGGCAATAAACCTTTAAGGTCATTTTCCTTAAGCGGTTGGCAATCTTTTTCCCACCAGATCAGCAATAACCATAAAGACATAAATCCTAATGGACGGGTCATTTGGTTTGAGCGTTGATCAACAAAACCAAGGTTAAAAGAAGTTATAGAATTATAATCGCGTACTTCTGCTATATATTCAGATAGTACTTGCAATAAATATTTGGGGTGGTCGCTAGACAAACACTCTGTAGGCTGCACAGGCGGGGAAACAATGGGCAGGCCCTGGCCATCAGACGAAGACAAAGCTTGTGTGTTTGGACGTGGCGTTGCTGCGGGTTCGCCTGGTTTTGTTTTTTTTAGGTCTTGCTATTAAGAAGGCAGGTTTACCGCTACCATTTGCTTCAATAGCCACTTTTACGTTCCTTTTTGTTAAAATTTATTGAGACGTTTTCTTGCCTGGCTCATTTACCCCAACCACCCACATAGTATTATCTTCACTTTCTTATCGAAATTTCATTTTTTTTGTAACTATTTAGGTCTGGGAAATTTGTTTATATATAGAAAAGATCTTAGAGTCTTTGAGTCTTAGAGGTTTATTTAAATAATATTTTATAAGAGACAAGCCGGGGCTTAAGGCTGGCACTGCCATTGATAGGAAATAATAGGCCTAGCCTTAACTATAAAGCAGATTTATATTCTTTGGGATTAGTCCTGTTTTTTGCTTTAAATCGCAGACATGCTTTTTCCTGTGACGATAACGAAGTTGTTCGCAGAAAATATCATGAGTCAGAGGTTAGGGAAATTCGCGAAGAGCTAAATAAGACCAAAAGAGGGACAGATTTGTGGCGTTTTCATAGCTGTCTTTTAGATATGACTTTAAGAGACCCCAGTACAAGATGGTCTGATCCATATGAGTTGAGGAGTCTGTTTAGAGATTTTGCTAGGCCAAAAATATATTTCCAGCAAATAGTATAATAATGCTAAGCTACTGCTCGTAGACCCCCAGATCATAACCACCGCCTTGGGGACGAGAGTTGCCATCCAAATCAGTTGAGGGTGCACCAGAAGAAGTTCCACTGTCAATGGCTAAGCTGCCTGCTTGAAGATGATAATCTCCGTTGCTTCCCCCCCAAACCGGATTAATAAATTGAGGGTTTTCTGTAATATTTCCGCTACAATTGGCTATTGAGTTTAATTGGCTAATAGTCATAGGGGCGCCATCAATGCTAATTTGATAAGCGCTGCTATCTCGATTAAGTAAATTATTCTGGAATTGTGGGGTAACAGAAGAGGCCATCCATATCTCTCCGTTCGAATTAGAGAAAATATTGTTTATCATTGTTAGGGTAATGGGGACAGTGTTAAAAGGGGTACCATATTGGACAATCATTGAGTAAGCTGACCTGGTTCCAATATCATGTACGGCATTATTGATTAATTGCACAATAGAGTTGTTTTGTGTTATAGCAATAACCATAGCATCCCAACCATTATAAGCGCCATCCCCCGTCCCGTAGATCAAGCAGTTTTCCACCTTATTGGTTCCTCCACCCCAGATTTTTATACCGTTGGCTGTATTATTTCTAACAATATTATTAGTAACTTTAGCCGCATCTAGCTTTATATCTATGCCATCCCCATAATTGTGTTCTACTAAACAATTATTCACTGTGATCGGTCCTGGTCCTTCTTCTAATCCTATGCCGTCCGGCCGGTCATAAGCACTCCTGGCATCATCTCCGCCTCGATAGTAATGGCCATTATAGGAAAGATTACAACTGTCAATCGTAATGTTTTTCCAGCCCCCCCCGGCTCCCATATCGGCCGAGCCTATTGCACCGAAACCACAATATTCAATAGTACAGCTCTGCACGGTCAGAGTATCAACATCCTGGATATTAATACCAAAGCTATCAATATGATGGATATATAAATTTTCTAGGGTTATATGATCAGAGTTGCCGGTAATGCAATCCCTAACATAAACGCCGGTTCCTATCGCTGTTGAATCATGGGTAAACTCAATATTTTTAATTGTTATGTAGCTTTGATTGTTAAGGTCAACCATTCGGCCAAGGCCAGCCGTTGAACCGGAAATAAATTCCGATGTCATCCTAGCGGCTAAAACAGGGCGGTTGCCAACTTCTCCTTGAATTGTTATAGGATTTCCAGCTGTGCCGGAATTTTGGGGAATAATAATGTCATCTTCATACCTGGTAACTAGGTAAGTTCCACCCCGGATAATTAAGGTGTCACCGGCTTGCAATTGTCTGGACCCCAAGCCAGGGGTTGCCCAAGGATTGCCAGAAGAACCATCCCCAGTGCTATCACTGCCTGTAGTCGCAACATAATATGTCGTGCCACTGCCAATTGGTAGTGTGGTGGTAGTAGTTGTCGTCGTCGTAGTAGTGGTGGTAGAAGTTGTTGTGGCGTTAGTAATTGTTGTTGCCGTGGGAATAACTTTACCACAACCTAAGACAGCTATAACGACAATTGTTAATAATACTAATATTCCAGCTGATTTTTTTATCATTTGGGAGTTCATCCTGTTGAGAAAAGTTTTATTCTTCTTGCTAATTATACCATTAATAGAAAGGGCTAAAAAGCCTGCGAATCAAATCATCTAAAATCTAACCATAGTCACATTCGTTAAATCATCTAAAACCTAACCCAAAATATGAGGGAATATGAGCTTTTTTTGG